>JAUNPO010000002.1 GCA_030536665.1 Pseudomonadota bacterium
CGGTTAAGGTTGACGCGAAGTGTTTTACTCAGGATGTCCGGCTGAAAACTTTGTCAGAAAAAGAGGCGGTTTATTATCTGGATGAAGATATTCGCAAAAAACGCAATTTGCAGGATGTTGACGTGCCGCAGCTGCTTGAGGTTATGACGGAAATCGGCGAGGCCAATCTGCTTAATGACGAGATGAACGAGCGTTTAGAGAATCGGCAGAATGAAGAGAGCGCGGTTTTGGCGGAAACGGAAACTGCAGCGGAATCTGATTATGCCGAAGAGAATGAGGCGGCAGCAGACCGTACGGCCGACGGAGAACTTGAAACGGGCAAAAGCTGGTGGATGGAAGAGGATGCTTTCAGCCTGCGGGATGAGAAAGAAGAAAATTTGCCGGGAAAGCAGGAAAAATGATGGAAGAAACTTTATTTTCAAGCAATGTGAAAAAACCTTTGGCAGACAGGCTGCGGCCGCGGTCTTTGGACGAAGTTGTCGGGCAGGATAATGTCATCGGCGAGAATGCGCCTTTGGGGCGGATGCTGAAAGCAAAAAAGATTTCGTCCTTTATTTTGTGGGGGCCTCCGGGGTGCGGCAAGACGACAATTGCCCGCTTGATTGCCGAGCATACGAATTTGTATTTTGAACAAATTTCGGCGGTTTTTTCCGGCGTGGCGGATTTGAAGCGGGTGTTCCAGTATGCGCAGGACCGCCGGGCGACTCAGGGCAAGGGGACTTTGCTGTTTGTTGATGAAATTCATCGTTTTAACAAATCCCAGCAGGACGGTTTTTTGCCCTATGTGGAAGACGGAACGGTTATTCTGGTCGGGGCGACGACGGAGAATCCGTCTTTTGAGCTGAATGCGGCTTTGCTTTCCCGGTGTCAGGTTTTTGTTTTGAATCGTCTGAATGAGCCGGAATTTGAGGTTTTGCTGCAACGTGCAGAGAAGGAAACAGGCAGAAAGCTGCCGGTGGATGATGAAGCGCGGGAATTTTTGAAGACTATTGCCGACGGTGACGGGCGTTATATTTTGAATCTGGCGGAAAGCATCTGGAATTATGCGCAGCCGGGAGAGATTTTTGATAAGGAATCGATTGTTAAAATTATCCGTTCACGGGCGCCGGTTTATGATAAGGGGCGGGACGGGCACTATAACCTGATTTCCGCGGTGCACAAATCTTTGCGCGGTTCTGATGTCGATGCGGCGTTATACTGGGTCGCGCGGATGATTGAGGGCGGAGAAGACCCGAAATATCTGTTGCGGCGGTTGACGCGTTTTGCGGTGGAGGATGTTTCCATGGCTGATCCGAATGCGGTTAATCAGGCAATTTCCTGCTGGGACACTTATGAACGTCTGGGTTCTCCGGAGGGAGATTTGGCGGTGTTTCAACTGGCGGCGTATCTGGCGACAGCGCCGAAGTCTGCCGGTGTGTACAAGGCGATGCACGCCGCCCGGGATGCTGCGCGGCGGACAGGCTCTCTTATGCCGCCGAAGAATATTCTGAATGCGCCGACAAAGCTGATGAAACAGTTGGGATATAACGAGGGATATGAATATGACCCGGATTGTGAAGACGGTTTTTCAGGGGCGAATTATTTTCCGGACGGGATGAAGCGTATGAAGTTGTATTATCCGGTTGACCGCGGTTTTGAGCGGGAAGTCAAAAAGCGGATTGAGTATTTTGACAAGCTTCGGGCGGAAAAGCAGGCGCGGAAAAAGCAGGAATAATCTTTTATTGACATTTTTAGACAAAATTATATAATCGGTTTAGTGTTATATTATTAAAAAATCGATTTATGAAAATTATTAAATCTTTAGAAATTATTTTGTATGGTGCCAGCGATTATCTTACCCTTATAGAGAATAACGGAAAGATGTTTGCTGTTTGGTTTGACGCGGAATCCGGTGATGCTTTATGTATTTTTGAGGAGCAGGCGGATGAATTTGAAAAGCGGTTGAGAGAGATGGAAAAAGCCGGCATGAGAATCGGGGTTTGTATCATGTTTGATATGCCGCGGGTTGATGTTGAAAGGGTTTATGAAATCAGCAAACCGCCAGTTTTGGAGTCATTGGTTGTTTTGCCGAAGCAAACCGAAAAGAAGAGGCGGTATTATGTGCCTAAGCAGATGGGCAAGAACAGGTTGAATGCCAAGCCGCGGCGAAGGTAAATTTTTAAGCGCAAATCTCTTAGCGAGGCTGCGCTTTTTTAGTGCTTGTAAAGTATGAAAATCTAAAGTAAAATCCGCAATGTAATTTTGACAGGAAGGGCAGGTTATGGCTGGCGTTAAAATCGTGAAAATAAAGCAGGAAGATGACGGAATGCGTCTGAACCGTTGGTTTTTGAAGTATTATCCGGGGCTGAGCCTGGGGCGTTTGAATAAGCTGCTGCGCACGAAACAGATAAAAGTCAACGGCGGCCGGGTTGAGGCGGCAACCAAACTGGAAGCCGGGCAGGAAATGCGGCTTCCGCCTTTGGACAATGAACAGCAGACGGAAGGCAAAAAAGATTTTGTGTCGGCGCGTGACACTGCATTTATGCAATCCTTGGTTATTTTTAAAGACAAGAATATTTTGGTTTTGAACAAGCCGTCCGGGCTGGCCGTTCAAGGCGGAACAAATACGGACAGACATGTGGACGGTATGCTGGACGCTTTGAAATTTGAAGCAGAAGAAAAGCCGCGCCTGGTTCACCGTATTGACAAGAATACCAGCGGGCTGCTGGTTTTGGCGAGAAACCGCAAGTATGCGGAATTGCTGACGAAGGCTTTTCGTGAACATCAATTGCAGAAAACTTATCTGGCTTTTTGTATCGGCGTGCCCCGGCAGCATGAGGGCGAAATAAAAGGGCGTTTGCTCAAAGTCGGCGAGAAAAGCGTGATTGACAGGGACGGCAAGGAAGCCGTGACTCTTTACAAAGTTTTGGATACGGCGGGGAACAAATTTTCTCTGATTGCCGCCTCGCCGCTGACCGGCCGGACGCACCAAATCAGGGCGCATTTGGAATCCATCGGTTGTCCGATTGCCGGAGATGACAGGTATTATGGCGAAGCTCGTCAAAAATTCAGTATTTTTGCAGATAAACTTTATCTGCACGCATACAAAATTAACTTATCCGCGTTATATAATAAGAAGCTGGAAATTACGGCAGGGCTTCCCGATTATTTTAAGGAAAGCCTGAAAGCTGCCGGTATTATCTTTAAGGAGTAAAAGCATGAGATTTATAAAAGTTTTGATAAAAGTGATTATCGGACTGATTATTGTTGCCGCCATTGCCGGATATTTGTTCATCCGCAATTTTGATTTGAACAAATATAAGTCGGAGATTTCGACTCTGGCCGAAGAACAGCTGGGACGAAAACTGGCAATCAACGGCGAGGCAAAACTCGGTATTTCCTTTACTCCGACACTGATTATCGAGGATGTTGAACTGGCAAATGCAGAAGGGGCTTCCCAGCCACAGATGGTTACCGTCGGAAGCCTGGAAGTGAAGCTGGCTTTGCTGCCTTTGTTGAAACGTCAGGTAGTTATTGACAATGTTATTTTGCAGAATCCGGTTATTAATCTGGAAGTTGCCGCTGACGGGACGCCGAACTGGGTGTTCAAGAAAAGCGGCGGGCAGGTTTCTCCGCAGCAAATCGAGCTGATGAAAGACCAGGCGATTGCGACCGGTTTGGTTGATATGAAAACAGCGGACAAGGCTGCGGAAATTGTTCAGAAGAATCCGGTAGCCGCGGCATTGGCCGGTTTTGCCGCCAAGAAGGTTTTGATTGAGAACGGTCAGTTTAATATGGTGAATTATCAAAACGGTTCGGCATTTAATGTGGAGCTGGTTCGTTTTGCCATGACGGCGCCGAGTATGGATGCTGCCATTCAGACGGAATTTGAGGTTTTGTTTAACGACCAGAACATTAAGGGCAAGGCGACATTGGGCGCTTTAAATATCCTTCTGGCCGGGACGGACGCTTATCCGGTGGAGGCTGATCTCAGCGCTTACGGCGTCAGTTTGAACGCAGCTGTCAATCTGCATGATGTTTTGACGAAGCCATCCTTTGCGGCTAATGTTAACCTGCATAATCCGCAGGGCAATTTCGGTGCGCCGGACGTAAAGCTGCTGGCTGAGGTCAGCGGCAATCAGCAGGCCGTTTCCGCCAATATTCAAAGCCTGAATGTTAACGGAAATATTATCAGCGGCGAAGTCAGCGCCAATATTTCGGAAGTTACGCCGTATGTTGTAGCAAATTTGAACAGCGATTTAATCAATCTTGCTTCTCTTGCGCCGGCTCAGACAACGGCTTGGCAGATGCCGTCTTTGATTGCTTCCGCCGAGGCCAGCCAGTTTGTGCCGGACACGGCGATTCCCTTCTCTTTGATGAAGCAGCTTAATGCCAAAGCCGCACTGAATATTAAGACTTTGCAGGTCAGCCCGGATATGGTTTTGAACAATGTTTCAATGAATGCGGTTTTGCTTAACGGGATTTTGAATGTTAATTCCCTGAAAGCTGATTTAGGCGGCGGGACGCTTAATGCTGTTATTACGGCTAATTCTTCATTGAAGAATATTACTGTTACGGCCGTCAGCAAAGGCGTTGTTTTGCAGCAGTTATACAGCAAGTTGCAGAGTACGCCGAACAGCAACGCTTTCGGAATTGTCGAAGGGGGTAATACGGATTTGAACATTAATCTGTCCGGCAGCGGCGACACATATCGCCAGCTGGTCGACTCTATGAACGGCAGTGCCGTGGTTATTGTTGACAAGTCTGTTGTTCATCCGGGGTCGCTGGATATTCTGACCGGTAATTTTATCATGCAGATTTTGCATACTTTAAAGCTGGATACAGCCAAGGTGCAGAATTTGGATTTGACCTGCGCGGTTGTTCGGGCGGATGTTACGAACGGCGTTGTTAATTTTCCGAAAGGAATCGCCATTAATTCAAAGCAGCTTAATCTGGTCAGCAGCGGTAAATATAATCTGAACAATGACGGAATTGATTTTACGGTCAGACCTTATTCGGGGCAGATTATTGATGCAAATCTGGCGCAGGCTCTGAGCTCGTTTATTAAAATCAAAGGGACGGCGCAGGATCCGAAGATTGTTTTGGATGACGCGCAGGCTTTGAAGGCTTTGGTCGGCATTGCCGCGACGGGCGGAACGGCTTATCTCGGATCGCAGCTGGTTCTTGATGCCGACAGTACGCCTTGTTATACGGCTTTGAAAGGAACCCAGTATCAATCCCGTTTCCCGGGGCCGGGCGTTGTGACGAAGACCGGACAGGATATTTATCAGGGGACGGACGATGCGGTCAAGGGGAGTGTCGATGCCGTGAAATCGACGGTCAAAGACTCTTCAAAAGAGGTTAAAAAATCTCTGAAAGATTTGGAGAGCGCGGCTAAAGGCTTTTTGAAATCTTTGCAGCAGTGAGGTGTTTATGAGCGATAAGTTTACTGAGGCGCAGAGAGAGATTTCCGCAAACCGCAAGGAAATTATTGAAAAGCTGGTTCGTTTTGCTTTGACGGATGCCTTGCTCTTCTGGTCGCATAACGATGAATTGTCGCAGCGCCAGGAAAAATTGTGGACGCCGGTGATTATTTGGGCGCGGAAGCTGTTGCATACGGAAATTGTAACGACAGACGGTCTTGACGTTCCAAAGGAAAATGAAAAAATTGTCGATGAACTGAAGGTTTTTCTGGAGAAATTGTCCGACAAGAAGCTGACTGCGTTGTATCTGGCGGCATTGGACATGCGTTCGGTTATTTTGGCGATGGCCTTGGTGCAAGGGCGTCTGGATGCCGAGGAAGCTTACAAGGCTGCCTGGCTTGAGGAGTTGTGGCAGGCCGAAAAATGGGGAATTGACCCGGAAGCCGAAAGCAAACGTCTGGAACAGAAAAAGGAACTTCAGGAGATTGAGGCCTTTTTAAAACGGGACTGATTTATGAATAAAGAGGTCTATATTAAAATCCGCGGCCGGGTTCAGGGTATTGGCTTTCGCTGGTGGGCTGTGAAAAAAGCCCGGGAGATCGGCGGCATTTCCGGCTGGGTCAGGAATGTGGAAGACGGCAGCGTGGAAATTATGATGTCGGCGGAAGAGGACAGGCTTGACGAAATGTTGCTTGCCTGTCACAAAGGCCCGCCGTTATCCCGTGTCGACAGCGTGGATTTTGTCGTCGGGCGGTGGAGCAGTTTTTTGCCGCCGATTGAGCCCGGTATTTTTAAAAGGGCATGAGTCGGGCTTGATATTTTGTTAAAAAGGCATATCTAAAAGCTGTAAGAGGCATAAGGATATAATCAATGATAAGGGCGGTTCCCAAAAATATTGTACAGGCTTATCGGCTGGCAACTGAAGAGATTGACGATTCCGACGATCTGGAGCAGAAAATTGACGCGGCTTCCAAAGTAATTGACTTTTGTGCGGAAACGGATTCCTGCCGGCTTGACGACAGTATTAAGAAAAATCAGATTATGTATTGGTCATATATCAACCGGGCAAGGGCTTATCTGGATAAAAACGACGAAGAGTCCGATTATGAATATTTCCGCAAGAATTATATCCGAGCCCTGAAAAATTATAATGAAGCGCTGGCTTTTGCCGTCAATGAAAATGATGTTCGGGACGTTTTGAGAAATATGGCCGCTCTTTGCCGCAAACTTGGAGATGAAGAAAGTTATATTCAGCTCAAGCTGGAGGAAATTGACGGTTTGCCGGACAGCGAGAAATTTCAGGAATATTGTTCTCTGGTAAATGAACTGTCAGGAAATGCCGATAAAATCAATATTCTGGAAAAGGCTTTGTTTGCGGTGACGGATGAGGATGTTTCCTTTGTAACGAAGTGCCGGAATACTATAGAAGTGTGCCGTTATTTGGAAAAGAGCTATTTGCGCGGCGGTGATGAGGCGAATGCGGCGCGGGTGGCGAATTTGCGCCGGAATGCCGAGGAACTGTTGTCACGCGGCTAATCTGCTGTACGGAAAAAAAAGAAAAACCGGGGTTGCTGCGGCACCTCGGTTTTCTTAATTAATAATTTTTAAGAGAGAGTTCATTTTGAAATTCTTTAAGATGTTCCTGTATCAGTTCAGTGTATTTTTCTTCTTCTAAAATATGGCAGTTCAGAAGAATTATGCCTTCAAACAGGTACCTTAGGGAATTTAGCTCCTCTTGATTTATTGTTTTTAAATTTGAGATAATGAAATTTGTGTAGTCATATACCAATTCTTCATTATCATCCCGTTCCCATAATTCCTGTTCGGTTATATCTGTTTTTTCATGAAGTTTGAGTTCATGGAGCAGATACTTTTGAACGGTTGGGTTAAGCGGGTAGTTTTCAGCAATGTAATGAACATGAAATAATGAGAAATCTTTCCATTCTGTCAACAGGCTTTCGTTTTTGCAAAACAGTTTGAGGCTGTTGATGAGCGGATTGGATCCCGGTGCGTCATATTCACTGTCATCGCTGGCGTTGCGTACGGCCAACATTTTGAAAATCAGGTTGCTGACAAGCAAGTCCAGCAAAATGTCGGTATAAGAGAGATTGTTGCTTCTCTCTTCATAAATTTTGATTTCTTCCTCATCCGGCATTATTGTTGAAATAATGTCACAGATGTCTTCAAGTATTGTTTTCATAATATCTTATAATTATAGTTTTCCAGTCGTGAATATACACTATGGACAAAATTTGTCAATAGAAAAAGGCAGCTTGATTAAAAAAAATTCAATGCTATATTAGAGATAGTTTTTATTATTAAATTATGTATTATGAGATTTAAAGTTAAAATTGCGGCATGGCTGTTTTATCTGACGGTTCTGCTGATGTTGTTGCGACTTTTGGCAGGCGAAAAATATCTTTTGGCTGTGGGTATAGTGTTTTGCGCGTGTTTGTTTACCCTTTTATTGCGAGAGTATAAAAAACACCGGTATACATTCTACAGTGGGTTGGGGCGTATAGATAATTTTAAGGCAGAAGATTATTATGCGCGCAAACATTGGAAAAAATATTGGCAATGCCTTTGCAGAATTTTTAAGCCTGATTGATATCAGGCTTTTTTGTTTGTCAGCATATCAAACTCTTCTTTTTTACGGTTGAGCATGGTTTGATTTTCTTCCGTAAGCAGGGCAGGTTTGCGGGCAATGACGTATTGCGGCAGAAGTTTTTTGATTTCGCTGATGTCTTTGTTCCAGGCCTGAGGGCGGATGCGGATTTTTTTGCCTTGGCCGGCGGAAACTTTCGGCGTAATCTCGCCGGTTTCGGCGTCTTCAAATTCCGGCAGGGTCAGGCGCAGGTTGTCCAAAGTGCCGGGAATGAGAAATTCAATAAATTCGCCGCTGTTGATATAGTTGCGGATTTCAAAGATGGCGTCATCGTTTTGCCATTCGACAATGGAACCGGCAAAGAGCCAGTCGCCGAGTGTCCGGGTATATTCATAGTTTTGGCTGATATTGGTGAGTTTTCCGTCATGGAAGCCCAGACAGTAGCCGCGATTTTGCAGGGTGTTGAGGTCGTCCATGTATTTTGTATAATCCCAGCTGTCGGGGGCGTTATACCAGTCATCAATCGCCTGACGGTAGGTGCGGGCAACAATACCGGCGTAATATTCGGTTTTATTGCGGCCTTCGACCTTCAGGGAATCCATGCCGATACTCAGCAAATCCGGCAGGCGGGGCATGAGGCACATGTCTTTTGAGTTGAGCATATAACCGCCGTGGTCGTCTTCAACAACTTCGTAATACTCACCCGGACGGAACTCTTCTTCAAGGAGAAATTCAAAGGAATCCTTGTTGTTTTCATCAATAACCAGCTCTTTTATCGTGCCGTCTTTCAGGCGCAGGTGGAGTTTATAATGCCAGCGGCAGCAGTGGGCGCATTTGCCCTGATTGGCGCTGCGGTCCGCCAGATAGTTTGAAATCAGGCAGCGGCCGGAATATGACATGCACATGGCGCCGTGCATGAAACATTCAAGCAGGATGTCCGGGCATTTTTCGCGAATTTCCTTCATTTCGGCATAGGTTACTTCCCGGCCGAGAACGCAGAGTTTTGCTCCCTGATTTTGCCAGAATCTGACGGCAGGCCAGGAACAGATATTTGCCTGTGTGGAAACGAAGAGGTTCAAATCCGGGGCATTGTCCTTGACAAACTGAAAAACGCCGGGGTCGGCAATGAGTACGCCGTCCGGTTTTAAGTGGCTGAGCGTTTCGACAAAGACCGGCAATTTTTCAACATCGCGGTTGTGCATGAACAGATTCAGAGTCAGGTAGATTTTTTTGCCTTTGCTATGGACGAACTCTATGCCTTCTTTCAGTTCTTCAAGAGAAAATTTTGACTGGGAACGCAGGCACAGATCCGGTGTTCCGGCATAAACGGCATCAGCGCCGTAGAGGATGGCGGTTTTTAGTTTTGTCAGTGAACCGGCGGGCAATAAAAGTTCTGCTTTGTCTAACATTTTTAATCCTTAACAGTAATTTGGCTGGTATAAACGTTTAGTTCGCCAAGCGGCGTATCCTCAATATGGGCTTTGGCGATGAAAGGAAGTTTAGTCTTTTTTTCTTCCAAAATCCAGAAATAAATCGGGCGGTCAGAAGTAATCTGCCACAACAGGTCATCTCCTTTGGTGTCGAGCTTGTCGATATAGAGAGAGCATTTGCGCGCCGTTCCGCCGTAGGGAGAATATTCTCCGGGGATCAGCTCTTCGTCGCCTTCATCTTTGAAGATAACGTCAAAACGGCGTTTGCCGTCAAAAACTTCCATGCGGGAATCGCAAAAGCGAAGTTCGGCGTATTGTTTTGATATTTCGGCAAAGACGGTTTGGAGGTCGGTTGTTCCCGCATTTTTGGGATCCTGCGTGATGTCAACTTTTTTGCTCTTGTCGTTTTTGGAGCTGATGCGGTAGACGGGCAGTCCCTCTTTGTTGTAAAACATTTCTTTGGTGCGGCGGTTGCTGCGGGTTTTTGATTTGTAGCGGTAAACCTGTGTTTTGAAAGAGCCGTTCGGCATGATGTCGCCGGAGGTATAATATTCGGCGGTAAACGGATACACCGTGTCAAAAAAGCCGTTGGTTTTGACTTCTGATTTGGTCAGATAGCGTTTTTTATCAAGATTGTATTCAAAAGAGGTGCGGCTGGCGTCAAAAATGCCGATATGGACAATGAAGTCGTGTTTAATGCCGGCAGCGTGCAGCGGTTGGCTCGACAGGAGGAAAAGCGATAAAAAAAGCGTTTTTTTGAACATGGGTTTTAGTCTTTCTTAAATCTTTTGCAGCATACTAACATAAAAAAATATATTTTAAAGGAATTTAACGTGAAAAAGGTTATGGTTTTGAAAGGCGGCTTTTCCGCGGAAAGGGAAGTCAGCCTGGTCAGCGGCGCCGGGGTGGAGCAGGCGCTGCGGCAAAAAGGGTATGACGTTGCCGGTTTTGATTTGAAAGACAGCGGCGCGCTGATTGACGCGCTTCGTCGGGAGAAGCCGGACGTTGTTTTTAACGCTTTGCACGGCAACTGGGGTGAAGACGGTGCGGTACAGGCTTTTTTGGATATGATGCAAATTCCCTATACGCATTCGGGCATGAAAGCGTCTTTGCTGGGGATGGACAAGGAATTGTCCCGCCAGGCTGCCGCCGAGAACGGGGTTCGCGTTGCTGAGGCCGAGCGTTTGCGCTATGGTGATTATAAAAGCCGGGGGACGAAAATTCCTTATCCTTATGTTTTAAAACCGGTGTGCGACGGTTCAAGCGTCGGTGTGTTTATTGTCAGAAACGATGCGGATAGGCAGGCTGTTTCTTATGAACGGGATGACGCGGAACTGTTGTGCGAAAAGTATATTGCCGGCAAAGAACTGACGGTTATGGTTTGGAAAGGCAAGGCTTATGCGGTTACTGAACTGCGGCCGGAAGTTGCGTTTTATGATTACAAGGCCAAGTATACCGAGGGCATGACCCGGCACATTCTGCCGGCGGAAATTCCCGAAGAGGCGGCGGCAACGGCGCGGCGTTATGCGGAAACGGTTCACCGGGCCTTGGGCTGCCGGATGGTTTCGCGTTCTGATTTTCGTTATAATGCCGAGGACGGTGTCGTCTTTTTGGAAATCAACACCAACCCCGGTTTGACGCCGTTGTCCTTGGTGCCGGAACAGGCGCGTTTTGCCGGAATCAGTTATGAAGATTTGTGCGCCGAACTGGTGGAAAACGCGCAATGCAGAAGCAGAAAGTAATTGTTATTGCCGGGCCGACGGCTTCGGGAAAGTCGCAGCTGGCCATTGATGCGGCGCTTGCAGTCGGCGGTGTGGTGGTGAATGCCGACTCTATGCAGGTTTACCGGAATACGCCGATTATTTCCGCTTGTCCGAGTGCGGAAGACAAAGCGCTTGTCGCGCACCGGCTGTATGAAATCTGGGATGCGGAAAAAAACGGCTCGGTTGTCGATTGGCTGAATTTGGCGGTTGCCGAGATTAAAAACATTTGGCGGGACGGAAAAATTCCGGTTGTCGTCGGCGGGACGGGGCTGTATTTGGATAATCTGATTAACGGAACGACGCCAATTCCCGAAACAAGTCCGGAAGTCAGGGACAAAGTAAAAAAAATGCTGGAAGATAACGGCGTTCGGCGGTTGCATGATATGCTGGCGGAATTTGATCCGCCGTCTGCGGCAAAACTGAATCCTAATGATACGACCCGGGTGCGCCGGGCTTTGGAAGTTTATTTTGATACGGGGAAAGCTTTGAGCGCCTGGCATAAGCTGCCGATGATAAAGAAGCTTCCCGATGCGGCATTTTGGATTGTCAAGATTGTGCCAATGGCGGAAGAGCTGGATGGGCGCTGTTTTCGGCGTTTTGACCAAATGATTTCCGGCGGTGCGCCAGACGAGGCTGCCGCGTTGTCCGCCCGTCACCTGGACCGCCGGCTGCCGGCCATGCGCGCGCTCGGCGTTCCCGAACTGATGGATTATGCAGAGGGAAAAACGACGCTGGAGGAGGCGGTTATGCTCGGAAAACTGCACACGCGGCAATATGCCAAGCGCCAGCGAACCTGGTTTAATAATAAACTCAAGGCTGATTTAGTGCTGAATCAATGTTATAGCGGGCAAAAAGAAGTTATAGAAAATATAATTAAGTTTGTGAAAAGTTAATTAATAGTGTTGCACAATAGGCGAGATGGTTATAAAAAGAATTAATAATTAATGAACTGAAATCCGGAGATAAATATCATGATGTCAAAAATAATGGGCTGGTTGTCAGCAGATATGGCAATCGACCTGGGTACCGCCAACACTCTGGTTTATGTCAGAGGAAAAGGCATTGTTCTCAATGAGCCTTCCGTTGTCGCCATTGAGGAATACAGAGGCAAAAAACAGGTTTTGGCCGTCGGTAACGACGCCAAGCTGATGCTTGGGCGCACCCCGGGCAATATTCATGCAATCCGTCCGCTGCGCGACGGCGTTATTGCCGATTTTGAAATTGCCGAAGAAATGATTAAATATTTTATCCGCAAGGTACACAACCGCCGTTCTTTTGCATCTCCGATGGTTATCATTTGCGTTCCGTCCGGTTCAACAGCCGTTGAGCGTCGCGCTATTCAGGAATCTGCCGAAGCGGCAGGTGCCAGAAAAGTATGGCTGATTGAAGAACCGATGGCTGCGGCAATCGGCGCCGGTCTTCCGGTTACCGAACCAACCGGCAGCATGGTTGTTGATATTGGCGGCGGCACGACCGAAGTTGCCGTTTTGTCTTTGGGCGGTATTGTTTATGCCCGTTCTGTTCGCGTCGGCGGCGACAAGATGGATAACGCCATTATTTCTTATATCCGCCGCAATCATAACCTTTTGGTTGGTGAAGGCAGCGCCGAGAAAATCAAAAAAGAAATCGGTTCCGCCTGCCCGCCGGAAAAAGGCGAAGGCCGTACCGTTGATATTAAAGGCCGCGATTTGATGAACGGCGTTCCCAAGGAAATCGTCATTACCGAGCGTCAGGTTGCCGAGAGTTTGGCAGAACCTGTTTCCCAGATTGTTGAAGCGGTTAAGGTCGCTTTGGAAAACACGGCTCCGGAACTGGCTGCCGATATTGTTGACAAAGGTATTGTTTTGACCGGCGGCGGCGCTTTGCTGAGCAATTTGGATCAGGTCTTGCGCAATGCGACCGGGCTTCCGGTTTCCATTGCCGAAAATCCTCTGGCTTGCGTTGTTAAGGGAACCGGCAAGGCTTTGGAAGATTTGTACAAGCTGAAGAGCATCCTTTCAAGCATGTACTAAATTGTTTTGGGCGTGTTTCCGAGCCGGCATAAGATTTTCTCCGGAATGTTTTATGGCGGCTTGGGGAACACGCTCTTTCTGCTTTATGTAAACCTTTCGTTTCCGAGTTACAGACGTTATGAAGCACAGACGAGTTTTATTTATGCAATTAAGCCAGATCAGGCTGCTGATTAAAAAGTTTGCTTTAGTCATTCTTTTTTTGGCGGCTTTTATTATGATGCTGGTCAATAAAACCGATACGGTGCTGATTGACAAGACGTCTTCGGTGGCAACGGACGTTATCAGTCCGGTTATTGACGTGCTGATTATTCCGGCGCGGCTGGTTGCCAATGTTTATGATTATTTTAAGGGAATGAGCCTGGCTTATGAGGAAAATAAGCAGTTGAAGATGGAAAACCGCAAGCTGCGTCTTATCGGCGAGCGGGCCCGGGCTTTGGAAATCGAAAACAAACTGTTGTCGCGTATTTTGAATTATACAAAACCGCCGGCGGAAAAAATGGTGACGGCCCGTATTGTGGCTGAGGAAGGGGATGCCTTTTCCCATTCTCTGATTGCTTATGTCGGCAAGGATAACGCTTCTGTCGAGGAAGGGCAGATTGTTTTGAACGAACGCGGCATTATCGGGCGAATCGACAATATCGGAGATGCTTATGCAAAAATCTTGCTGTTGACGGACATCAATTCCAGGATTCCGGTCGTTATCGAAAAAAGCAGAACCCGAGGGATGATGGCCGGCGACAATACGCAAAGCCCGAAACTTGTCTTTTTGCCGTTGTCTGCGGAAATCAGCGTCGGCGACAGAATCGTTACCTCCGGTGTTGCCGGTGTTTTTCCTCCCGGTTTGCCGGTCGGCGTCGTCAGCAAAGTTGACAAGCGGGATATCCGTATTACGCCTTATGCGAATCTGGACAGCCTTGAATATGTTAAAATCGTTTCTTTTGCCGAAGAGGCTGCGCCGGAAAGCGATTTGGCCTCGCCGGAAAACAGCGGGATTTAGTTTCGATGAACGATGACTGGAAGGAAACATTGACATTATATCTGCAACGGCTGCTGCCGCTTTTGTCGTCGGTTTTGCTGCTGTTGCTTTCCTGTATGCCTTTTGTTCCGGCAATTTTTCATCCTTCTGTTGCCTTGATTTGCGTGTATTACTGGATGTTGCATCGGTCGGATGTTTTTAACCTGTTTTCGGTTTTTATTCTGGGCGTCGTGGCTGACTTGATTTCTGCATCGCCGTGGGGGGCAAATGTTTTTGAATTGTTGATTTTGTTTGTTTTAATCAGTAATTTTTTGAAATATTTCAACGGAAAGCCTTTTGAGGTTATGTGGGCGGGATTTATTCCGGCAGCTTTTATTTCCATGTTTGCCAAGTGGTTCGTGCTTTCGGTTTATTACAGCCAGTTTTTGCCATTGGGAATGTTGATGTTTTCTTTGCTGATTACGGTTGCGTCTTATCCGATTGTCAGCCTGGTTAATGTTTTTGTGCAGAACAAACTTATGACGGACGAGGTTTGAGATGAATCGCGACAATGACAAGGGCAAGGTTCTGATTAAACGCTCCATGATTATGGCGGGATGCAAGGTGTTTGTTTTGCTGTGTATCATTGCCCGTCTGTATTATCTGCAGGTTTATCAGGCAGACAGGTTTAAGACTTTGGCTGACGAAAACCGCATATCCACCCGCCTTTTGATTCCGCAGCGCGGTATTATTTATGACCGTAACCATAAGGTTTTGGCAACGAATGAGCAGAATTTTCAGGCGTTGATTGTGGCTGAGCAAACGACAAATGTTCAGGAAACGCTGGATGCTTTTAAGAAAATCATGCCCTTGAGTGACAGCGAAGAAGAGCGAATTAAGCGGGATTTGAAGCGCAACCGCAGTTTTGTGCCGATAAAAATCAAAGATAACCTGACGTGGGAAGAAGTTTCAAGGATTCAACTGAACGCTTCCGATTTGCCCGGCATTATCATAGACGAGGGGTTGAACCGCTATTATCCTTACGGTGAAAAAATGGCGCCGGTTATCGGTTATGTGGCGGCGGTTTCCGAGAAAGACGTTAAAGACGATCCCTTGCTGGAAGTTCCGGGATTTAAAATCGGAAAGTCCGGTATTGAGAAATATTTGGAACAGCGGTTGCGCGGCAAAGGCGGTATTTTGAAGCTTGAAGTCAATGCTTACGGCCGGGTTATGAAAGAGATTGAAGAAACCGAAGGCGTTCACGGCGAAAACATTACTTTGACGCTTGATGTCCGGTTGCAGGAAAAAGCCTATGATGCGTTTGGCGAAGAGAGCGGCGCGGCAATTTTGCTGGATGTCCACAGCGGCGAAATTCTGGCTTTTGTTTCAACGCCGTCTTTTGATCCCAATGCTTTTACGCAGGGGTTGAGCACGGAGCAGTGGAATGCGCTTTTGAATAACGAACGCCATCCGCTGACAAATAAGGCCATTCAGGGGCAGTATTCTCCCGGTTCGGTTTTCAAACCGCTGGTGGCGATTGCCGGGTTGGAAGCCGGAGCAATAAAAACAGATACGCGGCATTTCTGTGCCGGAAAAATGCTGTTGGGCGATCATCCTTTTCATTGCTGGAAGAAAATCGGCCATGGGTATCTTGACGTGGTTGAGGCTCTGAAGCATTCCTGCGATATCTTTTTTTATGAAACGGCACAGCGGACGGGGATTGATAAGATTGCTGAAGTTGCCCGGCGTTTTGGTTTGGGCAAGGCGGTGAATATCGGTTTGGAAAATGAAAAGTCCGGATTGGTTCCCGATAAAGAATGGAAGCTGAAACGTTATGGCGAGCCGTGGCAGGTCGGCGAAAGCCTTATTTCCGGCATTGGGCAGGGATATCTTTTGGTGACGCCGCTGCAGTTGGCAACGATGACTGCCCGTTTGGCTAACGGCGGTTATGAAGTGACGCCGACGTTTTTTCCGGTTAAAGATAAAAACCATTTTAACAAGATTAATGTTTCCAAGGCGCATTTGGATATTGTCAAACAAGGGATGTTTGAGGTTGTCAATGCTCCCGGAGGAACGGCCTGGGCTTCTCAGTTTGTTTATAACGGCCAGCGGATGAGCGGGAAGACCGGCTCGGTTCAAGTGCGCCGTATCAGTTTGAAGGAGCGCCAGACGGGTATTATCAAACAAAAAGACCTGCCTTGGAAATATCGCGACCATGCGATTTTTATCGCTTATGCGCCGGCGGATAATCCTAAATATGCCTTGGCCGTTTTGGTTGAGCACGGCGGCGGCGGTTCGTCCGTGGCGGCGCCGATTGCGGCAAAGATTTTGAAGGAAAGTTTGATTCTTGACCCCGTCGGAAAAGAAGCGGCGGCTCAGCAGCAGGAATAAAAGATATGTACAAACCTTATGAAACGACGTTTAAAAGTCAGAAGCTGACAATCAGGGAAAAGCTGATGAATATCAGTTTTTGCTATGTTTTGTTTATTTGCATTTTGGCGGCAATCGGCATTACGATGTTGTATTCTGCCGCGAACGGCAGCTGGCGGCCGTGGGCGTTGAACCAGCTTGTCCGTTTTGGCGTCGGCTTTGGCGTTATGCTGTTTTTTGCTCTGATTGATATTCGCGTTTTAATGCGCTATGCTTATGTGTTTTATTTCTTTACGCTTATTCTGCTGGTGATTGTTGAAGTCGGCGGGCATGTCGGCATGGGGGCTCAGCGCTGGATTAATTTTGGCTTTTTTAAGTTACAGCCGTCGGAGTTGATGAAAATTGCCCTTGTGTTGGCTTTGGCCAGGTTTTTTCACACGTCTTCATTGCAGTCGATTGAAAGTATCAAGGGGATTATTCCCGCGCTGCTGCTGGCGTTGGTTCCGGCCGGGCTGATTATTATTCAGCCGGATTTGGGAACGGGTTTAATGCTGCTTTTTACGACAACGGCCATCTTTTTTGCCATTGGGGTACAGTTGTGGAAGTTTGCGATTGTTGCCGTTTGCGGTATTGTGCTGATGCCGATTGCCTGGATGTTTTTGCATGATTATCAACGCGACCGCGTTTTAACGTTTCTCAATCCGGAAAGGGATCCGCTTGGCGCGGGCTATCATATTATTCAATCCAAAATTGCTCTGGGATCAGGCGGCGTTTTCGGCAAAGGTTTTTTGAAAGGGACGCAGAGCCATTTGAATTTTTTGCCGGAAAAACATACCGATTTTATTTTTACCATGCTTTCCGAAGAATGGGGCATGATTGGCGCCGTTTTTGTCATCTTGGTTAATTTTTGCATTATTGCCTACGGTTATTCCTTTGCCATGAAAAGCACCAGCTATTTCGGCAAGGTTGTTGCCATCGGCTTGACAACCAACTATTTTCTCTACGTTTCAATTAACACCGCCATGGTTTTAGGTCTTATTCCCGTTGTCGGTATTCCCCTTCCGCTGATTTCCTATGGCGGAACAGTCATGCTCTCCATCATGGCGAGTTTCGGAATCCTTTTATCGGTATATATTAATCGTCACATTCAATTCGGCAAAGAATAAAAAGCGTATAGCACGTCATCTAGAGCGATTTTACGGTGGCTCGAAAAATCCATGTACTAATGTGTACACTAGGATTTTTCTCACACCTAGAAATCACTCTATCTAACGCACTCTCCGCTTTTTCTTTAGCGGAGAATGAATGTGGGAGGTGCTTTTTTGCCCTTAAATCTTATTATCTGACTCACATAATCCCTTTTCTTATCCTGTTCTAAGAGGTGCTTCCGCCGTTAAAATCACTCTATCTAACGCATTCTCCGCTTTTTCTTTAGCAGAAAATGAGAGAGTTTGAGAATATAAGAGTAAGAGAAATTATTCGTGTTCCCGCTGGCGGGGAAGATTTCTTGAAGAACGGGAGGATGGATTCCGCGGCGGTTGTTTATGTAAGTTATTTTTACGTTCGATGACGCGCTGCGTTGTTTCCGTTACTTTTTCACCCTTGATTGTTCTTTGGCGGCTTTTATTATAACGACGCAGATGTTTTTTGGCTTCATTAGGCAGAGCGATGGCGTATTCTGACGTTAAGTCTATTCCTTCCGGTGCATTTTTTATGTCGAGATTCAGGCTTAAAGCGGCAGCCAGAAGCCCGGTGCGGAAGGCTTCGGTTTTAATATCGTCAAAGACAACGCTTTCCAAGCCGTTTTCCTTGGCTGTTTTTAGGAGTTGGTAGAAATATTCATAAGACAGAGGCTGGTTATTTTGTGCGCCGATTTTTACGTTCGCGCTTTCCGAATCCGGTTCCGCTTCAATGGAGATGACGGCGCCGCTGTCGCCTTTTTCTTCCTGTTCCGGCGATGGGGTTATCGTGATGTCCAGCTTGTTTTCCTGCGGCGCTTCATAGCTGATTGTTCTTTTAGGTTCGTTATTCTCATCCAAATCACTGTTGACCCATTCTTCCAATGGCTCTGCATATTGTTCAATCAGGGATTTGTTTTCCCCCGTTTTTACGGGAGCCTGTTGTGCCGTTTCTTCTTTTTCAGGCTGTTGCGGGATGTTTTTTTCTTCTTCGACAGAAACCGGAACTTGCCGTTCTTTTTTCTTTTCGGCTTTTTGAGCCTGCGGTTGCTTTGTTTGTTCAGGTGCTTTTTGCGGAGCTTCTTTGAGGATGAACACTCTTTTGTTGGGAATAATTAAAACCCGTTTGTCAGTGTCTTTATATTTTTCTTTATAGAAGGCCAGTTCTTCGTCGTAAGTCATTTCTTGTTTTTCTTCGACGGGTGCCGCCGGCGTTTTTTTCTTTTTTCTTTTTTTACGTTTTGGGGCTGGTGGAGGCGTTTGTTCTTCTCCGGCAGTTTCAATAATTTTGTTCAAGTCAGCAAAATCGTGGATAATCTGAGGTTTTTCTGTGGTTGTTTGAGGGGTGTTTTCTTTTTTCCGGCTCGTATATTTTTCAAGAATGTTGTCTTTCAGCCGCCGGCCTTGATTGGCCCGCAGCGCAAATTTCAGGCCATTGGGATTGGTTATCTCAAATCCCTGTTGTTCCAGCTCTTTGCGGTATTCTTCATATGTGACAATATCTTTGGCCATTTGTTTTACCTTACTGAAAAATATATGTTTAATGTAGCATATAAATAAGGCGGCGTCCAGTCCTTATCGCCTGAGGACGCTGGCAAACTCTTCTTTGGTTTGAGCACGAAGGTAGGGGTTGCAGCGTTTTTCAATGCCCAGCGGTGTCGGCGCAACGGGAAGTCCGCGCTGCAGACGATTTTGCGCGTTTTGCAGATAAGCAATGACATCCGGGTTGCTGTTGGCAAAATACAGGGCATCGTTGGCGCTGGCCATGGTGTATTCGTGTCCGGGATAAAAAACAACGTCATCCGGAAGATTTTTCACCTTTTGCACCGAAGCCCACATTTGGTCGATGTTTCCTTCAAATAAGCCGCCGATGCAGAGGTTGAACAGCATATCGCCGGTAAAGACGATTTTATCTTCGGGAAAATACCACAGGATATGGCCGATTGTGTGGCCGTCAACACCGATGATTTCAGCGCGCGATTTTCCCAGCATGAATGTATCTCCCGGGTTTACGCCGCGGTCGAAGCCCGGAATTCTTTTGGCGTCGGCATTGTTGCCGATGATTTCGGCATGAAATATTTGTTTCATGTCCAGATTGCTGTCCGTGTGGTCAAAATGGTGATGGGTATTAAGCACAAAAGAGGGTTTTATCGCCAGTTCTTTGCAGGCAGCGACAATCGGCGCTGTTTCTGAGGGGTCGATAACGGCGCTGATGCCTGTTTCCTTATCGGTTATCAGATAGGAATAGTTATCCATGGAGCCGGCGCGGCAGAGGACGGTATTGACCTTTATCATAAATAATCCTCCGGATGGACTTCGTCAATCTGTTCCGGGGAAACATACTGTTCGGCGTATTCTTTGTAGACTTCGTTGGAAATGAAGACACGATATAAGTCAGGGTCAATATGGCCGGTATCTTTCATGTTTTTCATAATTGTCAGGACTTCGCTCAATTTTTTCGGTTCTTTATACGGGCGGTCGTTGGAGGTCAGAGCCTCAAAAATATCAGCGATGGCCATGATTTTGGCCGGGATGGACATCTGGTCACCGGTCAGGCCGTAAGGATAGCCTTTGCCGTCGATGCGTTCATGGTGAGCCCCGGCATATTCAACAACGTTGGCGAGTTCTTTGGGGAAGTGGATGGCCTTGAGCATGTCTATTGTCACAACAATGTGTTCGTTAATCTTGGCGCGTTCTTCCTTATTGATTGTACCGCTGCGAATTTCAAGATTATACAGCTCGCCGTGGTTATATCCTTTGAAGATATGGTCTTCACGGTCTTGGAGCAGGTTTTCAACGCCCGGTTTCTGATAGAGGTCAAGATTGGTGATATTATCTCTTTCAGCCCAGGACAAGCCTTTGGTTCTGTCAAAATAACGGGTGAACTTGATTTTTGCGATTTTTTCAAGGCGGATAATGTCGGCGTCGGTAATCGGAATATCTCCGGTGTTGCAACGGGCGATAAAGTCAAAATCACTTTCCAAATCTTTTACTTTGTTAACGAATTCGCTTTGCAGGTTTTGTTGCGTATCGACGTTTGCCAGACGCTTTTTCAGATATTCAATATGCGCGTCGCGGCGCAGAATTTCAAAGCGGTCGCGAATTTCGTGAATGCGGTTGTAGATGGTTTCCAGTTTGGTGGCTTTGTCAACGATGTATTCCGGTGTGGTAACTTTTCCGCAGTCGTGCAGCCAAGAGGCAATATTGAGAGAATACCAGTCGTCACGGCTCATTTCAAAGTCTTTTAACGGTCCGGTTTCTTCCTGAACGGCGGCGGTGGTCAACATTCTGGCGATTACCGGGACGCGCTGGCAATGGGCGCCGGTATAAGGAGATTTGGCGTCAATGGCGCGCGCCAGAACTTCAATGAATGATTCCAAAAGCTGGTTATAGGCTGCGCTGTATTTGCGATTTTCCAAGACGAGGCCGGCTAGGCTGCAGATAGCTTGTGTGAATCTTTGGACTTCCGGTGTGAAAGAGATGGTTTTGCCGTTGTCGTCTTTGGCATTGAAAAACTGGGCAATACTGATGATATTTTTTTTGCGGTTTAAAATCGGCAGAGTCAGGCAGGAAACGATACGGTAGTTGTATTCCTGGTCAAACCATTTGGAAATGGAATTGTCAAAGTCAGTGGAGGCATAAATGTGTTTATCAGTTCGTGATTGAGGGCGCTGGTTTCCGCCAGTGATTTGAGTTCTTTGTTACGCAGATCAGGTATATAAACGGTGGGATAAATCGTCATGTTGTCACTGCCGCTTTTATCAAAGCCCAAGCTGTCAACGTGCGTGTATTCCAAGCTCAGGAAGTCGTCATCATTGATGATGTACAGGAGATAGCCGTCCGCATTGCAGACAGACTGAGCAAACTCAATAATCCTTTTTACGGCGACTTTGTAGTCTTTCTCCGCAAGAATAAAATTATTAAGCTCCAAAAGATTTGTCAGCGTTGAACTACTATTAATACCAGCCAATTTTTTTCTTCCTCATAACTTAATTATGCCCGTCAGCTTAACTTAATTTTATTAATATTTAATCAACAAAACGAACAACGGAAGAAATTTTAATCAGTTGATTTTTGAGATTAAATATTCAATATCTCGCGGATCCAATTCTTCTTCGGCGTTTCCGTATGACAAAATCCGCTCAATAACTTTATGTGCAAAAGTTTGGTTACTGTTGTTTTTCAAGTCAAAACGGATGTCTTTAATAACATTTAGGGCGCTGAACACCGCAGGGAAAAGGTTTTTGGGGATGAAAGCCTTTCTGAGCAGATTGCGAATGACAAAGTCGACCTGTGTGTTGAACAGGATTTTTCTGACTTCTGTTATCGGGGTGTTTGACAAGTAAACAATCGCGTATTCGAAAAATTTCAAATCGCCCATGCAGATGGAACGAACGACCAAAGATGGTGTCAATTTGTTTGACGTATATAATTCGTGCACAAGCTCTTCAATCTGTTTGTCCGAACTGTATTCGGCAGAAACGCGCAGGGTTGCTTTTTCTTTTACCTGTTCGACAATATCCGAGGCGATGTTATTCGGCAGGTTATGTGTCATAATCAGGCGTTTTTGCAATTCCTCGGACAGGGAATTGATGATTTTACTGATAACGGTTACCGGAAGTTCGGAGCGATATACCAGGCAGCGCTTGACGTTTTCGCTTTCAGAATATTTGTTGACGATATTTTGATATGTGTTTTCATAAATATTGGCCGAGTTGTTGGAAATGAGGGTGACAACAACGTCTTCGGGGCATTTGTCAACAATATAAGCTGAAATTTCGTTAGACAGGTTGTGGCGCTGGGCGACGGCTTTTTGTTTGTCGATGTTTTGGGCATTTAAGATATCTATCAGCTCTTTATTAGTCAGCCCCTGATAATATTTGATGAACGGAATGGAAATGCTGTTTTCGTCGTTAATCAGTTTGATGACCAAATCCTGAGGTACTTCTTTGGTGTTTTTCAGGCATTCGGCAAGAATTTGGCGTACTTTGACTTCAACGTCTTCCACCATAATACGGAAGATGTCCTCGGCCAGTTTTCTTTCGCGCAGGGTAATGTTAGGCGAACTGTATAAGGAAGATAATTTTTGCACCGTAGAAATTTTATTTTCGGCAGAACGGCTGGCTGAAAGTCTGACAACATCTTCCCTTGATAATTGTTTATTATTCTGCATTTTTTTATTCCGCTTGTTATCCTGTTTCTATAATATAATAAATTTGTTATAATGTTTCATTAATTTTTTGTGACAATTACAAAAATTGTGGATTCCAGGGCGTTTAATGGGCTAAAGCAGCGTTTCTGTCGAGTTGATCCAGTTGGGAAAAAGTTATCGTATAGTCAAGAAGACCGGTAAAATTGGGTAAATCGGAGGCAAAAATCAGATAAGGCGCCAGAAATTTGCCGTTGGGTTGCTGGTTTTTATCAAGCAGCATTTGGC
The DNA here is from genome assembly GCA_030536665.1 of Pseudomonadota bacterium. Classification (GTDB taxonomy): domain Bacteria; phylum Pseudomonadota; class Alphaproteobacteria; order RF32; family CAG-239; genus HGM16780. Next base: position 23,153 of record JAUNPO010000002.1, read on the forward strand.
GCATTTCCCTGAATTCCTGATAATCGACATTGGAATTCAGCTTTAAGGCATAGTCCGCCATGGCGGTGTAGAGCGAGGGGTAAATTCTGATACGGTAAGAATCGTCTTCTTTTTCGTCCTCGGGTTTTAGTCCTTCATCGCTGTACCAGTTTAATTCGCGGTAGAGGTTGTTGGAGGGCGGCAGGAACTTTGCCTGTCCCCAGTTGGTGTTTATGGCGGCAATCGCCAGAAACAGCGAAGGGGGAACGGCGTTTATCCGCAGTTTGAGCTGCTTGAGGAGTATGGCGTAGCGGCGGTGTCCCTGCATCGGGGTGGAAACGTCATATTTAAGCGCCAGTTTTTCGATGATTGCTTCGTCTGCGGCGTCAAGGCTGTCCTCAGCGAATTTGTGCAGCAGGTAAATGACGACTTTTCGTTCTTTTTCAAGTTCTGCGTTGACCTTCAGAGCCAGCGGCGCCAAAATTCTGAAAAAGAGGTCTTGTTTTTGTTTTTCAGGCAAATCCGCGCCGAATTTTTCGGGGATGTTTTGAATGAAAATCTGTGGAAAATTCTCTCCTGAAGGCAGAAGGTAAGTCTTGTAGTTTTGTTTTTGGAAGATTTTTTCGATTTGCGCCGTGTTGTCCGCTTTTATAAATGTTTCAGCCTGAACCGCCGCCGGCCAGAAGGCGGCAGCCGCCAGAAAAAACAATTTGACAAGCGCTTTATTCTTCATAGTTTTCGACAGATTTGACTTCCGGTATGTAGGTTTTTATGACTTTTTCGACGCCTTCTTTCAGGGTGCGCAGCGCATAAGGGCAACCGGCGCAGGCGCCGCACATTTCGACATAAACAATGCCGTCAACATATTTTCTGAATACGATGTCGCCGCCGTCCTGTTTTACAGCCGGGCGAATGCGGGCGTCAAGCAGACCGTGAATTTTTTGAATGATTTCTTCATCAGTCGTTGTTTCATTGTTGTCAATGACCGCTTCTTCTCCGGTGGCCAGATAATCCATGATTTCCGCCAGAATCAGCGGTTTTAAGTCTTCCCATGAGGCTGTGGCGTCTTTGGTGACTGACACCATATCCGCAGTGATGAAAACGGATTTTATGCTGCCGAGGTCGAAAATCTGTTCCGCCAGCGGGGATTTGCGGATGGTTTTGGCATCGGCAAATTCGGCCTGGCTTTTTTTCATCAGCGGTTTGTCCGGGAAAAAATTGATGACGTCGGCATCCGGCGTGTTTTGAGTTTCAATGAGCATTTTTAATCCTTGTCTTGCGGGAGTTGGTTAGATATTTTGAGCATCAGCAGCCTGGCTTTCAGAATATGACCGTTCAGGTAAGCCAGGTGGTTGGGGGCAGTCAGACTGTCCGGTTCGCCGTTGCGGACAATCAGGGGTGCAATGTGCGCGGCTTCCTGCAAGGCCGAAAGCATGACGGTCCAGTTTTCGTATTGTCCGGCGGCGACGATGATTTCCTTATAATCGCGGCCGATGGCCTGCAATTCCAAAAATGCGGCGTAGGCTTTTCCCCGGTTGAAGTAAAAGACGTTGTCTGCTTTGCCGTCAAACCAGCTTGAGCTGAATTCGCGAATCTGCTTTTCAAGGTCGAGGTTGGCGCGTTTCAGATTGCCGCCGGTCAAGGCCAATATGGTTTTTAAATCGCCGGCGCGGGGCGTGAAAACGATGATTCCGGCCGACAGCGCCTGATTGTATTTGTTCAGCTGACGGATGGCCCGGCGGTATTGTTTGGTTGAAGAGGGCGCAGGGACGAGATTGTTTTCAAGAGAGAACAGCCAGACCGTTCCCGGATATTGCAGCATTTCCACGGCGGTATCAAGGCGGTTGGGCTTGTTTTCGCCGGCTGGCAGCGGCGGCATGACGCGGCTGAGCGCCAGAGCCGTGTTGGCGGCAGTATTTATCATTCCGAGCTGAAAGCTGGGCATATTGTCAAGAAAATATGAAGGGAAAAAGAACGGCAGGTTGGGGGTCCACAGTTTGTCGTTGACTTCCCTGTTGACAATATATGACGTTGTGGCGATTGTTGCGGATTGTTTTGGGTCGGACAAAGGGATTTCATAGTCGGTATTGGTATCAATATCGTTGATTATCCAGCCGCCGAGAGGATAATAGAGGCAGATGACGGTAATTGCCGTCACGGTGACGATATGCCACCAGGATTTTAAAAAGAAAACCAAGGCGTTGATGGGCTTAATCTTCATCAACGAACTGTTTTTCAGCCATTTTTTTAGTTTTGAAAACAGGGCGGACAGCGGCTTGTCAAACATTCTTTTTTCCTTTTTTGGCAAAAACTTTAAGGATTTCGTTATAATCCACGGCTCCTGTTAGTTTAGCCATAATGCCGAAAGTTGCAACACCCAAAATGCATAATCCGCTTAAAAGGGCGATTTTTTTCATGAAAGCGAGATGCAGCCAGTTGCCGTAACGGGCATTCAGCGCCGTTTCTCCCAGGTAAATAGCCGCGGCCATAACCAGAGAGGACAGGGTTATCATCAGAAGCCGGCGTTTCAGCGCGGGACTGAACGTCCAGTAACCGCGTTTTTTCAGGCCATAGACATATTGTCCGTAGGAAACAAAGGCGGCAATGGTGGTCGCCGAAGCCACGCCGACGTGTCCGAAAGGCTTCATCAGCAGCAGGGAGAAGCCGATATTGGCGGCAAAAACGACGATACTGTATTTTACCGGCGTCCGGGTGTCGCCGCGGGCAAAAAAGTTTGGCGTCAAAGCCTTAACCAGCACATAGACGGGGAGGCCGACCGAATAGGCGATGACGGCGCGTGCGGTCATGGTTGTTTCCAATGCGCCGAATTTGCCGTGTTGAAACAGGATGTTGATTACCGGGACCGCCAGAACAATCAGGGCAAAAGCCGCGGGAATTGCAAAGAGGGCGCCGTACTCGACGGCATTGTCCTGTACGCGGCGAGCCTCGCTTGAATTTCCGGCCTTTATCTGTTTGGACAGTATCGGCAGGAGGGCAACGCTTATGGCGGCGCCGATGACGCCCAGCGGGAGCTGTTGCAGACGGTTGGCATAGTAAAGCCAGGAAATGGCGCCGGTTCCGACGAGAGAAACGATAATTGTGTCGACCATCATGTTTATCTGGTAAATTCCGGCGCCGAGCACGCCGGGGGCAATGCGCCGGAACAGGGTTTTTATTTCGGCAGAGCGGCATAACGTCAGGATGTTGAAATGGGCGCGGACGGCGGCGCCGGCTTTCTTTAAAAACCAGCCGAGCCAGATGATTTCAATCAGCCCGGCGAGGGTGACGCTGACCGAGAGGTTGTAGGCCGGGGTGTTGATAAACGGGAAATAAACAAAAACCGCGCCGGCCATCATCAGGTTGAGGATTACCGGAGCGGCGGCAGGAGCGGCGAAACGGTTCAGGGCATTTAAAATTCCCGACTGGAAGGACACAACGGAAACAAAAAGCAGAAAGGGAAAAGTTATGCGGGACAGGTCGACCGTCAGGCTGAATTTTTCGGGATCGCTCATGAAGCCCGGCGCCATAAGGGCGACCAGCTGCGGCATGAAGATTTCAACAACAAGGACAAAGAAGAGCAGGAAAAAGACCAGCACGGAAATGGCCTTGGAAGCAAAGTCAAAAGCCGAATCTTCTCCCTCCGCAACCATTTTTTGAGAGAGGAGAGGGACAAAAGCGCTGGTAAACGCCCCTTCGGCAAACAGGCTGCGGAACAGGTTGGGGAGTTTGAAAGCAACAAAAAAGGCATCGGCAACTGCGCCGGCGCCCAGAAAACCGGCAAGCAGCATATCTCTGACGAAACCGGTGATTCTGCTGACCAGCGTAAAACCGCCGAATGTGGCTACGGATTTGAACAATGACATGTTTTATTCCACAAATTTGCTTTTTTTTCGATAAATTAATTTTTCTTTATTGAATTAATCATATAATGCAATATAAATAAACACAATAAGTTAAAATATTTATGAATTTGTTATCTTTTTGCGCTTTTATATGTTGACAAAGGTAATTTTTGTTGCGATAATAGACAAAAGAAAGAAAAATAATAAAAATAAATTTAGGAGAAGCGTTATGTCTAATTTAACAAAAGAAAATACCGGCAAGGTATTCAGACGGGGGGAAGCGCGAAAGTTCTTTTCTGCCGGCGGAACGTCAATTTTGGCAACACAGAATGTAAAGGCAGCACAGGCTCAACGAGAATATATCTCTAATAAAGTTTTGTCGACTAACGGCAAAGGCTGGATTGGTGAGTTGCGTCTTGCTGATGAGAGCAAGTCTTTAATTACAAACAAGGCTATTTCCAAAAATCAGCATCTGAGCAGCGGCGAAATGTCTTATGTTGCTCAGGAAGATGCAGAGCGTGCAGTTAAAGCTGCTGATTTTGAAGTTCAGCAGGCTGCTATTTTGGCAAGAACCGGAAAGGAAATGTAACCGCCAAAAAACAAAAGTTATTTATTAGGGCATAACTTCTTGATTTTATAAAACGGGATGTGGAAAAACATTCCGTTTTTTTGTTTCTGTTATGCGCAGGGGGAAGTTGACGGCGGATTTTTTATTGAAATTTGAAAAAGAGGCTGTATACTCTGTTTCAGACAACGGGATTTCCCATTGTTTAGCGCCATGTGGCGCGGGGGTGTCATAGCCCTTTTGTAACACGGTGTCTGATATAAACACCGACAACGATGCTCTTGTTGAAAGAAGTCGTTTTATATCCCCGGCCTATGGTCGGGGAGCTTTCAGCGTATGTTCAGAAACTTCTCGGCTTGCCGTTGCGGTTTTAAAGGCTGAAATATCATTTTTGTTACAAATGATCTATGACCTTCCCGACCACCTAGTGCTGTCACTGGTGGTTTTTTTTATCTTAAATACAGAGGAAAGAGCATGAAACAGGAAGGGCAAAAATCTAAAATAACCAAGATGAAAACCGGCAGTTCCCGTGGGCGGACACCTGAGGGCAAGCCGAATCCGATAGATGTTTTTGTCGGCAAGAAACTGCGGCAGCGGCGTCTGTCGCTGGGAATAAGCCTGGAACAGCTGGCAGCGCAGATGGGTATGACGTTTCAGCAGCTGCGGAAATATGAATGCGGCGCCAATCGTATCAGCGCCAGCAGGTTGTGGGATTTGGCCGGGGAATTGGACGTGTCCATTGATTTCTTTTTTGAGGGAATGGATGCGGAAACCGCCAGCCTGTCGCCGCGGCGTTTTAGCCCATGGTATGAACGGGCGGCGGAATTTGAACGTTTTTTGGAAAATATACACGACCCGATGTTGAAAAAAGAAACGGGGGAACTGGTGCAGGCATATTATGAAATTAATGATCGCGATGTTGCCTTGTCGCTGCGGGAATTGATCTCGGCAATGGCGCGGGCGACGGCGTAAAAGAAAATTAGGCAAAAAAACAAGTGCGGGCTTTGTCGGCCGGCACTTGTTTTTTTTAGGTTATCCGTTGACGTGGGCGGCAGTTTTCATGGAATAGAAGATAAACAGCCAGATTGCCGTGTATATTGCGCCAAACCATATGTTTAACAAAAAGGTCAGGGCACAGACGCCGAGGATTGTTACGGCGAAGAAAATTTCCCTGTAGTGTCTGACTAATCGTTCAAAAAGGATAGCCACGGTCAGGACAAAGTTTCTCAAGCTTTTTTTGCAACGGATGACTGATTTCAGCCATGCACGTTTTACAACGTTTTTTTTCATAATGATTTATTTATAATAAGTTTATGAACCATATCATATTATAAAATAGACAAAAAAACAAGCTTTTTTAAATTAAAGACGCGATTTCGGCACGGAGCAAATCCAAACCCTGATTTTTGACGGAGCTGGTGGCGATAACGTCAGTGTAGGCTGCCGCGTGTTTTTTGATTTCGGCATGGAGCGCTTCTTCCTGTTTTTGCAGTTCTCTGGCGCTGACTTTGTCGGCTTTGGTCAGGACAATCTGGTAAGTGACGGCGGCTTTATCAAGCATTTCCATGACTTCTTTATCAACTTTTTTCAGCCCGTGGCGGGAGTCTATCAGCAAAAAGACGCGTTTGAGATTTACACGGCCGCGCAGGTAGTCAAAAATGAGTTTCTGCCATTGTTTGACCAGTTTTTCCGGGGCTTCGGCATAGCCGTAACCGGGGAGGTCGACAACATGGAGCATATCATTGAGGTTGAAGTAGTTTAACTGCTGGGTGCGGCCCGGCGTGTTTGAGGTTTTTGCCAGTTTCTTTTGGTTGAACAAGGCATTGATAATGCTGGATTTCCCGACATTGGAACGCCCGGCAAAGGCAATCTCTCCCATTTCGGTCAACGGCAGCTGCGGCAAGGCGGCGACGCTGAGTACAAAATTTACCGGCTGGCGGAAGAGGTCTTCCGCCGCCTGAAGTTCAGCAGTGGTAAATTTGCCGTTGTCGGTATTTTCCGCCATTTTTTAGACTCCGTTCTTTCTCATGATGGCTTTTTGCTGGATGATGGACAGGATATTGCTGAGCGTCCAGTAGATAACCAAACCGGAAGCAAAATGTCCGAGCATGAAGGTAAAGATTACCGGCAGCATGGCGAACATTCGCGCCTGATCTTTGCTGGTCGGCGCCGGGTTCAGCTTTTGCTGGATGTACATGGTGATACCCATGATAATCGGCCAGACGCCGATATCCAGCAGGCCGGGAACCGGCAGATGCGTGATGACGGAAAGCGTCAAGGGGTCGGGTGCGGAAAGGTCTTTAATCCAGCCGATAAACGGTGCGTGGCGAATTTCGATGGCGATGTTCAAAACCTTATACAGGGAGAAGAAGACCGGAATTTGAATCAGCAGCGGCAGACAACCGGCGGCAGGGTTGATTTTTTCCTTGCGGTAGAGCGCCATGGTTTCCTGCTGTAATTTCATTTTGTCGTCTTTGTAACGTTCCTGCAGGGTTTTCAGCTTGGGCTGCAGTTTCTTCATCTTAGACATGCTTTCGTATGATTTTCCGGCAACCGGATACATTACCAGGCGCAGCAGGGCAGCGAAGAGCAGAATTGCCCAGCCCATGTTGCCAATCAGGTTGTAAAGAAAGTCAAGAATGTAGAAGAACGGTTTGGTCAGGAAATAATACCAGCCAAAGTCAACGGCCAAGTCAAATTTTGGAATGTTATATTGTGTGGTGTAGCGGTCAAGGAGCTTGATTTCCTTTGCGCCGGCAAACATACGGATGTTGTTGGTTCCGGCTGTTCCCGCCGTGATGACAACCGGCTGGCCGAGGTAGTCAATCTGGTAGGTTGTACCGTCAGTGTTGCGGTATTTGACGGTTGTTTCCTGGAGATTGTTTAAGATAACGGCGCTGAACCAATAGCGGTCGGAGAATCCGGCCCAGCCGCCTTTGGTTTTGAACTCTTTGCTTTCGCCTTTGTCGAGGCTTTTGTATTTGACTTCATGGAGTGTATTGTCAAAGACGCCGGTCATGCCCTCGTGTACAACCGAGGCGGAAGAAGCTTCCAAGTCGGGTGTGCGGCTAATCAGGCCGTAGGGGTAAAGCGTTATGTTCCGGCCAGTATTGTTTTCAACCGTGTCGTCGATGGTGAACATGTAGTTGTTATCAAGAGATACTTTGCGGATGAATTTTAAACCCTGACCGTTGTTCCATTCCAGAATAAGCGGGGTTTCCGGTGTCAGTTCTTTGGTTTTTACGGTCCAGAGGGTGTCTTTGGTTGGCAGTTTGACGGCGGGAGAGTTTGACAGCCAACCGAACTCGGCATAGTAGGGGCGGGCTGTTTGCGCAGGCGTCAGCAGTTCGACGTCTTTGCTGTCCGGAGCTAAAGTTTGTTTGTATTTATCCAGCATGATGTCATCAAAACGCGCGCCCTGAACCCGGATACTTCCGGAAAGGGCATCGTTTTTCAGCGATACGCGGGGATTTTGTTTTAAGGCTTCGTCAATACCGATAACGGTTTCTTCGGCCATAACGGGCGCCGAAGCGCTGTCCGGCCGGGGTGTCTGCGCCGTTTCCGCGGCGGGGACGGCTACCGACGTTTGCTCGGCGGCAGGCTTTGGGGCAGAAGGGAAAATCATGTTGGTGACGAATATGATGACTAGTGACAATATAACGGCAAGGTACAGGCCTTTGGTATCTTCTTTCATAATTTCTCCTCTGAACAAATCTGTGGTGATTTGAGATGTTTAATAAGCTTATTTTTGCAAAATTTAATCTATATTTGTCGGAAACGCAAGGGGTTATGTCGGGTTATGCTTATCTTTGTGGCGGTTTTTATCTTTTGAAAGCGGCGGAACCGGGTCATAGCCCGAGCCGCCCCAAGGATGACAACGGAGGATTCTCTTGGCGCCGAGGCAGAGGCCTTTTATCAGGCCGTGGGTTTGGACGGCTTCTATCATGTATTGAGAACAGGTCGGGCGATAGCGGCAGACGCCGGGAAACAGCGGGGAAATAAAACGCTGGTAAAACTTAATCAGCAGGATGAGCAGAGTTTTCAACGGGTTGGTCATGAGGTGCCGCCGTGTCGTTGTTGATGGTGCGTTTGATTTTTTTCAGTCCCCAGCCAAGGTCTTTGACCAACTGGCGATAAGCGCAGTCCGCAGTATTGTAACGGCCGATGAGGACATAGGCATAGCCCGGCCGGGCGTATTTGGCAAAAGTTTCTCTCACCGCCGCGCGCAGGCGCCGCCGGGAACGGTTTCTGACCGTTGCTTTGCCGATTTTTTTGGTTGTGGTGTAGCCGACGTAAACGTTTGTGTCTTCGGCACATAAATTTTGAGCCGCCTGCAAAATGACCGTCGACGTTATCATCTTAAGTCCTTTTTGGGCGACTCTTACGAAATCTTTACGTTTTTTAAGAGTTAAAATTTCCATGAGCTAAACGAGCTGTTATGCAGAAATTTTAGCGCGTCCTCTGGCACGGCGTGCGGCCAAAACCTTGCGGCCGTTTTTGGTTGCCATACGAGCGCGGAAGCCATGACGGCGGGCTCTTACCAATTTGCTTGGCTGATAAGTACGTTTCATTTCATTTCTCCGGTTAAATGTGAATCTTGATGATTCTGGTTATTATTAGTTATTTTAGCCTCCGAACAGTGCGGAAGCCTCGGAACAAGCTGTTTATAACGGCAAATTGCCAAGCTGTCAAGCGGAAAAAAACAGCTCCGGGCGAAAGGCGCGGAGCTGTGTTTGAACTGGGGAGGCTATTTTCTGTCGCCAAACAGGCGGAGCAGAGCCAGAAACATGTTGATGAAATCAAGATACAATTCCAAAGCGCCGATGAGCGCGGTTTTGTTCATGGTTTCCATATCGCCGCTGCTTAAATACATCTGGCGGAGCTTTTGCGTGTCATAGGCGGTCAGGCCGGTGAAGACCAAAACAACCAGGACGGACAACGCCATGTCAAGGCCGGTGCTGCCCATGAAGATGTTGACTATGGAAGCAATGATGATTCCCCACAGAGCCATTATGCAGAAGTTGCCGATACCGCTTAAGTCTTTTTTGGTGGTGTAGCCGTAAATGCTCATACCGCCAAACATGGCTGCGGTAATCAGGAAAATACGGGCGATGCTGGCGCCGGTGTAGAGCATGACCGTCGGGGTGAGGGAAGCGCCCATCAGAGCCGAGAAAATCCAGAAAACGCCCTGCAGTTTGGAAGCGCTGCCGTTGCGCGCTACGGAATTAAAATAAAAAACCATGGCTAACGGCGCAAAAAGAATCAGCCAGCCTAAAACGGAAAGGCTTACCATATTGCCGCTGACGCTGAAAAACAGCCGGAAAAGGGGCGGAATGCTCATGATGATGTATGAGGTCAGAGCGGTGACTACCAGTCCGCCGGCCATAAAATTGTAGACTTTACGCAAATATTCCCGCAGGTCGGCTTCAACAATGACGGTCTGTGCCGGGCGGGAAGGGGTTTGAACTTCGTTTTCGATCATTATCGACTCTCCTTTATGATGTAACTAAAGATAATATAGGGAGGATTGTGCTGAAAATCAACATAATAATCCGCGGTGTGAAAAGGTGCTTTTTTGTTGACTTTTGTCCAATAGTGTGCTTATCTTTAGGTTATATTGGAATTATTGTATCATTAAAAAAATTATAATTATGGAAAAAGATGCTTTATGCGCGACTAAAGACGCTTGTTTGTTGGAAGATGTCCGGTTTTGGCAAAGGCGTTTTCTGATACAGTTTCGGGAACGCTCTCAGCTTTGTTTTGATTTTAAAGTAGCTTATAGTGACGGTTTGGTCAGCCGTTTGGTTAAAGACCGCAAAAACCGGACACCGGTCGGAATTGTTGTAAAAGGATGGCTGATTTTGGGGAAAGAAGCTCCGGAGGCAATGACTTGGTATGACGGTACCAGATATTGCGCGAATATCAAAGTCAGCGGCAAAGGCTGTCAGTTGTGTCCTGAAGATTTGCGTTATTTCTTAGTTCAGCATGACGGAGAAATTAACAGTTTATTGTGCGATTTGGGATTTGAACCGTTTGACAATAATGAATTTTATTTCTGTCAGGAAACGGCGGGAAATTATCGGGATCAGGCTGAGGTTTTTTGTCAAAGCAAGGGATGGAATTATCGTACCGCTAAAAGTAATGCTAGGCGGGTTCGTCCGATGGTTCGGTTGTTTCAAGAGTAAAATACTGCCCGGAAAACAAATCCGGGCAGTATTTCTATTCATAAAGGTACAGGTCTTTGCCGTGTTCTTTGAGCCATTGTTCCCCTTGTTCGTATTCGGGGTAAAGGTTTGCGACGCAATCCCAGAAACAGCGCGAGTGATTGGGGTGGCGGAGGTGTGCCACTTCGTGCGCCATCAGGTAGTTGATAACGAAATCAGGCGCCAGAGCAATGCGCCAGCTGTAGTTGATGTTTTGCAGGGTTGAGCAGCTGCCCCAGCGTGATTTGGTATCTTTTATGGTGACGCCGTTGATGGTTTCTCCGAGTTTTTTGGCGTATTTGTTGGAGCGCTTGTAAAATTCGTTTTGCGCTTTCTTTTTGATGAAATCTTTTACCCGGCGGTGCAGAAATTCGATTTCTCCGGAAACAAGGAGTTGGTCTGTTTCCAGTTTAGCGCCGAGGCGGCGTTCCGGGGCGTGAATGATAGTTACTTCTTTGCCGAAGAGGCTGATTGTATCGCCGTTTTCAAAAGGTTTGCTGCGCGGCAGGCGGTTCAGCGAATCGTTGATCCACTGTTTGTGTGCCAAGACAAACTCAACCGCTTTTTTTTGCGGGCAGTAGCGGGGAATCGACAATACCGGGAGGTGTTCCCTGGTGTCAATCCGCAGAGTCAGCTTTTTGGCGCGAGGAGATTTGACGATTTTTATCGGAAAGTCAATCTGCTGCTCGATATTATAAGTCTTGCCAGTCAACAATGTAATCTTCATAGTTTTTTATTCCGGTTTCAGAAACGACAGGGCGGTTTTGCAGGGACATTCCGGCCGAGTGGACAGAGGCGGCGGTTCCGGTTATGAGCGGGTGCCATTCCGGCAGGTCGTAACCGTTGTCCAACAGCCAGTAGGCGCAGGTTTTGGGCAGCCAGCGCGGTTTTTCACGGATGGCGGCTAAGTCGATGTCGCGGCAGTCGTCAACTTTTTCAAAACGGTGCGGGTAGATTTTACAGAGGCAGGTTTTGCAATCCAAAAAGCGGCAGTGCGTGTTGGTGAACTTGATTCTTCCTTTGATTTCCAGTTTGTTCAGGCAGCATTTGCCGCAGCCGTCGCAGAGCAGTTCCCATTCGGTTTTGTTCATATCTTCAAGCTTTTTTTTGCGCCAGAATTCCGGTTCTACTTTTTTATATTCGGCAAAACGGGATTCCGGGTCGTATTCCGGCTCTATGGCATAATCTTTTGTCGTCATTATAAGTCATCCCAGTCAACGATATGGTCTTCCAACTCATCTTCAGGCACGAGCTGTTCCGAGATGCAACGGCCTTTAATGGTGGTTTTTGATGCCGGCGGGCGGTTTTCGAAGAGGCGGCGGTATGCGCAGCTGTCCGGCATCCAAGAGATTTTATCGACGTTGTCTTTTGTCAGCTTGATACATTCCGGAACAAGTTCGCAGCGGCGGTCATATACTGTGCAGAGGCAGTTTTCCGAATCGAAATATTGGCAGACAACGTTGGTATAATAAATATCGCCGCTGTCTTCGTCCTGCAATTTAATCAGGCAGCATTTGCCGCAGTTGGTACAGATGTTTTCCCATTCGGTTTCGCTGTAATCTTCTAATTTTTTTTTCAAAATCGCACCCTTGTTTATTCTTTTGTAATGATGTCCGACTAAAATAACACTAAATTAGTTAAGGAGAAACAAAAATGTTTAAATGGCTGGCAGATATGATTGTGAAAACCCCGGTACAAGGGACTTGCAGCTGTTGCGAGGGAAAAAAGGAACAGCTGAAAAAGATGCAGAAAGCTATTCTTGACGGCAGCGAATCGGAAAATTTGGATTTTTCGGGAGAAGATTCCTGTGGTTGCTGCGGAAATTGTGGACATGACGAAGGGCATGAGTGTTCGTGCAAAAATGGCGGAAAATGCGAGCATGGAGCAAAGCAGGGCGGAATTCCTTTTGGGGCGACTTTTGCCTCAGCGTCTTATTCCGTTTCCTATCATTTTGATCAGGCGTCGGGACAGTACAACCGCATGGTGCGCTATCATGCCGAGCATACGGCTGAAGATGACACAAAGCATGGCGCCGGCAGTGCCGAGCATGATGACGAAAACCACTAAGGTGTTGGCGGCGTTGGTAAGAAATTTCATCAGGTTATCCGATTTGGTCGGGGAGGTTTTCTTCACGGACAAGGTTGCCGAACTGGGTGAATTCGCCGTTCCAGAATAGCTGTACGGTTCCGGTCGGGCCGTGGCGTTGTTTACCGATGATGACTTCGCCGATGTTTTCGGTTTGGCGAATCCGGGTTTCCCATTCTTCCATGCGGTTTTGGAAGTGTTCGGGCGTTTCTCCGGCGTGCTGTTTGGGTTCTTCGTTCTTAATATAATAGTTTTCGCGGAAAACGAACATGACGATATCGGCGTCTTGCTCGATAGAACCGGATTCACGCAAGTCTGACATAATCGGGCGTTTATCGTCGCGCTGCTCAACGCCGCGGCTTAATTGTGACAGGGCAATAACCGGAATGTTCAATTCTTTGGCCAGCATTTTCAGGCCACGGGAAATTTCCGACAGCTCCTGAACGCGGTTGCCTTCGGAACGTTTGCTGCCGGTGCCGCTGATGAGTTGGATATAGTCGATGACTATCAGGCCTAAGCCTTTGTTGCGTTTCAATCGGCGGGCGCGGGTGCGGATTGTGTTGATGTTGACGCCTGGCGAATCGTCAATGTAAAGGGGAATGCTTTCAAGTTCGCGGACGCCGGCGGCAATGCGGATGAATTCGGATTCATCCAGTTCACCGGTACGCATTTTGTGGCTCGGCGTCTGGGTAACGGTTGACAGGATACGGCTGGCCAGCTGGTCAGCGGACATTTCCAGAGAAAAGAATGCAACGCCGCGGCTTTTGTCATCAAGGTTTTTATCGCGCCCCATAAATTCGGCGACGTTATAGGCAATGTTGGTTGCCAGAGCCGTTTTACCCATGGCGGGACGTCCGGCGAGAATAATCAGGTCGGAGTTGTTCAGGCCGCCGGTTTTGTTGTCCAGGGCATCCAGTCCCGTGGGGAGGCCGGAGAGTTTGCCTTCTTTTTGGTAGGCTTGCTCAATCAAGCTGAGTGATGTGGTTAAGGCGTCGCCGAAAGAAACAAATCCGCCTTGGATGTCGCCTTGGTTCGAGAGTTCAAACAAGCGTTTTTCTGCCATTTCAATTTGGGAGTTGGCGTCTGCATCAACGTCTTCTTTCATGGCGGAGTTGACAATTTCATAGCCGGTGGCAATCAGTTCGCGGCGCAGATATTTGTCATAAATAAACTGCCCGTAATATTCGACATTGGTCAGCGGCGAGGCGCTGTCGGCCAGTTTTATCAGATATTTGTGGCCGCCGACTTCGTTTAAGGTGCCTTCCTGTTCAAAGTAGTTTTTCAGGGTGATGACATCGGCAATATGGCCGCGCTGGATGAGTTTGGAGATGACTTCAAAGATTTTTACATGGATAGAATCGGCAAAGTGAAAGGGGCGGAGGTATTCCGAAACCTTTTCAAATGCTTTGTTGTTTACGAGAATCGCTCCCAGAAGAGCCTGTTCAGCTTCAAGGTTTTGCGGAAGGAGCGATGGGTCGATGTTGTTGTCCATGATTCAAAATCCCTGTCTTAGTTCAGGCTATTTATAGCTTATTTATTTTCAAATACAAGGCAAAAGTGGTTGAAGTGTCTGAGGTAAGGCGGCGGTTTGTGGATAATGGGGATAAACTGGGCGTTGGAAGGGAGCAATGGGAGGGGCGGCGTATCCATTTCCTCATGGCTTCGAATCTCAGGGCTTGCAACATCAAAAAAAACCACTCGCAAGGAGTGGCTTTTTTTGATGGCGTACCCGAAGGGATTGGCTCTTTTTGTCGCCGCTTCGTCGTCGTTCGGCCAGCGCCTCAGCGGCATACTTCCGTCTGCCTCTCCTCCTAGTCGAACCCATTTCCTCATGTGTTCGAATCCCGGGGTTTGCAACATCAAAAAAAACCACTCGCAAGGAGTGGCTTTTTTTAATGGCGTACCCGAAGGGATTCGAACCCATGACCCTCGGCGTCGGAGGCCGATACTCTATCCAACTGAGCTACGGGTACATTGACTGCTAAGTTATTTAGCTTATTTTCTGCCAAGACTCAAGTAAAATTTCAAATTCATACCAAATTTCTGTGCCCGTTTATCTATATCTATGTATTATTTGTATAAATTCTGTCTTGAAATGTGGTGTTGAGCATTTTTTTGCTTGACTTTTGTTGAATCTGTGGCTATTAAGTCATCAACAAGTTTATGTTTTGATTGAAATATAGGATGATTTGATATGTCTAAAAAATGTGATATCACCGGCACCGGCGTTATGAGCGGCAACAATGTGAGCCATGCCAATAACAAAACACGCCGTCGTTTTTTGCCGAATCTTCAGGTTGTTTCACTGTTGAGTGAAAAGCTTGGAAAAGTATTCAAACTTAAAGTTTGCTCCAAAACTTTGCGTTCAATTGAACACAATGGCGGTTTGGACGCTTATCTGGCTTCTACTTCCAACACAAAATTGTCAGAAGAAGCTATTAAGATTAAAAAGCAGATTGCTAAAGCATAATTATTGTTTCTGATTTGCATAAAGGAGCCCTGATTTTTGTCAGGGCTTTTTTGTTTGTAAAAATGTTGGGCAGGGTGGCGGATTTATTTAAAATTCGGATAGAAAATTATCTGTTCAAGTAAGAGGAATATCATAAAAAATATTGGGGCGCACAGGATGAGGCGGAATCTTTTGGGATGTTCGTCTTTGTGTTTAAAGCCGAAAAACAGCAGGTATGAAAATGAAATTAAAAGGGTGAGGCAGTATAAAAAGTGGCGGACTCTGGAGATTAAATACCAAGGCGTGTCAGGAGTTGTCTTCCATACGGGGGTTGTTATGGTGTCATATAGGAGGCATATATAAAGCGCGAGAAAGCAAAAGTAAAAAGCACAGAGGCAGATATTGATGAAAGAATCCGGTGCGGGTGCTTTTTTTCTTACGATATGGTGCTTTTTCATGTTTATTTCCTTATTTTATTTCTGACAACAGTTTGGGGAAGGGTGTATGTAGGGATATTATATTGGCATTTGTCTAAGAAATTACTAATTGTTTTTTAGCAGAAAGGGAGGGCGAGGATTGCATAGCGCAGGAATTTTCCGCAGAACATGGCCGATATGGTTATGACGGCATTAGCGCGCATCAGTCCTAAGGCGATTGCCAACGGATCCCCGATGAACGGCAGAAAGCTGAAAAAGGCAAGGGCGGCGCTTTTGCCTTGCAGTTTTTGTTTGAGGCTTTTTGCTTCCTGTGGGGGTACCCGGAGGTATTTTTCAATCCATTCGGTTTTTCCCATTCGTCCCAGAATATAATTTGTCATTCCGCCTAAGGTATTGCCGACGGAAGCGATTGCCAGACACAGGGCGGGATTGAAGCCCAGGGAGAGGAGGCCGATAAAAATTATTTCCGATCCCAGAGGCAGAATTGTAGCGGCGAGAAAGCTTCCGGCAAAAAGCCCGAAATAACCGTATTGTATAAACTGTTCCATTTGTTTTTCCTTTGATGCTGTGCAGTATAACGTCAGCAGAGAATTTGTAAAGAGACGGCGCTTGTCCGTCAGACGCATGATGAAAAGACACAGCTCTTTAGGAAGGCCGGTATGTTCGGAAAAATAAGCCGTTTCGCTTATTTTCAACAGTCGTGTTATTTTGAGTGATTTATTAACGTTCTTGGTGTATATTGATGAATGTAATTTAATTAGGGAGTGATCGCTATGAAAGTGTTTTTCACGTTTTTAGTGGCTCTGGGATTTATGGCATCTTCGGCGGGGGCGGCAGATGTCGTCACGCAAGAGGAGATGGTTTCCGGGTTTTGGAGCTATTTTGAAGGCATGAACGCATTGACGCTGGTCTTTGTTTCATTGCTGGTTTTTGCTATTGCTTATCGTTTTTATGGGGTTTTTATTGCCAACAAGGTTTTGCGGCTGGATGCGAATCGTGTTACGCCGGCTGTTAAATATGCTGACGGGCATGACTATGTTGCCACAAACAAAAATGTTTTGTTTGGTCACCATTTTGCGGCGATTGCCGCAGCCGGGCCTTTGGTCGGGCCGGTTTTGGCAGCGCAGTTCGGTTATCTGCCCGGCGCGTTGTGGATTTTAATCGGTTGTGTTTTAGGCGGTGCGGTTCATGATATGGTGGTGTTGTTTGCCTCCGTTCGTCATAAAGCGCAAAGTCTGGCGACGATTACGGAACGCGAGGTCGGCCCCTTTACCGGGACTGTTGCCGGTTTTGCGGTTTTGTTCATTTTGATTCTGACTTTGGCCGGGTTGTCTTTGGCCTGTGTCAGTGCCATGCATAATGCGCCGTGGTCTTTGTTTATTGTTGCCATCACAATGCCTATTGCCATTTTGATGGGCTTGATTATGCGGTTTCGCAGGAACAGTGTCGGATTGGCCAGCCTTATCGGTATCGGTTTGCTGCTGATTGGCATTATTTCAGGACACTCCCTTATGCAGCAAGACGTTTTGGGGTGGATGTTTGACTGGGACAGAACGACGGTTTCACTGGCTATTCCCGCTTATGGTTTTGTCGCTTCGGTTTTGCCGATCTGGTTTTTGCTGGTGCCGCGGGATTATTTGTCCACTTATTTGAAAATCGGCACGATTTTGATGCTGGCACTCGGTATTGTTTTTGTTCGTCCCGATTTGATGATGCACACGTTTACGCCGTTTATTTATGGCGGCGGTCCGGTTATTAACGGTCCGGTTCTGCCGTTTATTTTTATTACCATTGCCTGCGGCGCAATTTCCGGTTTCCATGCGATTATCGGCACCGGTACGACGCCGAAGATGATCGGCAACGAGCGTGAAATTTTGTTTGTCGGTTATGGAGCAATGTTGACGGAAGGTTTTGTGGCGATTATGGCTTTGATTGCAGCCTGCACGATGATGCCGGGCGATTATTTTGCCATTAACTCAAGCCCCGAGGCTTATGCCGCGTTAATTCAGGCACATCCGAACTTTAACGTTGTCGATTTGCCGTTCTTTGAAGAACATATCGGTATTGATTTGCACGGACGTACCGGCGGCGCCGTTTCTTTGGCGGTCGGTATGGCGCATATTTTCCGTAACATTCCGTATATGGATCATCTGATGGCTTATTGGTATAATTTTGCGGTTATGTTTGAAGCCGTGTTTATTTTGACGGCTATTGACGCCGGAACCCGTGTCGGCCGTTTCTTCCTGCAGGAAATGCTGGGTAAAGTTCATCCGAAATTTGCCGAGAAGGAATGGATGCCGGGTGTGGTTATTACCAGTGCAATCTTTACGTTTCTGTGGGGATATCTGGTATATACCGGAAACATCAGCAGCATTTGGCCGTTGTTCGGCTTGAGCAATCAGCTGCTGGCGACCTGCGCGTTGATTGTCTGCACGACAATGCTGCTCAGACTTGACCGTAAGAAATATGCCTTGGCGGTTTCTATTCCGGGATTGTTTATGGTTGTCGTAACATTCTGGGCCGGGTATCTGCAGGTCTTTACGCAGTATATTCCGAACAAGCAGTATCTGCTGGCCGTTTTAGGTTCAACGGTTATGGTCTTGATGGTATTCGTTTTGTATGGCTCGTTTAAGAAATGGTATGAGCTGATGAGAATCAAAACGACGGTCAAAGACGCGTATGGCGAGGAAGTTCGCCAGTTGGCCGTTGAGTAAAACGACAGGCAAAGTAAAAGAGAAAGGGCTGATATGTTTATCAGCCCTTTCTTTGTCAGGTATTTACCGCGGACAAAAAACAGCCGTTCCTTTTCTGGAGCGGCTGTTCGGAATACTTTGGTTTAGAATTTAAGGCCGATACCGGTAACCACGGCATAGCCTTTGCTGTTATCGTCAGCGTATTTTTCGGCGCCTTTGGCGTTAAGGTAAGCACCGACGAGGAACAAATCAATATATTTGTTGGCGGAGTAGACGTTTGACCAGATATATAAGTCGTCGCTGTTCCGGGTGTTGGACGCTTCCGTGTGCAGATAGGCCAGGTTGGTTTTGAAATTTTCAAACTGGTAGCCCATGCTGACGTTATAGGCATTGGATTCACGGTAGTTGTCGAACAAAGCCGGCAGGTAAGAACTTTTGGCTTTATAGGTGATGGGGTTTTTATTGCCTTTAATCCAGGCGTTTTTATAACCGGCAGCAATGTTGAAGTTATCTTTGACCCAGGTTACGCCGAAAGACATTTCGTTATCTGTCCGGTTGAATATACCGTAGCCCATTGATGTGTATAAGGTGGAGTTATCCGGCAGTTCCCAGCGGTTTTGCATGGCTGCGGTATAGCCGTCTTCTTCCAGTTCATAATGAGCATAACGGCTGACAAAACCGCGGCGGTTTTCATTTTTCGGCGTGTAAGAAAAACCGAATTTGGTATTGCCGATTTCCGGTGAAATATATTTGATTTTGGCGGCGCGGCCGTCATCCATAATCGCCGTTGATTTTGGTGTGGCGAATTTTACGGAATGTTTGCCGTTACCCCAGTTGGGATTGCTCAGATAATAAATCATGTTGGTATCGTCGATACCGAAAAATGTGATTTCCTTTGCCCCTTTGTGCAGTTCATGGGCTGCCCCATAAACATAACCGACAGTGATGTCACCGTATTTGGATTTATCCGTTACAAAAGGATAAAAGCGCCAGTCGCCGTCGCGATAGTCTTTATCATGTTCCCGGTAAACTAATGTGAAGTTGCCGAAGACGCCGAGTCGGTGGTCGGGAGAAAAGTGGTAGTTTGCGCCAAAGAGGGCATCGGTACGGTAGACCCAGCGGTTAGGCATGGAGTTTACAGCGTATTGTTTTTTTGTTTCCGAGATACCGTAGTAGCCGCCC
This sequence comes from Pseudomonadota bacterium, assembly GCA_030536665.1. GTDB lineage: Bacteria > Pseudomonadota > Alphaproteobacteria > RF32 > CAG-239 > HGM16780. The sequence goes on from JAUNPO010000002.1 coordinate 42,588, forward strand.
ATCAGGCCGGATGCCGTAAAATCCCAGTTGTCTTTAGTGAGGGTTGCAGCATGGGCAGATGCCGATACGGCGGAAAGCACGGTTGTCAGTAAAAGCAATTTTTTCATAGTCCGCGTCCTTTGTTATTTGTCTGAATTGTTAGCGTCTTTATTATAAACTTAAAATTGTTAACTTAGATTTAACCGGGGTTGAATGGCTCGAATGAGTGTTTATATAGATTTTGAACAGCTATTTAAGGAGGCTTTTATGAATAAAATTGTTTTGATGCCGGAAATTCAGGCATTTATTGATGATGTGGAAAAAAATACCGAAACACCGCTGTATGAATTGTCGTATGAAGAAGCGCGCGCCGTGCTGCGCGGCGCTCAGGATATGCCGGTTCGTCAGGAAGAGGCGGATATTGAAGATACGACATTTATGGTTTATGACAATCATGAAATTCCGGTCAGAATTGTTCGCCCGTCGGGTGCTGAAGGCGTTTTGCCGGTTATCTTTTATATTCACGGCGGCGGCTGGGTTATGGGGGATGCCAATACGCACGAGCGCCTTATCCGGGAGCTGGCCGCAAAGACCGGTGCCGCGGTTATTTTTCCGGTATATACGCCGTCGCCAGAGGCACAGTATCCGCAGCCGATTGAAGAATTGTACGGAGCGTTGGAATATGTGGTTAAAAATGCAGCCAAACTGCGTGTCGATTTGAAAAATCTGGTTGTTGCCGGCGACAGTGTCGGCGGAAATATGGCCGCAGTTATGACTTTGATGGCAAAAGAGAAAAAACTGCCGGCGAAAATTAAGTTTCAGTTGTTGTTTTATCCGGTGACCGATGATGATTTTGACAATGAATCTTATTTGCGTTTTCAAAATGGCCCATGGTTGTCCCGCGAGGCGATGAAATGGTTTTGGAATGCTTACGCGCCGGATAAGGCAGACAGAAAGAAAATTTATGCCTGCCCGTTAAAGGCGACGGAGGAGGAATTGAAAAATTTGCCTGAGGCTTTGGTGATTACTGATGAAAATGACGTTTTGCGCGATGAGGGCGAAGCTTATGCCCGTAAGTTGGCTAATGCCGGCGTAAAAGTTACGGCGGTGCGTTTTAACGGAACGATTCATGATTTTGTCATGTTGAATGCCATTGCCGATACTTTACCGACGCGTTCGGCTCTTTTGTTGGCAACGGCAAAGTTGAAGGAAGTTTTTGAAAACTGATTGGGATGTGTTAAAAAGAAAGGCGGAGAATATTCTCCGCCTTTTGCGTTATTTTTTCATTCTGGCAAGATAGCTGTCAAATTGGATGCCGGCATTCTTCGACCAGCCGAGGATGTAGTTGTTGCCCATACAGATGAGCGGCGTTCCCAGTTCCCGTTTGTCAATGTTGAATTTTTCAGCGCATTTTTCAAAGAGTTTGCGGCTTTCGGGATTTTGTTGAATGTTTTCCATACGGATGCTGATATCAGGATGTTTGCGGGCGATATAGCCTGATGCCGTGTGGCAGTGCGGACAGGTGGGCTGATAGAACATATAAATTTCGTTTTCATTTATATGATAGGCGTCTTTTCCGCCGTAAATATTGTAGCCGATGAATGACAAAAGGCCGATTATGGCAAGAATAACAAGATTTTTGGTGTTGAAAACGGTCATAATTGTTCCTTTTTGTTGGAGGTTGTTATAAAAAAGCCCGCCGTGACGCAGCGGGCTTTATATTGTTTTATGATGATTATTTCTCGCTGTCAGCGCAGAGCAAAGTCATAACATAAATTGCTCCGACAACCGGGATAAGAATGAACAGCAGGTACCAAGGGTTGATTTTGGCATCACGCATGCGACGAATCATAATTGCGATTGTCGGGAGAAGCAATCCCAAAGCGACGACGCGGGAAAGAATTACCCAGATTGCTGCTAAAAACGGTAAAAGAGCTGTTAAAACGGCAAAGATTGAATAAATTGCAGAATAAATTACAATGTATTTTGCAAAGTCGGCAAAGTTTGTTTTACCGTTGAAGTCAACGTATTGATTTTTGATAACATCAACGAAATTTTTATTGATAATTGATTTTACTTTATCCAAATATAATTCCATAAGTTTTCTCCTAATTAAATTTTATAAAAAATACAATGTCTTATATTCTTTATTTGTTTTTATCTAATACTGTATCCGCCTAAAAAGCAATATAAAAATACAGATATGCACGATAATTGTTAATGCCAAGGCAGTTCGACCTGATGATGGCAGAAAAGGTATTTGCGGCCGATGCGGCGGATGACCATATAATATCCGACACTGACGACAGCGGCTCCGCCAATCCAGGCAATCGGGCTGGCGTAGCAAACGCCGATAAAGCCGAAGCGGTAGGCCAGAACGATGGCGGCAAATGAGCGCATTCCCAGTTCAACTATGCTTGATATAAGCGGAATTACCGGTTTTCCAAGCCCTTGCAACGCGTTTCTGTAAACAAATATCTGTCCGAGGAAGAAATAAAACAAAACGCTGATGTTGAGATACATTTTGGCAGTGTCAATAACGATTTCGTTGCGTTCTTTGGTGAAGATTTCAACCAGGTTTTCGCCGGCCGTAAAAATAATTACGGCCATAAAAATACTGACTCCTAAAGAAATCATGGAACAGTTGAAGACGCCGCGGCGGACACGGCCGATTAAGCCGGCACCATAATTTTGTGCGGTATAGGTTGCCATGGCGACGCCGAAGGAAACCATCGGCTGGGCAGCCAGCTGTTCAATGCGCATGGCAGAGGTAAAGGCGGCAATCGTCAGCGGGCCGAAAGAGTTGCAGACGCTCTGAATAACCATGGAACTCAGGGCAATGATTGAAAACTGCACGGCCATGGGGATGGCTAATGCCAGGTGTTCTTTGCTGAAATTCCAGTCAAGTTTCCAATCGCTTTTTTTGAGGTGCAGAATGGGGAATTTTCTGACGATGTAAAAGTAACAGCAGATAACGGAAATGCTTAATGCCAAGACCGTGCCGAGAGCGGAGCCCTCAACGCCCATGCCGCAGACGTATATCAGAAACAGGTTGAGGCCGATGTTGATGATTGAGGCAAAAATGAGAAAATACAATGGTGTCCGGCTGTCGCCCAAGGCGCGGATGATACCGGACAGAAGATTGTAGAAGACAATCATGACCAGGCCGTAGGCGATGATGGAAATAAACGCCAAAGCCTCGCCGAAGATTTCTTCCGGGACATTCATCAGGCGTAATATGGGGCGGAGAAAAGCTATCAGAATCAGGCTGAAAATGAGCGTGAACGCGGTGCTGATGACTGTTGCCGTTGCCGCAGAACGGCGCATGGCGTTGAAGTCGTTGGCGCCGAAACGCTGTGCGGTAATGACTGTCAGGCCGCTGGTAAAGCCGATGGTGACGGCAAGCAGCAGAAAAAACAGCGGTCCGGTTGCTCCGACGGCAGCCAGAGAATTTACGCCAAGCAGGCGGCCGACGATGATGATGTCGGAAATGCTGTAAAGTTGTTGGAAGACGTTGCCGATTAATAACGGAATTGTAAATTGGATGATTAGTTTTACCGGATTTCCGGAGGTCATATTTTGAATCATTGTATACTTCTCTTCATTTTTTTGTCATGGGATATATACAACCGTTATTTTTTTATTACAAGACCTTAATTATATGTCAGCCAAGTTTCTTTTTAAATGTCCAGGCAGCGATGGAAAGCGTTCCCAAGGCGATGAAAAACAGGGGAATCATATTTTGCCAGATGTCTGCGGGCGCCATGTCTTTTAAGAGAATCCCCTTGGCGATTATCAGATAGTAACGCACGGGATTGATTAAGGTTATGTTTTGAAGAAACTGCGGCATATCCGCAATGGGCGAAACATAGCCGGAAATCAGAATTGACGGCATGAGAAAAGAAAATGCGCCGAGAATCGCCTGTTGCTGGGTTTTGCAGATTGAGGAAACAAACAGGCCGATGCCGACAATGGACATCAGGTAAACCAGAAGAGAGAGGATGAACCAGAAGACAGAACCTTTGAACGGGAGGTCAAAAATAAGAACGGCGCAGAACGTGATGATAATGGCGACAGCCATGGCGATGATAACCGGCGGAATGGTTTTGCCGAGGAGTATTTCAAAAGAACTCAGCGGCGATACGATGATTTGGTCGAATGTTCCCAGTTCGTGTTCCCGGGCGATGGACATGGCGGTCAGGACAAGCGCCGAGATGGCGCTGAGAATGGCAATCATGGAAGATACGGTGTACCATTGGTAAGAAAGGTTGGGGTTAAACCAGTGGCGGACTTCAATCGTGATTGAGGGAACCGAGCGATAGCGTTCGGGGTGGATGCGCTGTTCATAGGCGGCGATTATCTTTGAGGCGTAACCGCTGATTATGGCGGCGGAATTGGTTTGTCTGCCGTCAACAATAACCTGTATCTCAGCAGGCGTCCGCGATTTTATTTTGGCGGCGAAGTCATTGTTGATGATGATACCCAGTTGCGCCTGTTCTGCGGCGATGAGATTTTCCATCTGCCGGCGGTTGTCAGTGAAGATGATCTTTTTGAACCAGGGCGAGCCTTCAAAGCCGGATATAAGCTCCCGGGATTCATAACTTTTGCTATCGTCGAAAACGACGGCGGATATGTTTTTGACTTCCATTGTGGCGGCATTGGCGAAGATTATCAACTGGACAATCGGCGGGACGATAATGAGAATCCGGCTTTTGGGGTCGCGCCAGGCGGCCAGAAATTCTTTGATAATCAGTGACCAGACACGTTTCAGCATTTTTCCAACCTCATATCTGTTTTGCGATAAACGGCAATCATCAGCACAATGCTGAAACAAAGCATGGCGAAGCTGTTGGGGAGGATGACATCCCAGATTGTCCCGGCCAGAAATTCGCTTTGGGCACAAGGCAGATAATAGCGCGCGGGAATCAGCCAGGTAACATATTGAACGAGTTTGGGCATGGATTGAATCGGAAAGACCAGTCCCGAGAGAATCAGCGAGGGCATGAAGCCGCCGACGAGCGCTGCCTGGCTGGCGGTGAACTGATTCTTTAAAGCTGAGGAGATGAACAGTCCCTGGCCGAGCGCCGCGAAAAGGAACAGTGATGACGTCAGCCACAGAACCGCGTAACTGCCGCGAAAGGGAATGTCAAAAATATGCACGCAGACCATGACGTTAAAGATAACGGAAGCAAAGCCCAGAATGAAGTATGAGATGTATTTGCTGAGGACGATGTCTATTTTGCGGGCGCGCGTGGTGATGAGCGTTTCCATTGTGCCGCGTTCCCATTCCCGGGAAACGACCAGAGCAGTCAGCAGCATGCCGATGAGCGTCAGGGTGATGGACAGGGTTCCGGGCAGGATAAAGTAATGGCTGTTTAATTCCTGATTATACCAGACGCGGTTTTGCGGCACGACCAGCGGTTCGGGATTGGAAAAGCGGTATTTGCTCAGTCCGGTCAGCCAGTGGGCGGCTATGGCGGTTATGTAGTTTTCAACATAATTTGCGGTATTGGTTTCCGAGCCGTCAGTAATGATTTGAAGCGGCGCTGAGGTTGATTTTGACAGGTTTTGGGAGAAGTTCTCCGGGATTATCATCAGGCCGCGGAGTTTTGACTTGTTTATGTCATCATACATTTGCCGGCGGCTGTCGTAGGCAACGGCATTGATAAAACGGTTATTGCCGACGGAATCCGCCAGGCTTTGACTCTCAACTGACATATCTTCATTTTTAATGCCAACCGTCAGCCGGGTGGTGTCAAGGTTAATGCCGTACATATATATGGGCAGCAAAATCGCCGGGAGGATGAAGGCAATTAAAATGCTGCTCGGATCCCGGATGATTTGATAAAATTCTTTAATGATAAGGGCTTTCAGTATTCTCATGCCGCAGCCTTTGCGTCAAAGTTTTCGATGAGGCTGATAAAGGCGTCTTCCATGGTTGCCGCAGCTGAAACACTGTGTTTTAATTCGTCGGGAGAGCCGGTGGCGATGGCCTGCCCCTGATAAAACAGGCTGATACGGTCGCAGTATTCCGCTTCATCCATAAAATGGGTCGTGACCATTATGGTGACGCCTTTTCCGGCCAGAACGTTGATATGATTCCAAAATTCGCGGCGGGTCAGCGGGTCGACGCCGGAGGTCGGTTCGTCAAGAAACAGTACTGCCGGGTTGTGCATAATGGCGCAGGATAAGGCTAAGCGTTGTTTGTATCCCAAAGGCAAATCGCCGGCGTTGGTTTTGAGGTGTTTGCCGAGGTGGAACATGTCAATCATTTCCGCGATTTTTTCTTTTTGCTCTGCACCTTTCAGGCCGTAAATTCCTGAGAAAAAGTTCAGATTTTGCAGGACATTCAAGTCGGCATAAAGTGAAAATTTCTGCGCCATATAGCCGAGGCGGGAACGGGCCAGCGCCGGTTTTTTGCGGACGTCTACGCCCATAATGCGGGCGGTGCCCGATGTCGGCGTTGTCAGGCCGCAGAGCATTTTGAACGAGGTTGATTTTCCGGCGCCGTTGGGGCCGAGGAGCCCGAATATTTCACCGCGGCGGATTTGAAAGGTATTGTTTTTAACCGCGTAAAAACTGCCGTATTTTTTGACCAGATTCTGCGCTTCCACCGGGTATTCGACGTTTGCCGCCGTTTGCGGGTATGAACGGTTTAACGGAGAAACGCCGTGAGGAATGCCGCCGAGGATGTCGATGACGGCGTCTTCAAAACGCGGTGCGGCAATTTGGGAAACGGTTCCTTCCATTTGGCGGATTTTGTCTTTGAAAACAACGCGCACGGCTGTTCCCTGAATGACGGCATCGACAATATTTTGTTCTTTGCCGCTGATTCTTTTGAGCAGGTCGCGGTTGCTGCCGGAAGTATTTTGTAACAGGGCGACCCGGTTTTGCAGTTTTTGAGTTAAGGCTTCAGGTTTTCCCTGATAGAGGATTTTTCCCTCATTCAGCAGCAGGCAGTCGTCAAAGTTTTCGGCTTCGTCAAGATATGCCGTTGACCAGAGGATTGTTGTGCCGCTGTCAGCCAGTTCGTTGACCATTTTTATCAGTTCGCGGCGGGAGATGGGATCAACACCGACGGAGGGTTCGTCCAGAAGCAGGAGTTTGGGCGCAGAGAGCAGCGCGCAGGCCAGGCCGAGTTTTTGTTTCATGCCGCCGGAGAGTTCTCCGGCCAGGCGGGTGGTGAAGTTTTGGAGGTTGGTAAATTTGAGGAGGCGGTTGAAGACATTTGCCTGATCCTGCGGCGGGATGGCTTTTAATTCGGCGTAAAGCTTAAGGTTTTCGCTAATGCTTAAGTCTTCATATAAGCCGAATTTCTGCGGCATATACCCCAGGGACAGGTTTAATTCTTCTTTGTCCGTCAGGGGATTGAGGCCATTGACGTCTATGGTTCCTTTTGAAGGGAGGAGAAGGCCGATGATCGTGCGTATAAGCGTTGTCTTTCCGGCGCCGTCAGGACCGATAAGCCCGGTTATTTTTCCCCGGGCGATGGTGCAGGAAATGTCGTCAAGAGCGGTAATGCCGCTGTCCGGGAAGCACTTGGTCAGGTTTTTTATGGTGATGAAATCAGAGGTCATTCCTGCGCCTTTGCTGCTGCCGAGGCAAGGTCTATTTTTATGGTGACGGGCATGCCCTGTTTGAGATACTCGTCAGGGGTGCCGACATAGACGCGGATGCGGTATACCAAGTCTGTTCGCAAATCGGTTGTTTCCACGGTTTTGGGGGTGAATTCGGCAACCGGGGAGATGTAGCCGACATAGCCGTTATAGGCACGGGCTTGCCCGTTTTCGGGATTGACGCTGTCAGTTATGATTTGAGCGGCGGTGCCGTATTTGACGTTTGCGAGCTGTGTTTCGGGAATATAGGCGCGAATCCACAGCGGCGTTTCTTTGGACATGGTATAGACGGGTTGCGCGGCGCCGACGACGGCTCCCGGTTCCTGAATACGGGTCATAATCATGCCGTTGTCAGGGGCGTACATTTTGGTGTCGTTGAGGTTGTTGCGGGCGTGTTCGTCAGCCGCCAGAGCGGCATCAAGCGCGGCTTTGGCGCCGTTCATGGCGTTCAACAGGTCGTCGCACTCCTGTTTGGACACGATGTTTTTGGTGCAAAGCGGGGCGTTGCGGTTGTATTTTGAAACGGCATTATTATAGGCTGCCTGGCTTTGCGCTATTTCAGCGGCAGTTTGTGCAGCGGTCGTTTTATAAGGAATATCGTCGAGGCTGGCCAGGAGGTCGTCTTTTTTGACGGAATCGCCTTCTTCAAAATACATGTTTTGAATCCGTCCTTCAACCCGGAAACTTAAATCTACCTGGCGGATTTCGACATTGCCATAGAGTGTCAGGCTGTCCCGGGATTTGATTTCGTTTTCGTAAGACAGGTAGCAGAAAGCGGCGGCGCCCAAAAAGGCAATTAAGCCGAGAAGGAGAAGTTTTTTCATTATTATTTCCTTATAAAATACCGTTTACAGCCAGTTTACACCGGACAATCTTATTAAAGATTTAATAATCCTTATTATTATCTTCAATTAAGCGCTTGTATTTGTTTTTATCTTACGCTAATTTAAGCAGGGCACTAATTATTTAAAGGGCACGACTATGAAATCTTATTTTATTCAGAGGCTTAAGCCGTTTTTTATCAGCTTTATTTTGCTGGAAATTTTGTTTCTGTGCGGAAAGATATACCAGAGTTTTTCGGGGTTTGATTTTGCGCCGTGGGAATTGGTCAAGGTTTTGGGAATTTTGCTCTTGACCGCGTCTATCGCTTTTTTATACATGATGCTGCCTTATGTGCTGTATCTGGTCTTTTTGCCGGCAAAGAAACAAAACGGCCGTTTGGATAAAATCGTGACCACCGGCGTTTATACGGTTTTTATTTATGCCACGTTGTTTCAGGGCGCCTCTACGCAGATTTTCTGGGATGAATTTCAGGCCGCCTTTAATTTTATCGCCGTTGATTATCTGGTTTATACAACCGAAGTGATTGACAATATTTATCAGTCTTATCCGGTGAACTGGATTTTGCTGGGGTTGCTGGCGGCGACGCTGGTTATTGTGAAGCTGTCTTATCGCAGTCTGTTTCCTGAAGTTCCGGCGCCGGCGTGGGGCAAGCGTTTGCTGCAGCTGGCTGTCTATGTTCTCGTGCTTGTTGCTTCTTACTTTGCCGTTGATATGTCTCGTTTGGAAATATGCAAAAACTATTATAACAATGAGGCGGGCAAGGAAGGAACTTACAGTCTGTTCAGCGCCTTTTTGAAAAACGAACTGCCATACGACAAGTTTTATCTTACTCAGAATTCGGCGGAGAATCTGAAAATTCTGCAAGAGAAGCTTAAGGGTAAAAATGTTACTTTTCTTGAGCCTGATAAAAACATCCGCCGTCGGATTACTGCCGATAAACCGGAAAACAAGGCGAATGTCGTGATTGTGCTGATGGAAAGCATGAGCGCCAAATATATGAACGAGAATCTTCCCGAAGGACATATTCCCCTGACGCCGAATCTGGAAAAACTCTCCAAAGAGGGATTGTATTTCAGCAACACTTATGCCAACGGCACGCGTTCGGTTCGCGGCATTGAAGCTTTGACGCTCGGTGTGCCGCCGCTGCCGGGAATGTCTATCGTCCGTCGCCCGAATAATGAGAATCTGTACAATATCGGTACGATTTTCAAAGAAAAAGGATATGACAACAAGTGGATTTACGGCGGGTACGGTTATTTTGACAATATGAATTATTTCTTTGGGCATAACGGTTTTCAGATTGTTGACCGTGCGGTTTGGGACAAAGGCGAAGTTACTTTTGCCAATGCCTGGGGTGCGGCTGACGATGATACCTACCGCAAGGTTATTAAGGAAGCGGACAAGTCTTATGCTGCCGGAAAGCCGTTCTTTACAATGTTGTTGTCGATTTCCAACCATCGGCCGTACACGTATCCGGAAGGGCGGATTCCGCTTGAACCGGAAAAGTGGGGGCGCTTGGGCGGCGTTATGTATGCCGATTATGCCATAGGCGAGTTTATTAAGGAAGCCAAGAGCAAGCCGTGGTTTGACAACACGTTGTTTGTCTTTATTGCCGATCATACGGCCGGCGCATCCGGCAAGGAGGAGATTAATCTTGAAGGTTATCATATTCCTTTTATTATCTATGCGCCGAAGCTGGTTAAAATGCAGAGAATTGACACGCCGATAAGCCAGATTGACGCTTTGCCGACGATTTTGGGAATTTTGAACTTTGATTATGAATCACGCTTTTATGGGCAGGACGCATTGTCTGAAGATTATGAATCCCGTTTCTTCGTCAGCAATTATCAGAAAATCGGTTTTGTTAAGAACGGGACGGATGTTATTTTGAAACCTGTCCGCCAGTATTCGGTTGAAGGGCCGAAAATTTCCGACAAGGCATTGGCCAAGCAGAAGAGTGAGGCAATCGCTTTTTATCAGCAGGCCGATAACTGGGAGAAAAATCTGAAAGAGTAATGTTATATCTGAAAGAAAGCCCGGAATAAAAATTCCGGGCTTTTTTGCGTGTTGCAGGCTTATTTTTTTGAATCATTTTAAAGAGTTAACCCAAAATTTAGAATCAGGAATCTATGATGACGGCATAATAAAAAGAATCACCTGTTTTTGAGGGTGGTTATGTTTATTGAATTTTGGTTTAACAATTAAAGGAATTTAGGAATGTCAGCTTTGAAAAGACTAAAATCTTTGGCTCTGGCCGTGTTTATGGCTGCAGCTGCCGGGATTTCTCAAGCTCAGGCTTCTGAAATCGATCTTAACATTCCGAGCCTTGATGTCGGGTATAATATTTTCGGTTTGTCCATGACCGGAAGCGAAATCCTGATGTATGGCCTCGGTATTTGTATTTTGGGCATGTTGTTCGGTTTGTATGAATTTTTTAAAATTAAAAAAATTCCCGCGCACGAATCCATGCTGAATGTTTCTCATACGATTTATGAAACATGCAAAACCTATATGAAACAGCAGTCAAAGCTTTTGGTGGTTTTGGAACTGTTCATTGCTGCCTGTATCTTTTATTATTTCTATTATCTTAACGCAACACCGATGCCGAAAGTGCTGACTATTCTGATGTGGTCAGTTTTGGGTATTCTCGGTTCTTATACCGTTGCCTGGTTTGGCATGCGCATTAACACTTATGCCAACTCGCGCACGGCTTTCCTTTCTTTGCAGGGAAAAGCCTTTCCGGTTATGAGCCTGCCGCTGCGTTCGGGTATGTCTATCGGCGTTTTGCTTATCTGCGTCGAACTGATTATGATGATTATCATTTTACTGTGGGTTCCGCGTGAGAGCGCCGGCGCTTGCTTTATCGGTTTTGCCATCGGCGAATCCTTGGGTGCGGCCGCTTTGCGTATTTGCGGCGGTATTTTTACCAAGATTGCCGATATTGGCGCGGACTTGATGAAGATTATCTTCAAAATTGATGAAGACGATGCCCGCAACCCGGGTGTGATTGCCGATTGTACCGGTGATAATGCCGGCGATTCAGTCGGGCCGACCGCTGATGGTTTTGAAACCTACGGCGTAACCGGCGTGGCCCTTATCAGCTTTATTGTTCTCGGTGCAGGCATGATGTATACGCAAAACGGCGAGCTGGCTTTGATGAGCGGCGGGATTGACATTCAGGCGCGTCTGATTGTCTGGATTTTCGCTATGCGCCTGTTGATGATCGTTACGTCTTTGGTATCTTATGCCCTGAATAACGGCTTGTCTAAATTGCTTTACGGCAATAAAGACGAATTTGATTTTGAAAAGCCTCTGACCAGTTTGATTTGGCTGACGTCCGTTATTTCCATTCTGGTTACTTTCGGCGTTTCTTATGTGATGATCGGCGATATGGGAGCAGATTTGTGGTGGAAGCTTTCGGTTATCATTTCCTGCGGTACGTTGGCCGCGGCTTTGATTCCGGAATTTACCAAAATCTTTACTTCTCCGAAGTCAAAACATGTTAACGAAATCGTTAATGCCAGCCGCGAAGCAGGCGCTTCCCTGAATATTATTTCAGGTATTGTCGCCGGTAATTTCTCCGCTTTCTGGCAGGGAATTGTCATGGTTGCACTGATGGCGATTGCTTATGTTACCGCAAGTTCGGGACTGGATGCCTATATGGTTTATCCGTCAGTCTTTGCCTTTGGTCTGGTAGCATTTGGTATGTTGGGTATGGGGCCGGTCAACATTGCCGTTGACAGTTATGGGCCGGTTGCCGACAATGCTCAGTCTGTGTTTGAATTGTCACAGATTGAAAATATCAGAGGCATTAACAAGACCATTGAAAAAGATTTTGGCTTTAAGCCTGATTTTGAAAAAGGCAAGCACTATCTGGAAGCTAACGACGGCGCCGGAAACACCTTTAAGGCAACGGCAAAACCGGTGCTTATCGGTACGGCGGTTATCGGTGCGGCAACAATGATTTTCTCAATCATTCTTTTGCTGAACCTGAAGTTGTCATTGCTTGATCCGGAAGTTTTGTTCGGCATCATTCTTGGCGGCGCGGTTATCTACTGGTTCTCCGGCGCTTCCATGCAGGCGGTTTCGACCGGTGCTTATCGTGCGGTTGATTTCATCAAAAAGCACATTAAGCTGAATACTAAGAAAGCCGCTTCGGTTGAAGACAGCAAAGAGGTTGTTCGTATCTGCACGTTGTATGCGCAGAAAGGCATGTTTAACATTTTTGTTGCCATCTTCTCGTTTACGTTGGCTTTTGCCTGCTTTGATCCGAACCTGTTTGCCAGCTATCTGATTTCAATTGCCGTCTTCGGTTTGTTTCAGGCGCTGTATATGGCTAATGCCGGCGGTGCATGGGATAACGCCAAGAAGGTTGTTGAAGTTGATCTTGGTGAAAAGGGAACAGAACTGCACGCAGCTTCGGTTGTCGGCGATACGGTCGGCGATCCCTATAAAGATACGTCATCCGTAGCTTTGAATCCGATTATTAAGTTTACGACTTTGTTCGGTTTGCTGGCTGTGGAAATTGCCGTTTCGGCGCCGCGCAATGTGTCTTTGACATTGGGTGCCGTCTTTATGGCGATTGCGTTAATCTTTGTATGGCGTTCTTTCTATGCAATGCGCATCAAAGTCGAGGAGCAGGCGTAATGGTCGGCTGCTAGAGAATTAGCGAGGCGGCGACATCTGTATGTCCTTTTGGCTTAGTCAGGTGTCGTCCCTCTGAATTCTTACAGTTTGATTCATTCTTTGCTCCCCTTTAGAGCAGCGAATAAAAAAGGAAGAAATAAAAAGTCTTCCTTTTTTTGCGGCAAATTTGAAAAAAGTTCTTGATTTATTGTGCGGAGTTGTGTATCAAAGAAAGCGCAGTTTGGTTAAACTGTTTTTTATAGGGGTATAGCTCAGTTGGTAGAGCACCGGTCTCCAAAACCGGGTGTCGTGAGTTCGAATCTTACTGCCCCTGCCAATAAAAAACCACCTTTAGGGTGGTTTTTTTATTGGCAATTTGGGAAAGTTGACGAGAACTCACGGGGGAGTGAGTTTGACAAGGAGGATAAGGCGGGCGGAAGAACGCCGGTTGGCTTTAGCCAATATCCGACGCAGCAACTCAAGCAAAGCGCAGAGTAATCTTACTGTCCCTGCTACTCAAGATAAAGTCGCTTTAAAGCGGCTTTTTTCTTTATAAATCAAGTATTTAAGCGAGTTCGTGTAAGGTTGTGTTGGTAAGCGCAATTTTGCGCCGCTACGAAAGCTGAAGCTTTCTACTTGCGCGAACAACTAAGCTTTGCTGCGGTCGTTTCTCCCTAGCGAAGCTAAGAGAAGTTTCGGGGCGTTATACGGATTTTTATTCTCAAGTTTCGTTGTTTTACAATGGTCTAAGTCGATTGGAAGTTTGTGTCTTTTGGGGATTGTTGCCTTAGCGGTTGATTGTTTTTTCTTTTAATATATGTGAGTTAATCTTTATCTGCTGAGGTTTATAGGGTGTTTGAGTTGAAGGATATAATCCTCTGAGTGAGGCAATTTTTGAGTTTATTTCCTCAGAAAGAGTTATTTCATTGTGTTTTATTTTTTTTAATTTGGGGAGATACCTATCAGTTAAGTCGAGCATCCTTTTTTTTATGATTTCTTGCATTTTATCATTAACAGGAAGTGTTT
>JAUNPO010000213.1 GCA_030536665.1 Pseudomonadota bacterium
GGTCTCATTCATCATCGCGGCAAATTCCGCTTCCGAACCGGCAAGGTTTTCGGCGACGACGATGCAGGCATCGTTGCCGGACTGGATGAGAATCCCTTTCAGGAGGTCTTCAACCCGGACTTCCTGTCCGATTTTCAGAAACATGGTCGACCCGCCGGAGGCTGCGCCGCCCTTGCGCCAGGCGTTTTCGCTGACGGTAAATTTGTCGTCGAGGGAAATTTCGCCGTCCTTAAGCTTGCTTAAGAGGACATAGACTGTCATCAGTTTGCTCATCGATGCCGGGGCAATCATTTCCTGATGGTTTTTGGTGAACAGATAGGCGCCGGTTTCATAATCCATCAAAATCGCGTTTCTGGCCTTGGTTTCAAAGGCGTGCGCCGACGCGGCGAAAGAAAGGCAGGAAATTCCCGCCGCCAGAAGGCAGAGTTTTTGGGAAAGCGATATGCGGCCGGATTGATTCTGCCGCAGGGAATTAGTGATATTCAGAGCCATTGTCGTTTGTTCTCCAGTTTTAGTTGCCACAGGGCGCCGTCTGGCGGGAACGGCGGATATTCCGCCGCTGCCGGAACGGGCTAATCTTTTTCCACAATAGTTACGTCCGAGTGCCCGTAATCAAGCACGCGGTCAAGGATTTTCATCGCTTCGCCGCGGTTCGGATAAGCACCGAGGCGGACGCGGTAAACGCCGTTTTTGCTTAAGTAGGCTTCGTAAATCGAAACGTTGCCGAAACGCTTCATATTATCCGCCATCTGTCTGGCCTTGTCATAATCGGCAAAGGCGCCGACCTGGACGAAGAAAGGGCCTTCGCCTGCGCTTTCCGGCACATTGACCGCCGCAGCGGACGCATTGGACGCCAGCGAAATTTCTGACGTGTATTTAAGCGGCTGGCGTTGTTGTGATGTGCTGATTTCGTACTTTGCCGGCTTGGCGGCCGGTTTTGCCGCGGCAGTTCCGGCGGCGGGTGCCGCAGCCATTGCCGTCTGCGTGTTGGAATAAGGTATGGTCTGGTTGCCGTAAGTCGCGGAGGAGTTGGACGGGGAAAGCATGGCTTCCTTTATGGCGCGGCTTTCGCGCTCCAAAACTTCGACTTTGACTTTTGTTGTGCCTTTGTTTTTGTAGCCCAGCAGTTCGGCACCCTTTTCGGAGAGGTCGATAATGCGGTTTTTGACATAGGGGCCGCGGTCGTTGACGCGGGCAATAATCGACCGCCCGTTTTCGAGGTTGGTTACGCGGACAATCGACGGCAGAGGCAGCGTGCGGTGCGCAGCGGTTACGGCGCGCATGTCATAGGTTTCGCCGTTGGCGGTGCGCTTGTTGTGGAAGTCGTCGCCGTACCATGAAGCCATGCCGGTTTCAACGTAGCCGTAATCTTCGCGCGGGGTATAGCTTTGCCCCATAACGGTATACGGGTTGCCGACTTTGTAGATGCCGCCGTCGGCTTTGATGGCTTCGACTTCTTCGGTGAGGTTTTTGTATTCAAACTCTTTCGGCTCGGAAGCGCAGCCCGCCAGCAGAAGCAGGGTGCCGAGCCCGAGGCAGAAGTTCAGGTTTGTTTTCAATCTCGTCATTTGTATCGTTCCTTTGCGTATCGTCATAACCGGAATTCCGGCTTTTGTAAAGCTTCAACAGCAAGTTATTGACTGTTTGTTTTTATGCAGAAGCGCCAAAATTTTTTTGACAATTATAAACTTTGCGCTTATTATACGCGTCAAATCCTTAACAAAA
>JAUNPO010000214.1 GCA_030536665.1 Pseudomonadota bacterium
TGATAACTCCGTTTTCCAAATCATTGATACCGTTGTAATAATCAAAAACATTACCTTTTTCATCGGCATAAACGGCATTTATGGTAAGATCGCGTTTCGCCGCATCGCTCTTCCATTCGTCTTTGCCGTTGTCCTCTTCGGTACTTAAAGATGTAACCTTGAAAAAACTGTCATTGATAATAACGCCGATTGTAAAAAATTGTATACCGATAGGGACACATCTGAGGCCTTCATCATCGCACATATCCGAAAATTCCGAAGGGGACATATCCGTTACCATATCGATATCTGTCCTGTCTAGTCCTGCAATAGCATCTCTTACCGCACCGCCGACAAAGCGCAAAACGCCGCCGTGCTTTTCTACTAATTTAAACAGTTGAAGAATATCGTCGTTATTTATCAGTTTTTTCGGATTAATATAATCAGGATGAAACA
This sequence comes from Pseudomonadota bacterium, assembly GCA_030536665.1. Taxonomy (GTDB): domain Bacteria; phylum Pseudomonadota; class Alphaproteobacteria; order RF32; family CAG-239; genus HGM16780. The sequence goes on from JAUNPO010000214.1 coordinate 436, forward strand.
TTTAATGCCCTCTTTTTTGCGGTATTTCTTAAACTTGTTAATTGTTTATTATAAATGTCTTAATTATGATATAACAAAATCAAATTTTTTAGGAATTAAAATCATGAAAAAGTATGTTATTTTATCCTTGGCTTTGCTTATTTCTTGTCCGGCTTTTGCAGGGAGTGTTCCTGTAGAGCTGGGAGAGTATGGCGACTGGACTGCATATTCATATAAAGAAGGAAAAAATTTGGTCTGTTATATGGCTTCGACGCCCAAAAAAGACGAAGGAAATTATAAAAAACGCGGGGATATATATGCCGTCGTAACCCATCGGCCTGCGGATAAAAGCTATAATGTAGTTAATTTTGTAGCCGGATATGATTATAAAAAAGGCTCCGGGGTGGTTGTAAAAATCGGTACAACGTCATTTAACAATCTGTTTACCAGCGGAGATAACGCTTGGGCACCGGACGCTTCTACGGATAAGAAACTGGTTGATGCAATGAAGCGCGGACAAAGGATGATAGTTGAAGGAATGTCTTCACGCGGAACCAAAACCAAGGACACATATTCTTTGGCCGGTTTTACGGGAGCTTATAAGGCAATCAGCGCAAAATGCAAATAAAGAGCATAAAATGACAGAAAAAAAAGAACTTACAAATCTGACAAAAGAAGAATTAGTTGCAGAAATAGCCGGGCTTGGAGAAAAAAGTTTCCGGGCAAAACAATTGTGGCAATGGATATATTTTCGCGGTGTAACTGATTTTGCCGAAATGAGTAATCTTTCTTTGTCATTGCGGCAGAAACTGGAAGAAAACTATACGATTACCCGGCCAAAAATTATTACGGAGCAAATATCCGTAGATAAAACCCACAAATGGTTGCTGGAGTTTAAGGACGGCGAACGCGTTGAAATGGTTTATATTCCGGAAAAAGACCGTGGAGCCGTATGTATTTCTACTCAGGTAGGCTGCGCAATGGGGTGTCGATTCTGCCACACCGGAAGCCAGAAATTTACCCGGAATTTGACTGTCGGAGAAATTGTCGGACAATTTATGGTGGCTCGCGATGCGTATGGCGAATGGCCGAGCCCGACAGATGAAGTGCGCTACCTTTCCAATATTGTGGTTATGGGAATGGGGGAACCTTTAAACAACCTTGATAATGTTGTAAAAGCCCTGAATATTATAACCGATTGTGAGGGGATAGGAATTTCCCGCCGGCGCGTTACTATGTCAACCTCCGGGATTGCGTCCCGCATTGTGGAGGCTTTGCAGCGAACGGGAGTTCGGCTTGCTGTTTCTC
>JAUNPO010000049.1 GCA_030536665.1 Pseudomonadota bacterium
AAAACCGACCGAGAACAAAAGCTTTATAAGGTCTATCAGCGTATGCTGGAAAAAGAAACGGCCGTCAAACGCACCATTTTGCACGAACTGAAACACTTTAAAAACAATTTGCTGCTGGAAAGCCGGAGTTATAAGGAAAGCGCCAAAAACCTCACTCTTGAAAACATCTTCAACAAAGACATTGACGACGAGCGCAGCGCAACATTTGAAGAAACCCTCTATGCACTCAACACCTATCTGCAGCAGGAAAATTACCGCGATTTCTCCATGTTTGCCGAAAACGACCGCCTCCTCGTCAGCGCTCTCAAGACCAAACTGGCCAAACCGGATATTTCCGAACAGGAAAAAGAACAAAACATCCGCAGCCTGGCTACCGATTACCCCAAGCTGATGAACCTTAACCATATTCTCTGGAACAACGAAGCCGAAGACTACCGCGAAAGTCTGGCCGGCATTGCATTGGAAGATGCCGAAAAGCAGCCGCTGTTCAAAGAAACGGAAAAAAACAACGAAGAATATCTGCAGCTCCGCTCCATTATGTTTTCTTACCGGGTTTACAATCCCGAAAGCAAAAGCTTCGCCTGTCTGGACCTGTCGCGCGAGCTGAAAACTCTCGGAAAAGACGGCAAACAAAAACTTGTCAATGTCCGCGAAAATCCGGAAATACTGAAAAACTTTATCAATGTTTCCGCCTTTTTCCGTCAGGAGATTGCTGACATCAATAAAAAAATGAAAACGAAAAAGCTTCGCAGTCAAATGTACTGCCGCAACATTGACAAAGCGCTCATTGCCCGCGCTCTGACACTGTCCCGCCAACATTTCCGCCAGTCGGCAGCCCTGTCCAAACACAACTATGTAAAACAGCACGTTTACCTGAATCTGGCGCAAAATCAGCGCTGAAACCTTGCAAAAAATCGTCAGGCGATTATATTTTCGCATATAAACAAACAAAGGAAAATATAATGAAAAATTATGACGCCGTTATCATCGGCTTCGGCAAAGCCGGAAAAACACTGGCCGCCGACATGGCTGCCCGCAAAATGAAAGTCGCCCTGATTGAAAAATCCGCGCAAATGTATGGCGGAACCTGTATCAACGTGGGATGTATCCCGTCAAAATCACTGGTCACCAGCGCGCAGGAAGCGCAAATCATCAAGGCCGCCGACTGGGAACAAAAACAGACCTTTTACCAAAAAGCCGTTGCTGAAAAAAAGCGCGTGACAGCCATGCTGCGCCAAAAGAACTATGACAAGCTGCACGCAGCCGGCGTCGATATTTACAACGGAACCGCCGCTTTTGCCGATGATACAACCGTAACCGTCACCGCTGGCGACGGCAGCGAAGTGCTCACCGCGCCGCAAATTTTCATCAATACCGGCGCTTCTTCCTTTTTTCCGCCGATAAAAGGAATTGAGCTGCCCCGCATTTATGACAGCGCCTCTCTCATGGATTTGGATAAACTGCCGCGAACACTGGTTATCATCGGCGGCGGTTATATCGGTTTGGAATTTGCGTCAATTTATGCCGGTTTCGGCTCAAAAGTCGTCATCCTTCAGGATACGCAGGAGTTTCTGCCCCGTGAAGATGAAGACATCGCCGCTGAAATTTTAAAAGTCATGCAAAACAAAGGGATAGAATTTCACTTTGGCGTTAAGGTTGAAGAATTTTTACATCAAAAAGAGCAGGTTGTTGTCAGATATATTGAAAACAATGAAGAAAAAACATTGCCAACAGAAGCGGTTTTGATTGCCGCCGGACGCCGCCCGAATATCCAAGGGCTTGATTTGGAAAAAGCGCATATCAACACCACGCCGCACGGCGCTGTTGCCGTAAACGAACGCCTGCAAACCTCCAACCCGCGCGTCTGGGCGATGGGCGATGTCAACGGCGGCCCGCAGTTCACCTATGTTTCTCTGGATGATTACCGGATTGTGCGTTCACAGCTGTTCGGCGATGGCTCTTATACCCTTGCCCGCCGCCGCAATGTGCCATACAGCGTTTTCATCACCCCGGCTTATTCCCGCGTCGGCCTTAATGAAAAAGAAGCCCGCGCCCAAGGGCTGAATATCAAAATTGCCAAACTGCCGGTTTCTGCTTTCCCGAAAGCCCATGTCTATAAAGATACCCGCGGTTTGCTAAAGGTCATTGCCGACGCTGACAGCGGACAACTGCTTGGCGCCATGCTCTTCTGCGCGGAATCATTTGAAATGATTAACCTTCTAAAACTGGCTATGGATACCGGAACCGATTGTCAGACATTGCGTGACGCCATCTATACCCACCCGACCATGAGCGAAGCTTTCAATGACATTTTCGCCCTTTTATGACCAGATTAAACCTCAAAAAAAGCCTCCGCAAAGGAGGCTTTTCCGTTTTATGACGCCAGCAGGTGAGATGCTTTAAGCGCCGCAATGCCGCAAATAATCAAACAGACGCCAAGCCAGCTCAGAAAAGTTGCGTTATCGCCAAAATAAACCACGCCCAGCAAAAAAGTCCCCAACGCGCCGATACCCGTCCAGGTCGCATAAGCCACCCCGACCGGAATGGAACGCTGCGCCAAATAAAGGAACAGGCCGCTGACAGCCATTCCCGCGCAGGAAAAACCGATCCACCCGGCCTTAAACGCGCTCGTCTGCGCGATTTTGAACCCTGTCGGCCAGGAAATTTCAAATAATCCGGCCAAAACCAGATACATCCAGTCCATTTTTTCTCTCCCCAAATAGTGTTGTTCTTCTTGCAAGATAAAGGCAAAACCGCATTTTTTCAAGCCCGGGTTTTCTTCCTTTAACATATTTTTACCTTATAAAAGTATACTGAGCGGCAAAGTATAACCAACCATACGGTCTGATATGAAAAAATTAACGATAATGCTTGCCGCCGTTCTGCTGGCAGCCTGCGGCAACAATGAACGCCTGACAGAAACGGACCTGTCAAAATATTTCAAAGGCATTGACGGTACGGCTGTCTTTTACAATCCGGCTGTCGGAGAATACAAGGTCTATAACCGCGAGTTAAGCCAAAAACGTTCCTCGCCCTGCTCCACCTTTAAAATCATGTCGTCATATATTGCTCTGGCGGAAAACATCGCCACGCCGCAAAGCCCCAAAATACCCCACAACGGCAACCGTTACCAATATCCGCAGTGGAATAAAGACATGAACCTGCAGGAAGCATTTAAAACTTCCTGCGTATGGTATTTCCGCGCGTTGATTGACCGTATTCCTCCCAAGCGCGTTAAGGATTTTTTACGGCGGTTTCAATACGGGAATCAGGACATCTCCGACTGGCGCGGCGACCAAAACACCAATACCGACCTGCCGGAGCTGAAAGGCTTTTGGATAGAATCATCCCTGCAAATTTCCCCGCTGGAACAGGTTCAGGTTCTGGCGCGGCTGTTCCGGGAAAAAAGCCCGGCAGCGGAAACGCTGAAAAACCTGATGCTTGTCACAGATACGCCTGTCAAAATCTATGGTAAAACCGGCTTGGGAATAAAAGACGACCGCGTCCGCAACGCCTGGTTTGTCGGCTTCTGCGAACGTGACGGGAAAAAGGTTTTCTTCGCTGTCAGGCTGAATGACAGCGAAAACCCGATTGCGGATTATCGACATCAGGCCAGCCGTTATGCCAAAGAAATTGCCCTGGACATCATCAAAAACGCTGATATATTTTAATCGGTTTTCATTTTTGTCAAAATATATTGACAATTTCTTTTATTTTTTCTATACTTTCGGCAACTAAAATTTAAAATAAACCGGAGAAGAAACATGGCCGAAAGCGAAGAAAAACAGGAAATTCAATCTCAAGCCCCTGAAAATGCCGATGCAAACAACAATGACAAAATTTACTTGTCCCACCCTCTCCCGCTGGACAACCAGATTTTTGAACAGGCTGTCAAACAGGATCTTGAACTCAATTATCAGGAATACCTGCAACAGCTGGCCGAAGAGGAAAAAATAAATCCGGTCACAGAAAAAGAACGGCTCCTCGACACCGGATATCGGGAAAAAATAGAAGACCTGCAGGAACAGTCTATACTGGCCGCCCTGAACGAGCGCCCCGGAGAAGCCTACGACCTTTTGCAACAGGTCTGTTATTTCTCCGAACAGGATTTGCAGTATATCCGTGCTGTTGAAGGCGAAAACGCCGACTCTCTTATGTACACCTATGTCAAAAAACGCCTGGAAAACGTCAGTGAACTGCAGCCGGTCATCAACTTTGTCGACGCTGTCAACGAAGCTGAAGTTTACCTCATCAGCGATATGCCGAACTTTAACAGTTACAAAGCCGATGTTCTGGTTGAAAAAATGGAAAACAGCGGCGATAAGCTGCTCGACAGCGAAGGCCTGTGCATGATTGACTTCATCTCCTCAAAACTTCACCGCAAAGTCAGCGCCCAAAACATTTATCAGCAGGATAAATCTCCTTCTAAAAGCGAAATGGAATACTTGCAGCGCGTTCTGTCCAAGAGCAGCGATTTCCGCCTGATTTCATATTGCCAGACCAGACTGCCCGCCAACGAAAACCCCAAACCGGTCATCCGCGCCTACCAACGCGCCCTGTCTAAAACCAAAGACCGGAAAAACGCTTACAAAATCAATATGGCTCTGGCCGACCTGTATTTCGGACGCGGTCAGATTATCGGTTACATGACTTCAAACAGTGATAAAATGAAGTTCACGGAAAAAGGGCTGCATTATCTGACCGGCGCCTACCGTTATGCTGCGCGTGACAACCGTTTGGATGCCTTGAAAAAAATGGCCGATGCACACCTCAAACTAAACCGCAGCGAGGAATGGAAAAACATCAAGGAAGTCATTGCCATGAAATTCCTGACCAAAGAAGACCGCTGTGAAGCGCTGATGGCCATTGGCGACAAAGCCAAAGATCCGACTTTTTATTATAAAGCTGTTGAACAGTGCAACAAAGCCCGTATGCCCCGCGCCAGCAAGCTGTCTATCCTTGACAAGGCCTATGGCAAAATCGCCTTATCTCTGCCGGAAGGCGAAGAACGCACCGAAGTTCTGAAACAGCAGGAACAAGTCCGCAGTGAAAAGCAAAATGCTTCGTTCCTGCAAATATTCGGCCAGAAGACGAAATAGGACAATGCCTCAAAAAGACAAAACCCGCTTTTTAGCGGGTTTTCTTATATCCCAACGACAAGCAAAAAACTTGTCAGTCAAGTTCAACTCTCGGGATTGAACGGCGCCAGTTGGCATAAGCATCAATTTTGCTTCTGTCCGTGTTCATAACCTGATTATACAGACGAAACCCTGTAATTGCCGCCTTGGCAAAATCACACTTTTGTATCAGGCTGTCTGCCGCCAGATTCTGTATTTTCGGCAAAGGTATAAATTTATCCCCGCCCTGCTTCTGAGAATTTCTGACCGCATTTTTCAAAATGTTATTGGCAAAAAGCTGCAGTTTCAAAGCGCCTTTGCTCATGTTGGCAACTGGCTCAAAACCGAGAAAATCATGTTCGCCGAGTTCTGTTTTCCTGTTTTTGCCTCTAAACCATTCGTCAGCGTCAAAAGCTTCAGCTTTCCGCGCCGGATTGTTTTCAACCCCGGACTTGTCAATCTGTGCACACATCAATGTCCTGCCAAAGTATTTGGTCAAATAGCAAACGCCGAAATCTTTCGGCTCCATCAACAGCCACTCTTTGATATAATTGTTATATTCATTATGCGCGTCCTGTGCTGACTCAATACTGATAAAATGCATCGCCGACGTATGTTTCGGACAGTCGGGATTATATGCCAACACCAACAGCTGCGACTTAAGCTGTTCCTGTTCTGCCTCAGAATATCCCAATTCCGTCATCTTGGCGCTCATCATCTTTTCCAGCTGCAAAGCAACATAGCCGCCATGGCAATGTCCGACAATATTCAGCCGGCGGATATTCTGCAAAGCCTGTGTTTGGCTGAAACGGCGTTTTCCATCCTCCTGCGCAATACGAGGCAAAACCGCTGCTTCAAAAATATCCCGAATATAAGCGGGATTAAAAGTTTCTTCACGATATTTTTCCGGTACTTCATAACGAAGTTCAGCCAGATACTGCGGCCAATTAGCTTCATAATGCGCCCCTTTCCGCGCCGTCTTGTCAAAATGATATTTTCCGAAATCGCAAACGGCAACGCAAACCCGTACCGGTAGGGATTTTTGCTCTTGGTTATCCTGAACGAAGCGGTCAACCTTTTTCAGCATGCCGTTATAGCCGCGCAGATTAATCCCCGCCCCGCCGGTTCCGGCCAGAACCAAAACCAGATTTTCGTCAGTACCGATTGTGCCGGCAGGCCGTATCCGGTACGGTGCCTCTGTCGATGTTTCGCAACGCTCCGCAAAAAAGGCAAAACTCTTCCCCTGCCGCCTCTGCCGACAGTCTTCAATATATTCGTCAATAGTCATCCAAACCTCTGCGTATTTATTTTTACAAAAAAATACCATGATTTGTCATTTTTGTCAATCGATATGAACAAAAAAACAGCCCCGACAGGAGCTGTTCTTTTTTTGAGTGTGGGCTTAATAAAAATTGCTGCTGCCGGTACGCAATTTTTGTAACCCGACAGCACCAAGCGCAATCCATGCAGCGATGCCAGCCACCAAGAATGACCCAAACGAAGCATCATTGTTTCCATAAAAACCGAAGCCCCAAAAGCCGCCAATACCAAACATTGCAATAACTAAGCTACCCCACCATACTTTTTCTAATTTTGCCATAACAATCCGGGTTTATTTACAGAGGGGTGCCTTTACACGTCCCGTTCCCTCTTATTTATTAATAAATATAAAAAAACTATTAAGTAAAGAAATTACGAAACGAATAAAATCCCACCCGCAAAAGCGGCTGTCAGGACAAAATCCAATATAGTAATATCCATAATACTTAAAATACAATTTTATTATACCTCAATTTCAAAACCTTGTAAATTAAAAATTTCGTCAAAAATTTAATCTGATTTTAATTTTTGCCCGCTAACCTAAAAGCAAAATTACGGAGAAAAACAACAATGCAGGATATTATCAACGGCCGCTGCGGTTGGTGCGGAACAGACAGCGATTATATAAAATATCATGATGAAGAATGGGGAAAGCCGGTCAAAGACGATAATACATTGTTTGAATTTCTTATACTTGAAAGCGCACAGGCCGGTTTAAACTGGATAACCATTCTCAAAAAACGCGATGGCTACCGTCAGGCTTTTCATGATTTCGACGCCGAGCGCGTCGCGCAAATGGGCGAAAACGATATTGAAGAACTGATGCAGTTCCCAGGCATTATAAGAAACCGCCTGAAAATAAAATCCGCAATCAACAATGCCCGCCTGTTTCTCTCCCTGCAGAAAGAATTCGGCAGCTTTTACAACTATATTTCATCATTTCTCCCAAACGGAAAACCAATCGTCAGCAGCTTCCGTTCCCTAAGCGAAGTTCCCGCATCATCTCCCATATCCGACGCCATCAGCCGCGATATGAAAAAGCGCGGTTTCAAATTCTTCGGCACAACAATCTGCTACGCCTATTTGCAGGCTACCGGCTTTGTCAATGACCATCTGACAGACTGCATCTGTCGGAAAACAATATGAATCGCCCCACTCATGACATAAAAAAAGAGCGGACGTTTGCACGCCGCGCTCCGTAATTTAAGTTTTCAGGCTGTAAGCACATCAAGAGTCTCAAACATCACACGAATATGATGTCTGGTTCCGATTGTTATCACCTTGCCCACCCCAGCGTCCGACATCGCCGCAAGCAAATCAAAGGCCTCAGATTTCACCAACCGTTCTAACTTTCGCCGTACCAATATCATCGCCATTTTATCACGATAGACACCAGACTCGACGGCCTGCAAAGCAAGAATAATGCTGCCGGAAATTTCATAAAGTTCCAACAGAACTTCCTTCTCCATTGACATTCCAAAATCCCAGCCCTCGCGAATGTCATTTGCCCATCCGCTGCGAAAACTCTGCAACGCCTTAATTTCCTCTCTTACATCCTGAACTAGTACTTCTAATTTTGCCATAATATGTCTGGGTTTGTTTATAGAGGGTGTACCTTTACACGTCCCGTTCCCTCTGGTTAATAGATAAAACAATATGTATCAAGCATAAAGGAATCATAACGCGAAAACATCCCAGAAACAGCCCAAGCCATTAGGACAAAATCACACAGTAATACCCATAATACTTAAAATACATTTTAATAATAGCATCATTTTTACAAAAAATAAAGAAAATTCACCATAAAAAAACCCCTCCGCTGCGGGAGGGATTTTTTTATGGTGGGCCCTGATGGACTTGAACCAACGACCAGACCGTTATGAGCGGCCTGCTCTAACCAACTGAGCTAAGGGCCCGCCGGTCAGAGTTGAAAATAAAATAATCCGGCCGGTTAGTCAAGAGATAATTTGAAAAAAATACACACCTGCCGCCGACAAAATCCAAACTGCCCTGCCCGTCCAAAACAAAAAAAATACCGCTCCGGCCTCAATCGGCGGGAACGGTATTAATCTCAAAGTCTGTCAGGATGAAAAACGGCCTGCGCATACAATTGTTTTGACTCCGTCTTGGATGCGGTACAGACAATAGTCAATGCCGCGGACAGTTGCCTTAGTCTGCAGAAAGAAAGTCCTGTCTGAAACTGTTCGCGCAACAAACATTTCCTTCTCCTCAACAGCACCGGGACGGTCAGGAAGAGAAACATGCCCAAACGTAAAATCACGCATTACTTGTCCGTGACGTTCTCGCGCACCGTCAATCGTTTCAAAAGCAACGGTTTTTCGGCACATCAGATACAGCGTCTTGCCGTTCCATGAAAAATACAGCGGACATCCTTCGGCAAAAGCCACCATCTCCTTACTGCAAATTTCCGGATTAAACGATGGTTCCGAAGACATATCACTATCCTGGCGGCAGGTTTGCACCACCAGAATAATAACCAACACGATAAACAAAACCAAAAAGATTTGAATCTTGTCAAAAAAATACCTTTTTTTCCTCATGGTAATTTATCTTAAAAGTTTGACAGACCATTTTCTTTCCAGAATAACGTTATCATCCCACAAAATTCTGGCGCGAACAGAAATATCGGAGCTTTTCACCTCCAAAACATACTTTCCGTTCTCGGCAATTGCCAAAATCAGCGGTTCGTCCTCCCAGCCCAATTCGCTGATGCCGTAAACGCGGTCAACCGCCCAGGCTCGCTGCTGATGCTTTTCGCTCGTTCCGTCAGTAAAGACATTTATCACCGTAAAATCAGCCTGTTTCAAAACATACAGCTCTCCGACTTCCGCCTTCCATACCAGCTCAACGCCAATATCGGGAAGATAAAGAATTTCATCGCGGGGATTGATTTTGTAATAAGGCTCGACTTCTATTCCGTTAAGAAAATAGTTTTCGGCCCAGTTTGAAACATCGCTTTTCACTTCCTGTCCCCGGCACATAAGCACCGCGGAACAAAACATTGCTGCAAAAAATATTATCTTTTTCATAAACTAAAAAATTATATGAATTAAACAAAAAAAATAATATAACCACGAAAAAAGATTATTATGCAGACACTTCACATCGTAACACACTCATCCACGATAATAGGCATAATAATCATTAAGTGCAGACAGCATTAGCACAAATAATGACATTTGTCTAGACAAAATATAGCATGATGTTAAACACCGCCGGAAAGGCTCAGCGGCGGCAGCCTGCCTTTATCTCCGGTTCTATCACCGTTTTAAAGGCATCATAAACACGGCCGCTTTGATAAAGGTTGAGATAAATATGGTCGCTGTCCGGCAAAACGACCATTTTCTTTGCCGTGTTAAGGCGGTTAAAAAACAGACGATTATGTTCCGGAGCGGAAATAACATCCTTATCCCCGACAACAACCAGAACATCTGCCCGGATACTGTCGGCTGTTTTCACCGCGTCATATTTTTTGGCATCTTCCACCAGCGCATAAGGGACCCGGGAAATCTCTTTCCCGTTGCTGAACAGATACCACCCCTTAGACCGCCAGTTTTCATAGTCTTCAGGCGTATAAGCCAACGCGGCTTCTTCCCAATATTTTCCGCCGACAACCGGAGAAATCAGGACCAATTCACAGACTTCCGCGGGATGAAGACGGGAAAATTCAATAACGCTGGCTCCGCCCATGGAAACGCCCAGCAAAGAAAACGGCTCCGAATAAAAATCCTGCTTCCGGCTCCAATCAATAACCGTATTTAAATCTTCAATATAAGTTGAAATGCTTGCATCTTCAAGCTTTCCGTCACTTTCTCCCAAAGCGTTGCGGTTGTCAAACGCCACAACCGTAAAACCGTTCTCCAGAAAAATCCGCTTGGCTGCCTGAATGAGATAATCCTTGTGGCTGGTTCCCATACCGTGCTGCAGAAAAACCAGCTTCCGCCCTGCCTTGTTGTTCAGACCGCTGACTTCAACATAAATTTTTTCCCCGCGGGAATTCTTAATAAAGGTATCATAAGAATCCCTGCCGGAACATCCGGCAAGCGCAAAAGTCACTAAAACACAAAACAGAATCAAACACTTAGACATATATCTTTTACTCCGACATAAACAAAACAATACGCGGCAAAACGGGATATTGCAAGAATAATCTAATCCCGATTGAATAAAACAGAATGTAAATTTTTTTGGTGAAACTCAATCATTTAACAACAAAAAAACAACCATTCAGAAGAATGGTTGTTTTTTATCAAATAATTATTCTTTCAGCTTATCAGCGAAAAAAGGATCGCCTTCTGCTGCAAAAAAATCAGCGGTCTGCGTCAAAACTGCAACATAAGATTTTGCGGCCTTAACAGTTTCGTCATCACTTTCCTTAGCAGCCAATGTCAGAATATTCTTGTTAAAACAGCAAAAAACGCGGCAAACCAAAGCACTGTTTTCTCTCAAATATTCCTCAAGTTCCTTGGCAGAATTCTGCATCATGTCCAACGCCGGCGTATAATCCACATCTTTATACTTCAACGGGCAATCCGGCAAATCGGGATTTTGCAGCCATACACACCATTTTCGTGCCAGATAATAAGCCGACATAAAATCTTCGATTGATGCCGGAAGCATTCCCATTTTCAAAAGCATAAAAACATTTAAAGCGTTACCGTAATCTTTTTCTGCATTTTTCAGCATAACATCTACTTGTTTCATAATTATATTTTTTTTGAGTTAATAATAAAATATCTGACTTTGACTAAAACATATTTTAGACAAAATGTCAACTTTTTTATTAAATCACCTCTCCTTTTCTCAAAAACTTAATTGCTTTTTAGTTTTTTTGAATTAAAATAAGAATAACAATTATTGAGGTTTATAATGGTTTTAGAAAACAAATTAAACATTACAAATCAGGTTGAGCTTAATAAACTTGAAGAAAAAATCAGCAAGAAAAAAGCAAAAGAACTTTTTGACAGCGGTAAAATTGATAAAATCAAAGCCGGAACTTTTGCCGGATTAAAACAAATTCATAAATATTTGTTTGCGGATATTTATGACTTTGCCAGTAAAATACGTAATGTCAATATTGCCAAGGGCAATTTCAGATTTGCTCCGGTTATGTACTTGGAACAGGCCATAAAACATATCGAAAAAATGCCGCAGTCAACCTTTGACGAGATTGTCAAAAAATACGTAGAGATGAACATTGCCCACCCTTTCAGAGAAGGCAACGGTCGCGCAACAAGAATTTGGCTGGATTTAATATTCAAAAAAGAATTAAAAAAAGTCGTCGATTGGAACAAGATTGATAAAAACGACTATTTGTCTGCCATGGAAAGAAGCCAGATCAAAGATATTGAAATAAAACATCTCTTAAAACAAGCCCTGACAGATAAAATCAACGAACGCGAAGTATTTATGAAAGGAATTGATGTCAGTTATTACTACGAAGGCTACGATGAATATAATATTCATGATTTATTATAAAAAAGCTCGGATTTTTCCGAGCTTTTTTATAAACCAAACATCCGTAGGTGGGATAAAGGGCTGTGCTGCGCCGTAATTAGCCACTATAAAACATACACATGCCGCACTTTTACCAGTGCCATGGGGAAAGTGCGATATGTGAGTCGAGTAGTAGGCGTCGAGGGTAAAAGTACCGCAGCGTACACAGAAGTACGTGAGGACACTTTTGACCCGATGACAAC
>JAUNPO010000215.1 GCA_030536665.1 Pseudomonadota bacterium
CTTATTTGCAAAAACGAATCAACCAGAACAGAGGAAAAAATGGTACAGGTAACTAAATATGAAAAAGAATATGTTATCAGATCTTACGAATGCAATAAGAACAGCGTCTTAAGAATTGTTACGCTGCTTAATATTTTTCAGGACATCGCTGACGAACACGCTTCAAAAATGGAATTGGGACTGGAATATTGCCTCTCCCGCGGATTGGCCTGGGTCGGGAGCAATTATCATATTAAAATTAACCGCCTGCCCAAGATTCATGAACAGATTAAAATTATTACCTGGCCGTCTGAAGAAAAGAAGCTCGGCGCAATCAGGGATTTTCGCGTAATCAACACTGGCGGAGAAGATTTAATCCAGGCTTCGAGCCAGTGGATACTGATTAATTTTGAAAAGAAGCGCCCTGTGTGTCTGAGAGATAATCTGCCAGAGTATTCAGCTATTGAAGAAAGGGCTTTGCAGACAGATTTTCCGCGTTTGCCGGATTTGGAAAAAATTGATTATCGTCGGGAATTTCATGTTCGTTTTGACGATATCGACCTGAACCAGCATGTCAACAATGCAGTTTATCCCCTTTGGGCGACAGAAAGCGTTGATCCTGAATTACGTTTAAATCATTCAACAGCAGAGCTGGAAATCTGTTTTAAGAAAGAAGGCCATTACGGCGAACAGGTAGAGGCTTTGACGCAGATGACTGAACCGATGACTTCCCTGCACAGTATCAAATCCTTAAATGACGGTCGAGAACTTTCCCGCATCAGAATCAAATGGCGTTAAATTCTGCCCTTATTATTTTCAGCAAATAAAAAGACGGTTGTGGAGAAAAAATGAAAATTATCAGTTGGAACTGCAACGGCGGCTTTCGCAACAAATTCCAAGCCTTAGAAAAATTCAACGCTGATATCTTGATAATCCAAGAAAGCGAAAGCCCTGATTATTTGAAAGAAAAAAATATCTTTATTCCTGCCAATGGTCATTTATGGTGCGGCGATAAAGCTTTTAAAGGAATGAGTATTTTCAGCTTTCATGGTTTCACATTGCGAACGGCTGATTTTTTCTCTCCTGAGTTCAAATATGTCTTGCCGGCTGTTGTTTCATCTCCGCACGGAGAAGAGCGTTTAGTAGCCGGAATTTGGGCCTCCAAGGTAAAAGACAATCCCGACTGGGATTATATCGGGCAAATGTGTGTATTTATGGAGCGTTATTCCGGTTTCTTTACACCTTCTACGATTATGATAGGTGATTTTAACAGCAATATGCAATGGAATCATTACCATAAGAAAGAACATAATTACGCACGTTTTCTTGAACTCATGGGCGAATTAGAAATGTTTAGCGTATATCACGAGATTAATCACATTAAACAGGGGCATGAGGCATTACCGACCAGTTATTATCATCGGGATGCGGCGCGCGGTTTTCACATTGATTATGCATTTATGAAACGCCAAAATATTTCGACTTTAAAAAAGTTTAGCATTGAGGGAAAAGAATGGCTTAAATTCAGTGACCATATGCCACTCGTTTTGGAAACAGAAAATGAATGATTACTTCCCTTCCCCCTTTTTTCCTTACAAGCCTTTTTTTATTTTTCCCCCTAATCTCTCGGTAGCAGACAAAACCGTCAAACAAAACTCTTTCGCGCAGCCTGTGAGGCTCTAAGCTTTTCTAATTTGCTCGAGTTTTCCCTCTAAAAAAGCAACAGCGCTATATCCT
>JAUNPO010000216.1 GCA_030536665.1 Pseudomonadota bacterium
GACTTGGCAAATTCTTCGGTGCGGCTGAAAATCTTTTTGTCTTTGAACATGACCGGCGCATAAATACTCATTGCTCCGAGCAGATTACGAAAGCCGACCGGGGACAATTCTTCAATCGGAATATCCACCAGAGCGCGGAACTGCTCTTGTGAAAGCTCAATCCCGTTGAAACGCACTCTGCGCGGCTTAATCACGATTTTATTTCCGGCGGCGGTTTCGCGGATAACGTTTTGCTCATCGCTGCGGGATTTATGGGCAGATACGCTCATATCGATAAATTCGCCCATTGACACCTGACGGCTGCCTTTTCCAAACAGCTGTTCATTTACTTCCTGTGAAAAATTTTTCAGTTCCATAATGATATGTTTTTTTATAATTTGACAAAAAATACTATATTCCATCAGGTTTGTTTTGTCAATAATTATTTTATAAAAAAAACGAAGTCAGGACGGCAGCATTTATTTTCTGCCTTTTATATTTTTAATAAAGTTAAAAGGGTCGTTCTGTGCTGTTTTCAGCACGCTGTCGGCAATCATGTATATCCTGACGGCAAACAGGCCGCAAACGCCGGAAATGCCGTATTTAACCGGCGTCGGGATATCCATATACTCCGCCAGCAGCCCACACAGCATACTGACCAGGAACGTTATCAGCATATCGCGCAGGGTCTGGCGGATTGAAATAAACGGCTTTATCATGATTGTCGCCAGGCCGAGGAAAAATCCCCACAGGCTGTAATTGGCTATAATCTCCTTTACCTTTTCCATTTCCCCTCCCCTTTTATTGCAGTATCAGCGCCGGAACGGTTATGGTTTCGGCAGAGGGAATTTCTTTCATAAAAATACTGACGGCGCCCTCTTTGGCCTCTGCCAGCGGGGCGAAATTACCGCTGACGGCATCTTCAAGCCCGAATACGACCAGCGGCAGATGTTCCGGTTTGGCGCCGGGAACGGCGATATCGGCCCGATACGGGTATGTGCCGTATGTACTGTCCGAAACGATGCTGCCGCAGGATACGGACAGATTGCTGAACTTATGGCTGCCGTTTTCGTCAATGTACCGCCAGACGCCGTCGGAAGTTACGAGGCGGTCGTCGTTTTCGGTTACGCTGCCGGTTACGGAATCCAGCATTTTTTCATAAATTTCCCGGACTTTTTCCGCCAGCTGCGGCACTTCCTTTATAAGTTCAAAGTTCTTGCCGATGCTGACCAGCAGTTCGTAGGCCTCTTCCACGGTCATTCCCGTTCCCGGCGCCACGACCAGAGCGCGGTTCAGATATTCTTTCATCTGCTGGAGCGCCATAATCATCTTGTCGAGTGAATATTCATAATCGGCAGCGGGAAAGTCTTCGCCCTCAATAAACTTGACCAGCTGGGTCAGTTCGACGTTGCGCAAGATGGTAATTTTGGTTCCGGCAGCCGGCGCGGAAGAAAAAACAATTTCACCGCCGGACGCCGTTTCCGACGCAGACGCGGCATAGTCATCGTCGGCCAAAGGTTCGGCGCTGTCGTCAAAATACACGTTCAGCTGACGCTCAAAAAAGCGGAACGGAACTACGAAAGACGACGTTTTGCCGTCTGCAATGTAAACCGCCCTGCTGGTATCGTTTTGTATAGTCATGTGTTTTACTCCTCAATAAATAACCTAAAAAAATGCATACGAAAAGGGAACCGGATTTGTATCCGGCTCCCGGTATCCTGCCCGCTGCAGGGA
>JAUNPO010000217.1 GCA_030536665.1 Pseudomonadota bacterium
TTGCTGTTTTCGCCCAAAGTTTTCTTTGCGTCATTTAAGGCTGTTTGGACATCATCATGTTCAAGGCTTTGCTGCATAAATTCTTTGGTTGAAAACCGGATATTTTCAATTAAACAGGGATAGGGGGAGAATATCGGAAAAATTTCATTCATAGGCTTGTTGGTTTCCAAATAGGCCAAAGCCAAAATAATGGCTACGGCCAAAGCGTCGCCGCTTTTTGCGTATTGTGAAAGAACAATATGTCCCACAGGTTCTCCGCCTAGCGAGGAAAATTTTTCTTTCATTAAATCAATAACGTATCTTTCCCCGACCTTGCTTTGAAAATAAATAAAACCGTTTTTACGCAGATATTCCCCCAGTCCCAGATTGGACCATTCTGTACTGATGACTGTGTTATTGTTGAGTTGTCCGTGTTTTTTTAGATATTGCGCCAAAAAACAGAGCAGTTGGTCTCCGTCAATAACCGTTCCCGTATTATCGACAAGAATAACCCGGTCGCCGTCCCCGTCAACCGCAATGCCAAAATGGGCATGGGCTTCTTTAACGGTTTGAGCCAGCTGTTCTGTGTGCTGGGAACCGCAGTTTTGATTAATGTTATACCCGTCCGGCTGATTATTGATTGAAATAATGCCGGCACCCAAATCCTTGAATGTCTGGGGAAGAATATAAGAATAAGCGCCGTTTGCGCAGTCAATAACCACCCGCAGCCCTTGCAGGGCTTTATAATTAGGTGCAATTTTGCGCATATTTTCAATATAGTCTTCAATAATTTCGTCTTTTTTGAAAATTTTTCCGAAACGCGTCTGTTTTGATGCTGGCGGTGTTTTTTCAGTTAAATGATTTTGTTCTAAGAGTTTTTCAATTTTTACATAAAAGTCGTCGGAAAATTTGTCGCCACTCTGATCGATAAGCTTTATGCCGTTGTCTTGATAAGGGTTATGTGATGCCGTAATCATTAAGGACATATCCACGCCGAGTTCCGGCGTTTTCAATGTAACCAACGGTGTAGGGACAATGCCCAGTAAAATAACGTCAATTCCGTTTGCCGTAAATCCGGCGCTTAGTGCTGCTTCAATCATATCTCCGGATATGCGCGTATCTTTGCCAATGGCTATTTTCTTTTTATCCGTGCACACCGTTTGGCTTAATATTTCTGCCAGGTTAAATGCAAAGTCCGCCGTCATCGGATAGAAACCGGCAACGCCTCTGACACCGTCCGTACCGAATAATTTATTTGCCATTATATTGCTCCATATTGCACCGCATAAATTTTCCTGCTTATTAGGCTAAAGCTATAAGCGGCATAATGCAAGCATATTGTATATTATGCTACAAAATAAATTGCCGCGGCATATAAGAACCAGCCGCGGCAATAAAAAAGCAAAATTTACAAAAAAACTTATAAAATGTATCTGACGCCAACGTAAACTTCTTGGTCGGTTACGCTTGTTTTCCCGTTAAATTCGTCTAAATCGCCCATATCGTAGTAGCGGTACCCGACGTCAAGATTCAGTCTGTTTGTCAGTTTTGCTGATATACCGGCACCCAATGACCAGGTAAAACTGTCATCGTCCATCTTAAGCTTGGTACCGACACTGTTATTTGTTATAGTCAGCTTATGGTTAGTCCAGCCGATACCGGCGTCAACAAACGGCGTAAACCAAGAATACGGAAAAAAGTCATAATAAACAATGAACATGTATGAT
>JAUNPO010000218.1 GCA_030536665.1 Pseudomonadota bacterium
TCCTGAAAGTGAAGAAGAAATATCCGGCGATATTGAACTGTTCTAAAGTTTAATACTGTCGGGCAGGCTTCAAAACTTGACGAAAAAGGGCAGACGTGGTACAATAAAACAAAATGGAAAATATTTTTTTGGAGTAAGAAAGTTATGGGAAAGTTGGACGATGAGGTGCTCTGCTCCGTTTTGAGGCCGCTTGCCTATTGGTATGAACAGGAAAATATCGAGGAAGTTGCAATCAACCATCCCGGAGATATTTGGCTTCGCTTACGCGGAAAACGGGCTTTTCCTTGGGTAAACTATAAAGATCCCAAACTTTCAAGAGAATATTTGACCAATCTTCTGCATATTATTGCCAATTTGAATGATCAGGAATTTGATCCTATTAACGGGTCTCCTGTAGTTTACGCCCGAATTCCCGGAGGGCATCGTTTCACCGGCGTGGCTGGAAAAAACATTGAATACGATTTGGACGATTCGGCAACGGGAGGCATAGCCATAACAATACGTCTTCATACGGATGATGTGGCCTTCGGTTTTGGCGATTACGGGCTGGAACAGGGTAAAAGGCTAAAGGAAATAAATCCGTTAAAAAACATAAAAGATCCAGATGACGCCTATGAACGTCTTCTTCTTGCATTACGCCGCGGAGACCATATTCTTGTCAGTGGTGGTACTGGTACCGGTAAAACGACGTTGTTGAACAATTTGCTAAAGCTTTTGGATATCCATAAGAGGGTTATTACCGTAGAAGATACGCGGGAACTTAATGTTCCGCAGCCAAACCATGTTCATATCGTCTTGTCACGTACGGAGCAGACCAACAGCATGGATTATTCCAAAGTTATCGACTTGATTGTGCGTTTTACGCCTGATGCCATTATCGGCGGTGAGATTTCAACCAGCAATGCTGCCGCTATCTGGGAACTGATGGGCTCCGGTCATGATAACTGCTTGGCGACAATCCATGCGGAAAGTTCGACTGCCGCCTATGAGGCGTTTGTAAAACGTATAATGCGCACCCAGCCGCATATTGATGTGGAAAAAACCATTGAGGAAATGCGCCGTAAACTCCATGTCGTCCAAATTGTCCGGGATGGCAACATCCGCGGCATAACCGAAATCACCTGAAAACGGATAACGGAAATTTTATCGGAGTTCTTCGCTTAAGGTCGCAAATGCTACAGCAAATCTGCCGTTTCTGCCTTTAGCTCGTCCAAATACAAATTTTTTTCCGAACTTGTTTTCAAAATCGTAACATGGGCTGCTGTATGTTCTCTGACGATTCTATCCGTTGCCGTCAGAACCTTTTCCAGCTCTTTGGTGCTTATCTTGTCAATTTTGGTCAAGACAATCTGATAAGTTACCGCAGCTTTGTCCAGCATCTCCATAATTTCCTCATCGATTTTTTTTATGCCGTGGCGGGAGTCAATCAGCAAAAAAACTCTCCGCAGAGTCGCCCTGCCAACTAAATAGGAATTAATCAGTTTCTGCCAGTTTTTAACAATATCTTTCGGAGCTTTGGCAAAACCATAACCGGGCAAATCGACCAGATAAAGTTTGTCATCAAGATTAAAATAATTGAGTTGTTGTGTCCGGCCCGGCGTCGACGAAGTTTTTGCCAGCTTTTTTTGCCCGAAAAGAGCATTAATCAAACTGGATTTTCCGACATTGGAGCGGCCGGCAAAAGCCACTTCCACCCTGTCG
>JAUNPO010000219.1 GCA_030536665.1 Pseudomonadota bacterium
AGGCCTTTATCTTTGACGACAATTGTCTGCCCGGCAAAATTTTTATTCATCTGCGCATAGAATATTATGCCACGGCCAGCCGGAACATACACATTGCGAATCCGCCCCGACCTGTTGTCTCTCTGATGCCGCAGCCTGCTGGCACTGTATTCGGCAATATTGACAGCAATCCCGTCGTATACACCGTTAAAACCGTCATCGCCGGTAATCTTATCATACCCTTTAAACAGCTGTGACCGATCCAACAGAGTTTCGGGAAGATCCGGGCAGAACGAATAAGAAAATTCGCCGAAAAAACGTGCCAAAAGCGGCAAAAGATTTTCCTTGCCATATTTATAATAGCTGAACACCGGCCAGCAGGCAAACAATACAAGCAAACAGCCAATCGCGCCGTATACGCCGTTTTCTTCCGCCACTGTACCCGATACAGCCGTCAGGCCGCTCTGCAGGCGGAAAAACACATACCCGAGCCATGAGGCAACAAAACAGCACAACAGTAAAAATATACAGAGGTATTTTTTCCGGCGCTGTTCAATACGGTGCAACACCGGAAGAATATTTTCAGCATAATACGCAGAAAACTTATTTTTAGCAGTAATATATTCCGGCGCGAAAAAAATTTTTGAATTCTCTTTCATAGCGCTTTTCCTTTGGCAAATCTTAAACTTTACGGTTTATTATGGCTTTAACATCTTAAATATTTGCTAAACGGGGACTTTATGATAAATTTTTTATGGGCCGGCATGTTTCTTGCGGCAATCGCCGCAGCTTTGTGGAATCTTGCCGTTTATCAGGACAGCGGCAGCTTTTCCCTTCTGACAGAGGCCATTTTCCAAAATGCGCGAAATGCCGTAGAAATCTGTATCGGGCTGGCCGGAATTTTAAGTTTCTGGCTTGGTATGCTTAAACTGATTGAAGAAGCAGGAATCGCTGAAAAAATATCCCGTAAGCTGACTCCGCTGTTTAAAGTTCTTATGAAAGACATTCCGGAAAACAGCCCGGCAATATCTACTGTCGTCCTGAATATGGCTGCCAATTTCCTGGGGCTGGACAATGCCGCAACGCCAATAGGCCTGAAAGCCATGGAACAACTGCAGGAGCATAATCCGCAAAAAGATACGGCAAGCGATGCGCAAATCCTGTTTATGATATTAAATGCCTCTTCGGTTACTCTAATTCCTATCACGATTTTTATGTACCGGGCACAAATGGGAGCCAGCCGCCCGACAGAGGTTTTCATTCCGATTTTGCTGGCAACATCAGTTTCAACTCTGGTTGGATTTCTGCTTACGGCAATTCGGCAGAAAATCGACCTTCGCAATAAAATACTGATTAAATGGCTGGCAGGTTTTATCTTTATTATCTGCGGGCTCTGCGGCGGTTTCTGCGCTATTGAATATGACCGGCGGCTGGCGATATCATCTGCCCTCGGCAATATTATCCTGATTTTGCTTCTCGGCCTGGTTATTATTGTTGCGATGCGACACAAGGTTAAATGCTACGAAGCTTTTGTCGACGGAGCCAAAGAAGGATTTGGCGTAGCTTTGCGGATTTTGCCCTATCTTTTGGCCATGCTGGCGGCTATCGGCGTTTTCCGCGCCTCCGGCATTTTGGACGCATTGGTCGGCGCGGTTAAATCCGCCTGTCAATGGAGTGGGATTGATAACAGCTTTGCCGATGCACTGCCT
>JAUNPO010000220.1 GCA_030536665.1 Pseudomonadota bacterium
CTATTTCATCGCCATTAGTTGTGATATCCAGTCTGTCCAACGTCTTAAGGGGAGAAAGAGCCTGGCACCCGGCGCCGCGAAACGATGTAAAATCATGATGTCCCAGAAGATATTTTGCCCCCTCTCGCATTTTTTCCACATCAAGCGGATATCCCACCGTCCATACGCGATTTGTAAGCAATACCGTCGGAGCCCTGCGGTTCAGAATGCGATATACATATCCGCGCCCGACAGCTGAAAAACGGGCATGAAAATCCGGTGAGGCTTCTTCGACTTCTATAACCGAAACAGGGGCGCCAAGTATCCGCAAACGTGCATTGAACGCTTCGCGCAGATGAGACAAATCCATTGACGTTTCTAAGTCAAAATGTGCAACCTGCCCTAGAGCATGGACGCCGGCATCCGTGCGCCCGGCGCCAAAAACATCTATCTTCCGGTGAGTAAAGCCCGTCAAAGCCTCTTCCAAAAAATACTGAACACTAACCCCTTCGTCCTGTTTTTGCCAGCCGAAGAGGTTAGTGCCGTCGTATTCTATCGTAATTTTGTAACGCATAATTTTTTGGTATGTATCCGATTATGCTGCTTTGGCAACCATTGCTCCAGCCGTTGATGAAATTGTTCTGGACAGTCCCAAAGCATCCTGTATCTGCCAGATAACACGCAGTGCATTTAAAGCATCTTCGCCGCTGATACGAGGAGTTGCTTCCCCTTTGACGCAGCTGATGAAATGAGATAATTCGGCCTGAAGCGGCTGGTTGGTCGGAATAAACAACTGTTCAACACTTCCTTTAAGGCCGTAATTCATCCACTCGGGGATATTTTCCTGGTTTACATACGGCATACGTCCCTGCGAATGAACGTTTATGCTCTGATTGATAAAGTCCATATCAATATAGTTGGTATCCGTCGTAACGGTTAAAGTACGGACGCGCGCCTGCGTAATGCGGCTCGCCGTAATATTAGCAGTAGCGCCGCTCGCAAATTCCAACAATGCCGTGATGTAGTCTTTTCCGCTTTCATTTCCGGGCGTTTTTACAGCGGCTGCCTGAACATTTACAACCGGAGACTTCACTAAAGACTGGATAACTTCTACGTCGTGTATCATCAAATCCATGGCAACATCGACATCAGTAATTCTGCCGCTTGCCGCCGACATTCTCTGTGCCGTCAGCGAACGGATTTTACTGGTGTCGGAAAGGATTTTCCCCATCTGTTCAACTGCCGGGTTAAACCGTTCAATATGCCCGACAAGAAGCGTAACATTATTTTTTCTTGCTGCATCAATCAGCCGCCGGCATTCTTCTTCTGTTGTAGCCAGAGGTTTTTCCATCATGCAATGAATTCCCTTATTCAAAAAGAATTCGCCGACTTCGCAATGTGCAACAGATGTTGTTACGACACTGACAGCATCTACAGCACGGGCCACTTCTTCCAATGAGGTAAAAGCTTTAATTCCAAACATTTCAGCAGCCTTTTTGGCATTTTCGCCAAAAATATCATAGACACCGACAAGTTCAACTCCCGGAAGGCTTTTGTAGGTACGCAGATGATTTTTACCCATCATGCCGGCGCCGATGACTGTCACTTTTATTAAATTTGACATATTACACCCCTTTTAATGTATCATTTGAGGGCTATATAACACCTTTTGTCAAAAAAATCTTCTAAAAAGATGTTACAATT
>JAUNPO010000221.1 GCA_030536665.1 Pseudomonadota bacterium
TCTTCAGCCGGATAATGCTGTCATTGAACAAGTTTTTTTCACTTTGTGCCATATTAAGGTATTCTGCGTCAGTCAGGGAAAAAACAACCCGTATAGGATTTGTTTGAACGATGTTTAACAAAGTCCCGTTTCCCGGAGAAACATAGTCTCCGGGGCTTAGCGTAAAGTTTCCGACAAGTCCAGAAATGGGAGCTTTAATTTTTGTGTATCCATAATTAACCTGAGCCAAAGCTCGGTTGGCTTCTGCATTTTTTAATGCTGCCTGCGACTGCAGAAAATTATTTCTGGCATTGTCTGTTTCAATTTCGGAAAAAGCTTTCTTGCCGGACTTTTGAACCCTGTCGTAGTAATTTTGATTGTAAGCAAAAGCTGCTTCCGCTTGTAAGACAGAAGCTTCTGCGGCGTCAAGTTTCGCTTTGTACTCATTGGGTTCAATGGTAATAAGAAGTTCTCCTTCTCTGACAAATTGTCCTGCTTTCACGGAGATTTCTTGCAGATAACCGCTGATATAAGGGATAATCTGCACTTGATTGATAGCTTCGGCATAGCCGACATAGCTGTTTGTTACCGTAACGTCGCCCGGCATAATCGGCTTGGCGTTTAAAGTAATGCTGTCGTTAACGGGAACCGGCCTGGCTTCTTTGGCATCAGACATTTTAAACATATAAAATCCTAATCCGAAAGAAGCCAGACATAATATTAATAACAATAATATATAAACAAAACGTTCGTTTTTATTCTCCATAGCCCTCTATCCTTATTTCCTGATTAGGTTTGCAAAATAGATAATAAGCAATGGATGACTTTCAAGACTTATTGCATCAGTTCTATAGCCTTTGTAATCTTTTTTATGGAGTTAAGTTCAATCTGCCTGACCCTTTCTTTTGAAATATTGTAGGTTTTGCTTAAATCGTCAAGCGTAATGGTTTTTTCGTATAAACGCCGTTTGAACAAAATGTCTTTTTCGCGTTTGTTCAGGACATAAAGTGCCTGATTAAACATTTGCCGGCGGTATTTGACGGTTTCGGAGTGGGCAAGGCTTTCTTCCTGATTTGGCTTATTGTCTGAAATAAAATCCAGCCATTCGGTTGTTCCGTCGGAATCTCCGTCAATAATGGCATTTAAAGAGCCGTCATGCGATTTCAGGCGCATATTCATATCGGTTACGTCCTGAACGCTGACGTCGAGAGATTTGGCGATATCTTTCAAAACATGCTGCGACAGTTCTCTGTCGTCAATTAAATTCAGGCGGTTTTTTATTTTTCTGAGATTGAAAAAAAGTTTTTTCTGAGCCGCTGTTGTACCTAATTTGACCAGCGACCAGGAATTAAGAATGTATTTTTGTACGGAAGCTTTAATCCACCATAGGGCATAAGTGGAAAAGCGAAAGCCTTTTTCAGGGGCAAATTTGTCGATAGCATACATCAGGCCGATATTGCCTTCGGAAATCATTTCGCCGACAGGCAAACCATAGCCCCGGTATTTTGAAACAACCTTAACCACCAGCCGCAAATGTGATGTGATTAATTTATAGGCTATTTCGTTGTCTTTGCTTTGTTGATATCTTAGTGCTAAATCGTATTCTTCTTCGGACGATAAAATGGGAAATTTTTTGATAGATTGCAGATAACGGGAAAGGTTTTCTTCGGGTGAAAAGTCAAGTCCATTTA
>JAUNPO010000050.1 GCA_030536665.1 Pseudomonadota bacterium
CAGTACACCGTCTGCGTATCCCCTCTTCTTCATATTCAATCTTATCTTTATAACCTGTCGACCGCTCTCAGCCTCAATCTCTGTGGCTCACTGCCCGTCGACGAAGTGGTTTATAGAACGATGCTCGGGGAAAGTCAATAACTTTTTTCAAAAAAAATGAACTTTTTTCACAGACACTGATTAACACATTGAATCAGCGTAATTTTAAATACAAAAAAAATTCATTTTCACCCTGTTTGCAAACCAAAAATTAACCCTTGTTCTGTTATATTGGCACAATAACACTGATTTTGGCACTGTTAAAGATTCTTTTTCAGACTGAAGATTCCATACCGGTTTCAAATGATTCTTCTTGCCAAGAGATATTAGTTCTGTAATATATATGTGTTAAATAATAAATTTAGGAGGCTACAATAATAAAAGAGAGTTCCAATGCGCCAGTACGTGAAAGCGACGGACCACGCATTAATGAAGACATAAAAGTAAAAGAAGTTCGCCTGATTGACGCTGACGGCGAAAACCGCGGAATCATTTCCATAAAGGAAGCTTTAAGCATTGCGGCGGAAGCCGGACTGGATTTGATTGAAATCTCTCCGCAGGCAACCCCGCCGGTCTGCAAGGTTTTGGACTATGGCAAATATAAATATGAAGTCCAAAAACGTAAAAACGAAGCCAAAAAGAATCAAAAAGTCGTTGAAATCAAGGAACTAAAACTCCGCCCGATGATTGACACACATGATTATGAAGTAAAAGTCAAACAAGCCAAAAAATTCTTAAAAGAAGGCAACAAGGTAAAATTCACCATGCGTTATAAAGGCCGCGAACTCAGCGCCAACGATATGGGAAAAGCGGTTCTCGACCGCCTGCTGGAAGATTTGGAAGGCTTATGCAAACTCGATTCGGCGCCCAAACTTGAAGGCAAACAAATGATGATGCTGGTCAGCCCGATGTAATTTTTCCTCTTTCGACAGCCCGAAGCAGAAGATTCTTCATCTTCTGCTTCATTTTTTAAACAATTCTTGCAAATTATAAAAATCCACTTATCATACCAATGACAATTTTATTATTAACTCAATATTTTTATGCCTTATGAATAAGTTAAAACAATTCCTTAAAGAATGCGCCAAAGTTCTTATTATCGCAATTGCCGTAGCCGCGGGACTGATTGTCTGTGCCGGATTAGGTTCTCTGAATGACGCCTCGGATCAAAACGCTGAAACTTTGCCGGAAAACGCCAGAGTAATAGACTATTTTGAATACAATCAGAGTCTGTTTCAGGAACAGAAACAAAATCTGCTGGCCTGCGTAAAAAATCTGCACAGCGGTGCTTCATCCCCGGAAACACCGGCTATAAATGAAGAATATCTTGCCGATTCGCTCCAAATGGCTCTCTTCTGTGTCCAAAGATACTTAAGCGAGTCGGAACTTCTGGGCACCGCTTTATATATAGAACATGTCGGCCGCGATTCCTTTTGGCAGAGCAACTATCTGAATGCCCTGAATGACGAGCAAACACCGACTGACTGTGCCATAGCTATGGCGGCTTACCCTGCGGATACGCTCCTTTCGGAACAGGATATCAAACTGCGTTGGCTGTGCAGTGCCGTTTTGTTAAAACGCATAACGCCTTATCAGTTTGCGCATTTGCCCTTAAAGCAGTTGCCTCAAATCAGCCTTGCTGAATTTTATGAAAAAGAACCGTCGGTTATAAATAATATGTACCAACCGCGTTTTAAGGAAGAAACACTGAGGAAATTAACGAGCCTCAAATGAAAAAAAAGAGCTGTAATCCGTTGCGGGATACAGCTCTTCTTTTTTAGTTTTTTACTTTACGCGCCGCTCTAAGATGTAATGAACAGCACCTAAAGTAGGATCAGCTACGGTGGAAACCACCTTATAGCCTACTTTGTAGCATTTAGCCAACTCATAAGCTAAAGTTTTTCCCACATAATACTTGCCTCCGTAAACGAAGGTACAGCTTTCGTCATTGAACCCTGCATTTTTGACGATAAGTACAACACTTTCATACTTCTCGCTTGCCGGTTCAACGAACACTGTCTGCCCGGTAGAAACTGTAGTCGGATTTTCAACAACTGGAGCAACAGATACTGTCGTATCAACAACCGTTGCCACACTGTCATTTTTTACCTGATTTGCACAATTACATACCTGAGCACTTGCTGAAACTGCAGTCATAAAAAATACAACAACTGCGAAAACTAATGTCTTCATAATCCTTATGTTTTTTAGTTAATAATAATATTTTTTTAGAATTTCATTGTAGCAGACAAATCGTATAAAATCAATATGTTCTTTTTAATTTTTCCAAATTTTTGACAAAATATTCTTGCCAAACAGGGTAAAATCTGCTATATTTTTCTCAGAAACTTATAATTATACATAATATGAAAAATACGATTATTATCCTCGCAGCTGTCATTGCATGCCTGTGCAGCTGTTCCGAAGAAAATGGCGCTCCGTCTTTCAACTTTGAAGTAATGCCCCAAATCGTTGCCGACAACAACGCCGCGGAATACAATTACTCCCGCGCGCTTTTCCTGCGGGATTCCGTCAAAGCCGTTATCACTTACAGCGAAGACTGGCACGACATTGCCGAAGTTCGCAAGGGTGAAAAAAAGGTAACCGGCGGCCCGGGCGTTACATCCGCAAGATTTAAAAACGGACAACGGGTAAGTTACAAGGACGGTGAAGAAGCTTTGGATAAACATCTGGAAAAATATGTCTTCCCGGCAATGTGCTTTGTAACCAGAGAAATGCGCGATGAAGAAATTATCGCCGCCTGCGACTTTGTTTACAATCTGGGCATTGAGCTGTTCTGCCAACATCACGCTGACGGAACTTTTGCGGATAAAGGCTGTCAATCCATGTTTTACCAAGGGCTTTGCAAAGGCGATTCGCCCAAACAACTGGCACGTTACATTACCGGTTTTCGGGCTTGTCCGGAGGGCAGCCGCAACGGTATCATGAGCCGCCGCTGGCTTGAAGGCGCGATTATCACCAAAAACATCAGTGCCAAACAGCTTTCCCGCATTCCGCTCGGCAGCCTGAACGGTATCGACTGGCGCAAAAAATTTACCAAGGCCAAACCCGATTCGGACGGTTTTTACACGCCTGATTTCAAACAGGCGCAAAAATGGGTAAAACGCTACACCAAACGAACCGCCAGCAATATTTATGACCTCGGCTGGTAAAACAAAAAAACAGGAACCGCAAAGTTCCTGTTTTTTTATTCTCAAGACATAACCGGAACTAAAAAGCAATTACCGGGCGAACATAGCCGGTGGTGCCGTAGACCTTACCGTAGCGGTCCAATCTAGCACAAGCGTAGCACCAACCCCACACGGTGGCGATATCGATCTCGGACGACGACCAGTACCAGTGATTATGAACTGACATACCCGGTAACAATTCGCCACCCGCTTTTGACAGACCTGAAATAATTGCCGAATAATTATTCATCATTGAACGAGCAACCCCCGCTGCAGGCAGGCACCACTTACCCTTCGTCGCAGGAACTGAACTTGGAGCATAGTTTACCGCTGCCCAAGCCGCAGGATAAGTACTAGTTCCCTGCTTAATAATCTTTTGTGTATTACCACAGCTGTCAAAGTCTTGCTCTGCCGCTGAAACACTCTCGTAATGCGGAAAATCTGGAATATCAACAGACTCTGCTGTTGCCCAAAGCATAGCCCCCAAATCTTTTAGTGCCAAAGCCTGACCGCAGTTGTCGCCACCGATATAAACAACAACACCAATCGGCGTCTTGCCCGCTTCTTTATTTGTCGTACAAGTCCCGTCACCGTTTAAGATATCGCCGATTTTACAATTCTTGGCATAGCCGGTACATTCACCAAGCACTGCTTTTTCTTCAACCTTGGGACAAGCCCAATATTCGCCAAAGGGGCATTTTAAACCGTTGTCACATTTTTTAAGAGAGGTATAGCCCAGTTGTTGGCAATCGGTAACCGCGCATTGCCCCGCGGCATATTGCGGAATTAAGGACAGACTTGTCCCTAAGAGTAAAAATTTAAGATTAATATTCATGTTGAACATCCTTGTTTTAAGGTTAAACAAAAACCCGCTTTTAGAAGAGCGGGAGGATGTTCAGAAACCGTATATCATCAAACGGCTCGGCTTATTTGGCAGAGCCTTATTCACCGACATCCATCCCCTAGCACATATCAGGACAGATATCAGCATATATTAGTTTTAAGTCATAATGCCTTATGACTGATGATATTAAAGGGTTTCTGACGCCCTCGGCGGCAAACTCTGCCACCTGACTATGAGTATACATGAGGAAGCCGGAAAAATAAAGAAGATTTTTCCAAACACCAATCGTCTTTTTTCCCGCCTCTGCAAAACTCGCTCATAATACTGGAAACACCGATATAAAATAACTATATTGAGTCATCATTATTCAAGAGAGGGAAACATGATTGACATTGCCGATTTAACTGAAGAACAAGCCCGCCGGGAACTTGAACAAATCGCCGCTGAAATGGCAAAATCAGATATTGCCTACTACCAAAACGACAATCCTTATCTGACCGATGCCGAATATGACGCGCTGAAACGCCGTAATAAACAAATCGAACAGCGCTTTCCGCAACTCATCCGTACCAACAGCCCCTCTCAAAAAGTCGGCGCGCCGCTTCTCAGCGCTTTCAAAAAAGTGCCGCACCGTTTTCCCATGCTTTCCCTCGGTGATGTGTTCAGCGCGGAAGAAGTGGCCGACTTCATCATGAGCGTCAAGCGTTTCTTAAACACTGCCGCCGATATTTCTTTTATGGCCGAACCCAAAATTGACGGCTTGTCTTTTTCCGCCCGCTATGAAAACGGCAAATTTGTTCAGGGCGCCACCCGCGGCGACGGCGTCACCGGTGAAGACATCACCGAAAACCTGAAAACAATCCGCCAGCTGCCGTTGGAAATCAAAGGCAACGTTCCCGCCATTCTGGAAATCCGCGGCGAAGTCTATATGTCCAAAGCCGACTTTTTTGCCCTCAATGAAAGATATCAGGCCGAGGGCAAAAAAACCTTTGCCAACCCGCGTAATGCCGCCGCCGGCTCATTGCGACAGCTGGACGCCAAAATCACCGCCGAACGCAACCTCAGCCTTTTTGCTTATACCTGGGGCGAAGTTTCCGAACGTGTGTGGAACTCTCAGGAAGATTTTTTCAACCACTTGCGGGACTGGGGCTTTCCGACCAATCCCCACAACCGCCTCTGTCATAACCTCGAGGAAATTGAGGACAATTTCGCCCGCCTTATGGAAATCCGCGCCGCCCTGCCTTATGACATTGACGGCCTGGTTTATAAGGTTAATGACATTGCCTTGCAGGAACGTCTGGGCTTTCTGACCAGAACGCCGCGTTGGGCCATCGCCCACAAATTCCCGGCGGAACAGGCGGTAACGACAATCAACAACATCCGCGTTCAGGTCGGCAGAACCGGTGCGCTGACGCCGGTCGCAGACTTGGAGCCGGTCAATGTCGGCGGCGTTGTCGTTTCGCACGCCACCCTGCATAATGAAGACGAAATCAAACGCAAAGACATCCGCATCGGTGACGCGGTCATTATCCAGCGTGCCGGCGATGTCATCCCGCAGGTTGTCGAAGTCATCAAAGACAAACGTCCGGCCAACTCTAAAGAGTTTGTTTTTCCCGAAACCTGCCCCGTCTGCGGCGCCCATGCCGTCCGCGAGGAAGACGAAGCCGTCCGGCGCTGCACCGGCGGCCTCACCTGCCCGGCTCAGGCCAAAGAGCGGCTCATCCACTTTGTTTCCCGGGAAGCCTTTGATATCGCCGGCCTCGGCAGTACCATTATTGAAGATTTTTACAACGAGGGCATTCTGCACAACCCTGCCGACATTTTTACGCTCGAAGCCCGAAACAGCGGCGGCGACCTGTTCAGCCATCAAAAAAGCACCGTTCTGCACCTCGAACAGCGGGAAGGCTGGGGCAAAAAATCCGTAGAAAAACTGTTTCACGCCATCGCGATAAAAAGGCGCATTTCCCTGCCGCGCTTTATTTACGCCTTGGGCATCCGCCAGGTCGGCACGGCCACAGCCCTGCTGCTGGCGCGCCACTACGGCAGCTTTGCCAAATTTATGAACGAGATGATAAACAAGGAAACCGGCCCCTTAGTCACAATTGACGGTATCGGCCCCTCCATGGCGACGGACATTGTCGAATTTTTTCAGGAAGAACATAACCGGACGATTATCAATAAACTGCTGAATGAAATAACCGTGGAAGATTTCATCGACGACACGGATTACAATTCGCCCATCGCCGGCAAAACCGTTGTCTTCACCGGAACGCTGTCCAAAATGACCCGCTCGGAAGCCAAAGCCAAAGCGCAAAGCCTTGGTGCCAAAGTCGCCGGTTCGGTTTCCGCCAAAACCGACTATGTGGTTATGGGCGCGGACGCAGGCTTCAAAGCCGCCAAGGCCAAAGACCTCGGCGTTGCGATTTTAAGCGAAGACGAATTTCTGGATTTGATTAAATAAACCGCGGGGCGGACTTCTTTAGTTGACCCCCCAAAAGAACGAATACACCCGCCCCATAACAATGCTGAAAAAGACAATAACCGGCGCGGAAATAAACGCTGTCGGCCAGACAAAACTCCAGTCCAAACGGATAAGGAACAACATCACCCCAAACACGGCGTTAAAAATTATCATCAGCAAAAGCATCGGAAAATAATTGTCCCGCGTCCGGGAAAAGGCAGACAGAATGGACCAGCTGCGGCCGATAATTGCCCCAATCCAGGCCAGAACCGGCCGCATGAACAAAAGCGGCGAAAACAGGGTAAAAACCACGTTCAGCCCCAAATCTATGGCTTGGGAATCCTGCATATACTGCTGCAAAAACGCCGTATAATTATCCTTGACCTCCAAAGAAACATCCCCCATCAGATAAGGCACATAAGGCAAAAACATCAACACCAACAGGAAGAGAAAAACCATAAAAACAATTTTGATAGAAGGAATAAGAGTAGCCACAATGCGCCAGCTCAACACATACGGTTCGCGGTTGAAAACATAACGGAAAAAACCATACCAAAAAACATAATAAGCCGCCGCCCACAGTAAAAACCATTCCTGCGTCCAGCCGCCGATTAAGACAAAAACCGCGGCAAACAGCGCCTGCCCGGCGGTAAAAAGCCACATGGCGCGGCTGTTTTCGAGCCAATAGCCCAAAGCCTCGCGCAACATCTGCCCAGCCGGCAGATATTTTTGTTGTCCATCTTGTTCCATTATTCAACCTCTGTTCTCAACCGAAAATATCATGATTTATTGATTTGTCAACCACCCCGCCCTTGCATAAGTCACAAATAATCTGAAAAACGATTGCTTTTCAAAAATAATTAAAATAGAATCAATCTGGTTTGCCACAGGCAGACAACATCACTTGTATACTATGTCTCGTCGTACGATTTAACTTTTGATAATTGGAGTTAATATAAAGATGCAAAGCGCAGAAAACGGGACTATTTCGCTGCAAGCCAGGGAACGCCTCGGCGAGCAGTTAATCTACTACCGCCGCGAACACAACTTGTCGCTCCACGACCTCAGCCGGATGAGCGGCGTTGACATTCGCCACATCGACAATCTTGAAGCCGGAAAAACCAATTCCGACCTCAGAACGCTGTGCGCACTGGCGGAAGCGCTCGGCAAAAAAATCCGGATTGACATTGTTGACTAGATAAACGGATTAAGCCCGGGAAACAGCCGGAGATTGCTCTGGCTGTTTTTTTGGCGTTTTTTGTGGTTACGCCTGCGGTTTCGCCGCTGCTTGCGAAGCTTTTCCTGTTGCATGATGTTTTCTTTATAATTCTTTTTGAGGCGGATTTTCGCCATCTTGTCATCAAGCATAATCACGTTTTTCCACGCCGGCGCAATATCGTTAAGCAGCATCTTGCGGCGGATTTTATAAGTGCTGTAATGAATCATAAACCCCAGATAGGAGTTAATGCTGGATACAAAATGCTCGGCATTGTTTTTGACATAATTCTTGTCTTCCTGCGCCAGCTTGTTAAACATCTGCAGCTTTTCATAAAAATTGCCCTTGGTACGATTCGCCACATATTCGCGCCCCGGTTTGGCCACCGCGCCGATAAACTTGACACCCTTGGAATAATGCTGCAAATACACCTTGCGCGGATGCAGCGTCAACATCAGATTCGTTTTAAGATAATTCTTGAGCTTGGGAATCAAATCCAGCAAAAACTGCTTGTCCCGGTGCACCACCACAAAATCGTCGACATAGCGCCCGTAATATTCGGCGCCGCAGGTATCGCGCACATAATGGTCAAAACCGTTGAGATAATAATTGGCAAAAAGCTGCGACGTCAGATTGCCGATAGGCAGGCCTTTGCTCTTTGCCACATGAAAAAGGCTCTTGCTCGGCGGCAGACCGTTCCAGTCCGAACGCTGCCCTTTGATAAAACAGTTTTCCTCAGGACTGTTAAAAACGGTTTTATAAATCAGCTCTTTCAACAAAGCCTTGTCGCGCCCGTCATATTTTTCATCCACCAGCGCCTCAAGCTTTTTATAGAGGATATTCTTGTCCATGCTCATAAAGAAAGACTGAATATCCATTTTAAGAATATAGCAGTCCCTGGTATAATTGTCTGAGCATTTGTCAATAAATTCGGAGATTCTCTTAATACCGTGCATTGTCCCTTTGCCTTCCCGGCAGCTGTATGTGTCGGGAATAAACTCGGCCTCCAGCAGGGGCAGGATTTTCGCGGCAATCAGATGATGCACCACTCTGTCGCGAAAATCGGCGGCAAAAACTTCCCGCTGTACCGGCTTTGTCACAATAAAGGCAATGGAGCGCCCCGGTTCATATCTTCCGGAAATAATGTCCTCCCACAGCGCAATCAGCTTTTCTTCATAATCCGTTTCAAAAGCCAGGGCATTGCAGGTACGGCGCTTATTCTTCCGGCAGTTAAAATAAGCTTCAAACACTTCCTCCAGCGTAATCGGAGGCTCTTTATATTTTTCAAAATCAAATAATTCAAATTGCATCATTCAAAACCTGTCCTTTTGCCCCTCCCCGCTGCCGGGAAAAGAGCCGGAGGAGCTTTCGCCCCGCCCAAGGAATTCCTGTTGTCGTTTTCATCAAAAAAGCTAGCACCGGGCGAACGACGTTGTCGCTGTTACTGTTGTTCTTATTGTTGTTGTTCACGCCGCCCCAATCAGCGCCATTATTCGTACAGAAGACCCACGCGTTGTTGTCATTATACTCGGACGACGACCAGACCTTCTATATCCAACTGCCGGTTTTCTTCTTAACAATCAGGCTGTCACCCTGACTGTCGGCAGTCCTTTTTTAATAAAAACCCGCTCGCTCTGCTGACCGTAATCAGGCAGATTCTCACCAAAAAACATTCTTGCCAAAAAAGCTAGCACCGGGCGAACGACGTTGTTGCTGTTGTTGTTGTCCTTATTGTTGTTGTTCACGCCGCCGCTATTGTTAGTACAGAAGACCCACGCGTTGTTGTTCGAGTACTCGGACGACGACCCGGAACTCCATATCCAGCTGCCTGTTTTCCTCTTAACAACCGGCCTGTCACCCCGGCTGTCGGCAGCCCTTTTTTAACAAAAAGTCGTTCTCTCTGCCGACCGTAATCGCACAGATTCCCACAAAAAAATCTTTCATCAAAAAAGCTAGCACCGGGCGAACGACGTTGTTGTTATTGTTGTTGTCCTTATTGTTCCAGTCGACGCCACCTTGACTAGCGCCATTATTCGTACAGAAGTTCCACGCGTTGTTAGAAGAGTTCTCGGACGACGACCAAAACTTCCATATTCAGCTGCCCGTTTTCTTCTTAACAACCGACCTGTCACCCCGGCTGTCGGCAGCCCTTTTTTGATAAAAAGTTGCTCTCTCTGGCAACCTTGGTTAACCAGATTCCCGCTCAAAAATTCTTTACTAAAAAAGCTAGCACCGGGCGAACGACGTTGTTGTTATTCTTATTGTTGTTGTTCACGCCGCCTTGACTAGCGCCATTACCCGTACAGAAGATCCACGCGTTGTTGTTGGAGTTCTCGGACGACGACCAGATCATCACAATACAAACTGCTGTTTTCCTCTTAACAACCAAGCTGTCACCTCGGCTGTAAGCAGTCCTTTTTTAATAAAAAATCCGCTCTCTCTGGCAACCTTGATTAACCAGATTCCCGCTCAAAAATTCTTTGCCAAAAAAGCTAGCACCGGGCGAACGACGTTGTTGTTGTTCACGCCGCCGTTGTTAGCGCCTGTGTCCGTACAGAAGACCCACGCGTTGTTGTTGTCATACTCGGACGACGACCAGAGCTTCACAATACAACTGCCTGTTTTCCCTTAACAATCGGCGTTCACGCCAACTGTCGACAGTCCTTTTTTAACAAAAAACCGTTCTCTCTGCTGACCGTAATCAGACAGATTCTCACATAAAAATCCTCTTCACTAAAAAAGCTAGCACCGGGCGGACAACGTAGGGTGCACCTTTCCAGACAGTAAGGTCCTTATTGCTGGTGAACACGCCGTCACGGTAGTTATTGTGGCCGCCGGTAGCGCCAGTAGCACAGAAACTCCACGCGTTATTGTTGTCATACTCGGACGACGACCGGCCTTCCAAAGCCAACTGCCTGTTTTCCCTTAACAACCGGCCTGTCACCCCGGCTGTCGGCAGTCCTTTTTTAACAAAAAGTTGCTCTCTCTGCCGACCGTAATCGGACAGATTCTCACCTGAAATCCTTTCATCAAAAAAGCTAGCACCGGGCGAACAACGTGCTTATTGGTATTGTCCTTATTGTTGTTGTTCACGCCGCCCCAATCAGCGCCATTATTCGTACAGAAGACCCACGCGTTGTTGTCATTATACTCGGACGACGACCAGGCCTTCCATATCCAACTGCCGGTTTTCCTCTTAACAACCGGTCTGTCACCCCGGCTGTCGGCAGTCCTTTTTTGATAAAAAGTTGCTCTCTCTGGCAGCCTTAACTGACCAGATTCCCGCAGGAAGAGGCATTTTTAGTCCTATTGCGCCATACCGTAACCTGTTTGCCGATTGCGTCCGTCAGCTTTGACATCTGCGCCATTTTTTTAATCGGCAGCAGCTTCAAATCCACACACAGGCGCATCTCGACTTTCAAAAGCTCAAAATCGCTCAGAAAATCCTCCAAATGAGCCTGCTTTGCCGACGAGCGGTTAGCCCGGTACAAATTGCGGAATAAAGACAATACATCGCGCTTCATATCTTGCCCCAGACTATATTTATACTCGTGGGCAAATTTGTTAGTCACTTGATAGACTTCAATCATGAGATTATATGTATCTCGATAGACTGGTAATTCATTATACAGAACCATGTTACCTCATCACATTTAATTAACATCCTTTTATACTATATCTGTGATATACATTCACACTTTAAAATTTTAAAGAAAAATGTAAATACATCATTAGTTTTATTAACAAGATATTATGAAAAAAATGTAAAAAAAACCGATTCGTTCTAAAAAAAACAGAAAATATTCAATTTTTTATTTCAGAAGAGGCAAACTTTCTCCCCTATCCGCTTAAAAAAAAACAAATTTTTCTTCCCGATTCGCAAATAAAAAACTGCATAAAGATAAAAAAAACGCCTGCCGATGATTCGTTTTCCGCTGCTGCTTCTTCCCCGCCAAGCAAAAGAACATCATCCTCAACAAGTATTCAAAGTCATCAACCCAGAAAAAAGCATTATTTTCCATTATTTTTGAGTTTCGCGTTCAA
>JAUNPO010000051.1 GCA_030536665.1 Pseudomonadota bacterium
TGCTTATGTTGCAATATGGATATAGTTATATGCCTTATGCATCTATGGAATCTGTTGTTGAAGCTAGCAAAGAAGGATATTACAGAGCCTTGCGAGGTACTCAAAAATCTATCTGGACGGATAAAGCAGATTACGAACCATGGCTTTCATTCTTTATTACATCTTTACAAAAACAAAAACGACTATTGGAAGAAAAGATTAAGCTAGTTCAAAATCAAGAGGCTGAAAAACTTTCAGGTACCGCTCAAAATATTTTAGAATTATTTGCTGAACAGCCAGAATGGACTGTAACAAATATTGCAGATAAATTGGATAAGAATATCGAAACAGTCAAAAAATCTGTTCAGTCATTGATAAAAAAAGGTTATTTAATTAAACACGGAACAACCAAGGCCGTTTATTATACATTGAATAAGTGATAAAATTCAGCCCTGTTTGATTGATTTTAGACAGGGCTTATCCTTTTCTTCTTTTTACAAATCCGACTGTTTTTGGGGCGTTTAAAGTACAATAACTGGCGATTTTCGGTATAAAAATCCGATAATCTCCGCAGACAATTTTTAATAATCTCCGTGAAAATGTTATCTGAGAGTGTCCTTGACAGCAGGTGAAAGGGATTTTCTATTGCGTTCCATTCTTGCAAATTCCAATGCGTAACTCTCTGTCGTTAGTCCTGAGCTTTCCACATTAGCACGCTTCAATGCCAGTTGTTCGGAAAAACGGCCGTTTTTCTCCGCTTCGAGCAAGGCTGAAAGATTCAGATAATCTGTTTTCAAAGGGCATTTTTTCTTCATAGGCATAAATTAATAATTAACATATCAATGAAATTTATTTTCTGTTATTCGCATACCACCTAAAATGCAACATTTTTATCAAATGCCAGGAGCTGGTTTTGTTTGTTTTTTTTGAGAGTGGGATATATGATAAGGTTATCATAAGTTTAAAAAGGCGGTCTGTACGGGGCAAAAAATGAGAAAAATTTTTTATTTATTGTTATTTTTATTGATAGCTTCTCCGGCGCCGGCGGCTCATGACCAGCCGGCAGTTATGAATGTAAAAACATATATCTATCACAGCCCAAGCTGTAAATGGGCTAAAAAATGCACAAAAAACTGTATCATAACTACCAAACAGAAAGCACAGACACAAGGGGCAAGACCTTGTAAGGTCTGCGGCGGGTAGAGGGCTGTTTATTTTTTTCGAGGTTATATTCTTGACACGTCATGTTCTGATTTTTATACTTCGGGCATGTTTATTAAATTATAATGAGGTTGATTATGAAGACAGTGATTATTGGCGGCGGTGCTGCCGGAGCCAGTTGTGCGGCAAGACTGAGACGTCTTGACGAAGCTATGGATATTACGATAATTGAACGCACTAACGAGGTTTCTATTGCTAATTGCGGTCTGCCTTATTATATCTCCGGCGTTATTGCCGAAAGAGAAGATATTCTGGTTTCAAGTCCGCAGAAGTTCAAAGGCTGGTTTAACATTGATGTCAGATTAAATGCGGAGGCGGTATCCATTAATCGCCGTGACAAGACTATAACACTCAATAACTCTGAAATCATTGCTTATGACAAACTGGTTTTGGCAACCGGCGCAAAGCCTATCGTTCCTGAATTTGAAGGGCTTGACCATAATAAGGTTTTCGTTGTCCGCAATTTGACGGATGCCGATAAACTGAAAGCTTATGTTCGGGAGAATAAGCCGCAAAGAGCGGTTGTCGTCGGCGGCGGGTTTATCGGTGTGGAAGTTGCCGAAAATCTGGTGAATATGAAATTGGATACGACACTGATTGAGTTAAGCAATCAGATTTTGGCACCGGTCGATAAGGAGATTGCCCTCTATGCAGAAAATGCCATGCGTGAAAATGGTGTAAAGCTCATTCTTTCTGACGGTGTCAAAAAATTTCATCAAAATAAGATTGTTTTGAATTCGGCAAAAGAAATGGATTTTGATTTTGTGGTTATGGCTATCGGCGTCCGGGCGGAAACCCACTTGGCGCAGGCGGCCGGCTTAGCGGTGGGCAAAGGCGTTATTGTTAATGAACATATGCAGACCTCCGATGAAAATATTTTTGCCGCGGGTGATTCCGTTGAGGTTAAGGATGCCGTCACCAATCACCAGACGCTTATTCCGTTGGCCGGGCCGGCCAACCGTCAGGGACGCATTATTGCCGATTATATTTGCGGGATAAAGTCATCTTATAAAGGTTCTTTGGGAGCCTCGGTCATCAAGGTTTTTGATTTGACCGTTGCCAGTGTCGGCAATAATGAAAAACAGTTAAAGCAAAAGAATATACCTTATCTTAAAACCTATGTTGTCGGCGCCAGTCATGCCGCTTATTATCCGAATTCCATGAGGATTGTTTTTAAAATGCTGTTCAGTGACGACGGGAAGATACTTGGCGCGCAGGCTGTCGGACCGGAAAATGTTGAGAAAAGGATTGATGTCATCAGCACGATTATGCATTTTGGCGGTACGGTTCAGGATATGATTGACAGTGAACTGTGCTATGCGCCGCCGTATTCTTCTGCGAAGGATCCTGTCAATATTTTGGGGATGAATGCAGACAATATATTGCGCGGATTATTCAAACCTGCGTTTTTAGAAGACTTGGACGACAGCTGCCTTATTGACGTTCGCCCGCCGGAAATGTACAGAAAGAAAACAATAAAGGGTGCAATTAATATTCCGATAAGTACCATCCGAGGACGTTTGAATGAAATTCCCAAGGATAAAAAAGTTGTTCTGTTCTGCAATACCGGATACACCAGTTATTGTGCGGCCAGAATTTTGCAACAGCATGGGTTTGAAAATATATCTTCCCTTGCTGGCGGTGTAGCGATGTATAACGAAGCTGGAAAACAGTTGCAGTCGTAAAGGGGGAGTGATGGAAAAAGGTTTGGATTATATTTTTAATGAACGAACAAAAATGATTATTCTGGGAACATTTCCCAGTATTCAATCTCGGGATATCTGCTATTATAACAATCCCCAAAACCAGTTTTGGCGAATTATTGCCGATGTTTTTCAAGATGATGAGGTTATTACCGGAGATAAAGACAGGCGGTATGCCTGTCTGCTTAGTAACGGCGTCGGTCTTTGGGATGTTATACAGACCTGTCAGTTTGAACAAAAGTCCAGTTTGGACAGCAAGATAAACAAAGACAGTATTGTTTATAATAACTTTTTGTTATTGCAGCAAAAGTGTCCGGCGTTAAAATGTCTTGTGTTTAATGGCAAAAATGCAAAAAAATTATTTGATTGTTACTTAAAGCAAGAAACGAATGAGGCCGTTAGGACGTGGTTATCGGGATTAACCAATAACGGAAAAAATGTTCTTCCTTCGACCAGTCCGGCCAATGCGCGTAAAAAGCCCGAAGACAAATTAAGGGAATGGAAGGCGTTTATAAAGGAGCACATATCCGGCGTTTAGTTGTGCCGGGGCAGCCAGGTCTTTAGTTTTTTCGGCGCGGATTTTGACGCTGTTTTAGCCGTTGATTAGTCAGAGCACGGAAAAGCCGGGAGTGTCCCCTGATTATTTGTATATACAAAAATATAGTTATTGACATATAAAAAATAATTTAATATGTTGGCGACATTAAGCTAGGATGCGTCCGGCTGTTTGTATCAGCTTGTGAGGTGCAAGGCGCGTCCTGTCATTTTGCCCCGACGGGGCGGTTGTTTAAATCTATTTTTTATGGATAGGATCCATGGCAAAAGTTAGTCCAATACAGTTTTTCAGACAGGTTAAGCAAGAAGTAAAAAAAGTGACCTGGCCAACGAGAAAAGAAGTCGTCCAGACCTCCATTATGGTTATTATCCTGGTGGCAATCGCGGCAACGTTCTTTTTCTTTGTCGATCAGATTATTGGATGGGTGATGAAATTAATATTAGGTCTTGGAGTTTAGGTTTATGGAAGCTCGCTGGTATGTTGTAAATGTTTACTCCGGTTCGGAGAAGAAAGTTGCCGAATCGATTAAAGAGCAGGCTATACTTAAAAAAATGGAAGATAAAATTTTGGAAGTTCTGGTTCCGACGGAAGAAGTCGTTGAGCTGAAGAAAGGTTCTAAAGTCAATTCTGAAAGAAAGTTTTTCCCGGGTTATGTCTTGGTTAAGATGGTTATGTCCGACGAATGCTGGCATGTTGTCAGAAACACACCGCGCGTCAGCGGGTTCTTGGGCAGCCGTAACAAGCCGCAACCGATTTCCGAGGCAGAAGCTCAGCGTATTATCAAACAGATGACTGAAGGTGTTGAGCGTCCGCGTACCGCCGTTGATTTTGAGGTTGGCGAGCAGGTTCGCGTTAATGACGGTCCGTTTGCTTCTTTCATCGGCTTTGTTGAGGAAGTTGATACGGAAAAAATGCGCTTGAAAGTTTCCGTTTCAATTTTCGGGCGTTCTACCCCGGTTGAGTTGGAATTCAGCCAAGTTGAGAAAATTAAGTAGTTTTCTTGTTTTTGTAAAAGCCCCGGGTGTCTT
The DNA here is from genome assembly GCA_030536665.1 of Pseudomonadota bacterium. Classification (GTDB taxonomy): domain Bacteria; phylum Pseudomonadota; class Alphaproteobacteria; order RF32; family CAG-239; genus HGM16780. The sequence continues at coordinate 4,488 of JAUNPO010000051.1, forward strand.
CGGGGTTTTTTTCGTAATTGCGCGGTTGAATTTTTTATATCGGTGTTTATCATAATGTTAATTAATGTTTAGGAGGGGACATGATTAAAGGTTTTATTAATGAATTTAAAAAGTTTGCCGTGCGCGGCAATGTGATTGATATGGCTGTCGGTATTATTATCGGTGCGGCGTTTGGTAAGATTGTCGACTCTCTGGTTAAGGACATCATTATGCCGCCGATCAGTATTTTGCTGGGAAAAATGGATTTTTCCAATCTGTTTTTTGTATTGCGTAACGGGCCTGATTATACAGCGCCGTATGTTTCGTTACAGCAGGCGAATGATGCCGGTGCGGTGACGTTAAATCTCGGGAATTTTTTGAATGCCTCAATCAGTTTTATTATTGTTGCTTTTGCCGTGTTTTTGCTGATTAAGGCGATTAACCGTGTTCAAGAGGCGATTGACGCGGGAGAAAAGGTTGTTCCTACCGTGAAGAAGTGTCCGTTCTGTTGCACGGATATTCCGGTTAAAGCAACGCGCTGTCCGCATTGTACGTCAGAATTGTCTGAGAAATAACAAAGAAGCGATACTCGCCTTGAGTATCGCTTCTTTTTCAGGCAATGGCTGAAATTATTAAATCCTGGTTGCTGGGATTGTAGCTGCGAATTTGGCAGGTTACAGGTTGTCCGACTTCCATTCCGGGGAGAACCATGTGTTTGCAACCGATGCCATAAAGACTGATTGTTGCCACTTTCCCGTGGATAATTTCAACAACTTCGCCGCTGACATAAGAGCCGACGGGGAAAGCGTTTACAAGATCTTCCGCGGTTCTGATATTGACGATGTCGGCAATATAGAACTTTTTAGATTTGCGGTTGATTTTGACGGTCAGCCTTTGGCCGATCAGATAATCGCCGGTATCAGGCGTGAAGATTTTAATGCTCAATCCATGATAGGATAAGGTTAAAGCATTAGCACTGATTAATCTTACAAATGCACTGACAGTCTGTTCTTTTCTTAATCCTGTTGTTTTCATAATTATAAATTTATTTGTTAATAATATTTCATTGAGGGATAATCTATCATATTTTTATGGTATTGGCAATAGCTAAAATTGACAAAAATATAGGGGCGATGACGTTTTTGTGAATCGAATCAGCGGGTTAATGTTAAAATTTTTGAAGAAAATGCTTGTAAAATAAAATAAATGCTGTTATATAAGGGCGACTCTGAAAAGGATATATGTGTATCTGAAACAGACGAATCGTGAATTTTAATGTAATTTCGTGGGAGACGAGCCATCGTCTGGAAAAACCACGAACCTAACAAAGAAGGTTTTGAAATGGCTAAGTCTAAAAAGAAGATTTTAGGATTAATCAAGCTTCAAATCCCCGCAGGAAAAGCTAACCCTTCTCCTCCGGTTGGTCCGGCTCTCGGCCAAAAAGGCTTGAACATTATGGATTTCTGCAAACAGTTTAACGCTGCTACCCAGAAAATGGAACCGGGTATTCCTGTTCCTGTCGTTATTACGGCTTACGAAGACAAGTCTTTTGTTTTTGAAACAAAACTGCCTCCGGTATCTTACTTTATCAAAAAGGCTGCAAACATTAAGTCCGGTTCTAAAGAACCGAGCAAAGTTGTTGCCGGTCAGATTACTATGGCTCAGGTTAAAGAAATTGCCCAGTCAAAATTGCCGGATTTGAACTGCTCAACAGTTGAATCCGCCATGAATATGGTTAAAGGCCAGGCTGTTTCCATGGGCGTGAAGGTTGTGGAGTAAGGTTATGCAGGGAAAAAGAATCGTAAACGCATATAAAACAGTTGACAAATTCAAAGCTCATTCTTTGAAAGAAGCTGTTAAGATCGTTAAAGAAAATGCAACTGCAAAATTTGACGAAACAATTGATATTGCCGTAAATTTGGGTGTTGACCCGAAATATGCCGACCAGATGGTCAGAGGCGTTTGCGCTCTGCCGCATGGTAACGGTAAGACAGTCCGCGTTGCTGTTTTGGCTCAGAACGAAAAAGCAGAAGAAGCTAAAGCTGCCGGTGCCGATATCGTCGGCGCTGAAAATCTGATTGACTCTATTTTGAGCGGTAAGATTGAATTTGACAGATGTATTGCAACGCCGGATATGATGGGATTGGCCGGTAAGGTTGCCCGCGTTCTCGGTCCGAAAGGCCTGATGCCGAACCCGAAACTGGGGACGGTTACCGTTGACGTTGCCAATGCCGTTAAGAAGGCTAAGGCCGGTGAAGTTCAGTATCGTGTTGAAAAGAACGGTATTGTTCATGCCGGTGTTGCCAAGGCAAGCTTCTCTGAAGATCAGATTTATGACAATGCGAAAGCATTTATGGATGCTATCATTAAAGCCAAACCGGCCGGCGCCAAAGGAACTTATGTTAAGAAGATTTCTTTGAGCAGCACAATGGGTGTTGGCATTAAGGTTGACGCATCTCAACTTTAAAAGTTTTGGGCGGGGTATTTTGCCCCGCCCGCTCTTCAAAAATGCGGGTACTTTCTTGTGCCGGGGCGTTTTTGAAAACTGTCCAAGACCGTAGGTGATTGAGGATTTGAAACACAGCCGAAAGGGCGTTTTGAATTTTTGTTCTTAAATATCCTACGCAGACGGGAGTAGAGAATATTTTATCTTTTTTTCTCCTGGACAGATTAGGTCCTGCCAGTTTTGGCAGAAAGTGTTAATGACACGGACATTTGATGCGGGTGACCGTTGAAAATGAAAGTGTTTTTATTGGAGACAACAAGTGAATCGCGAAGAAAAATCACAGTTACTCAGCGAACTGAATGAACTGTTCTCTAATTCAGAAGTTATCGTTGTATCTCATTACAAAGGTTTGACGGTTAAAGAAGTTTCTGAACTGAGAGACAGAATCAGAACAGCAGGTGCTGGTTTCAGAGTTACTAAGAATCGCATTACTCGTCTTGCTCTTAACGGTACAAAATTTGAAGGTTTGGCTGATTTGTTCACTGGTCCGACTGCTATTGCATTCGCCAATGATCCGATTTCCGCCTGCAAAGCTTGTGTCGAATTTGCAAAAGAAAATGAAAAGCTGATTGTTGTCGGCGGTGCTATGGGAACTGGCGTTATTTCCATCGATGAAATCAAAAAACTGGCAAGCATTCCTTCTATGGACGAACTGCGTGCCAAAATCATTGGTCTTTTGCAGGCTCCTGGTGCTCAGCTGGCTCGTCTGGCTAAGGCATACAGCGAGAAGGAAGCCGCATAATTTTCGTTTTATGTGGTTACTACTTGAAGGTTTTTCGCTCGTGTACTGTTGTTGTACACTTCGCTCAAAATCTTCGGCGTATTAACTCACCTAAAACGAAAATTCAGTGTTATTGTTATGTAGGCCTCGCCTGTTATTTTTCTCTTGTGTACTGTTTTGTACGCGTTGTTCGAAAATAAAGGGCGATGTCAGGCTTAAGACAATAAGGCACGGGCTTTCAGAGCAAAAGAGAATTTTTAGTAATTTAATTTTAAGATTTAATTTATTTATTGGAGAAAAAAAATGGCCGATTTAGCCAAGTTAGTAGATGAATTGTCAGCTTTGACCGTAATGGAAGCTGCTGACCTTGCAAAAATGTTGGAAGAAAAATGGGGTGTTTCTGCCGCTGCTGCCGTAGCTGTTGCTGCTGGTGGTGCTGCTGCCGGCGCTGCTGAAGAAAAAGATGAATTTACCGTTGTATTGGCAGAAGCCGGTGCAAACAAGATTAACGTTATTAAAGAAATCCGCGCTATTACTCAGCTGGGTCTGAAAGAAGCTAAGGATTTGGTTGACGGTGCTCCGAAGACTGTTAAAGAAGGCGTTAACAAGGCTGAAGCTGAAGAAATTAAGAAGAAGCTGGAAGAAGCCGGTGCTAAGGTTGAACTTAAGTAATTGTTCATCTTTGTACAAAGGTTTGCTCTTTGAGCATTTCAATAAAAAGCCGGGGTTTTATACTCCGGCTTTTTATTGTATTATGTTTGTCCGATTTTGAAGTTATCGGCATAATTAGAAAAAAAGTTCTGGTAACACCAGAACTTTTTTTAATTTGAGAATGTTGATATTTCTTAATCCTGCTTTCCGTTATGCCAATCGTCAAGTTTTCTTTGCAAAATTTCCTGTACGATTTTTTGGGAATCCTGCGGTTGTTTTTTAGGTGCCGGTGCAGTTTCATTGGCAGAAACGTCTTTTGTTCTTTCTGCTGATTTAAATTTGTGAGTCTGTTTTTGCAGTTTTAATCTGACTTCCTGTAATTTGGAAAGATTTTTGTTTTCTGTGTCGGTCGTTGTGTTTTCTATTTCCTCTGCGAACTTTTTGTATCCATGCAGCGCTTTGGGACTCATGTTTTCCGGTATGTTTAATTTTCCTAAGGTTTCACCATCAAGAATTCTTCCCGGGATGATATCGGAATTTCCGTAATCATCATAAGCAATTTCTATATTTTTCTGGACGTAGCGGTTGTCTTTATCTTTGAAGACCATAATTTTTGTTTCATTATCAGAATATGCGTTTCCGGAAGACATATTCGGTTCCATTGTATCCAGCACAATAAAGTCCTCTGTTGAGAATTTGTCATTGATACTGAGGCGCTGTTTTGATTCTGCAATGATGTTTTGTTCTTTGTCATTATTTTCATATAGGACAAATTTGTTTTCTTTGGCTTGGTTATCAAAAGAGATTTTAATATCTGAAGCTTCTAATTCTGCCAGAAAACGGTTTTCGGCTTCTTCTTCAAGTTCACTTCTTTCAGAGATTTCGTAGTCATCTTCGGCGCGTATATAACCGATTGAAAATTTATTAGTTGTCATCGTTTCCCCCTTTTTGAATAATATTTATTTTAGTTTAGCTGGAAATGTCAAAATATTTTTTTGGGTAATTTTGTTTAATTTTTCTATCTGCAATGGTCTGGCGGAGCGTTAAGGGATATTGGTGTTGACTTTAAAGTTGTCGCGGGTTAAGAAATAAATTGATTGGAATTAGTATGTTTAATAATTAAATTTTATTTTTATGAAGACAAAAGATTCATTGGCTGACGTTTTGCTTTTTGTGCGGCAAAACAAACGTGTAACGGAAGCACTTTTGAAAGAAAAGTTTCATATTTATCAGGGGAATTGTACGCGCAACAGGGATTTGGATTTTTTTCTGCGAACCGGGTTGTTTCGTCAGTATCGGGTTTTAGATGACGACGGCGTTGTCAGGGATTTTATTTCTTTGGGGGAACGGGCGAAAGTTGTCTTGAAGCTATTGGCGGATGAACCTGTTTATACCGCAGACGAAAAGAGGACGGCGGAAACTGTTGCGATGTGCGGTTTGCGTCAGAGATAAGTTTTTTGTAAAGCATGTTCGTGGAGAATGTGCTTTTTTTTGTGAAATTTTGGATAAAATGTCGTGTGCCGGAAAAGAATCAGAGAATGACTCTCAGCGCGGAATCGTGTTCAAAAACAAAATAAATTTCTTGACTCATTTTGTGAAAAATTACTTGCATTTTAGGAGTCTTGGGTATACAAATAAGCGACTTTAAAAGAGTATTATTTTGCGAATCTGCGCCAAGAGAGCAGCGACTCGGGGTTTGGTGCGATTTTTTTCTTTTTAAATCTAGATTTTTTAACCTTCTGCGGTCGGGTTTTGGGTATTCCAATAGGATAGTCGCAGATTATAACCATAGGGATTGAATAAATGAAAGAATCTTATACGAGCAAAAAACGTGTAAGAAAAAACTTCGGCAAGATTGATTCCGTTTCGGAAATGCCGAGTTTAATCGAAGTTCAGACTGGTTCTTATAAAGATTTCATTGAGGCGGACGGCGAAACAAGCGAGTTTGGCCTTGAGGAAGTTTTCAAGTCAATTTTTCCAATTAAAGATTTTTCGGGCAACGGTGAGTTAGAGTTCGTTAAATATGAACTTGAAGAGCCGAAATACGACGTTGAAGAGTGCTTTAAGCGCGACATGACTTATGCTGCGCCGGTTAAGGCTACCCTGCGTCTGGTTGTTTGGGATATTGACGAATCGACCGGCGCCAAGTCTATTCACGACATTAAGGAACAAGACGTTTACATGGGCGACATTCCGCTAATGACAGATAAGGGTACGTTTATTTTCAACGGTACCGAGCGCGTCGTTGTTTCTCAGATGCACCGTTCTCCGGGCGTGTTCTTTGATCATGACAAAGGTAAAACCGTAGCCTCCGGTAAATATTTGTTTGCCGCCCGCGTTATTCCTTACCGCGGTTCCTGGCTTGATTTTGAATTTGACGCCAAAGATTTGGTTTATGCCCGCATTGACCGCCGCCGCAAGCTGCCGGTAACTTCGATTTTGTATTCTTTGTACTCCAAAGAAACGGAGGAAAAAATCGCAGAGCTGGCTAAAGAAGGCAAGAAAATCAATCCGGCTGACATCAGAGGTATGGATAAAGAGGAAATCTTAAGCTACTTCTATGATGTTGACACTTTGGTTGCGGATAAGAAAAACTGGAAAGTTAAGTTTATTCCGGAAAGGATGAAAGGCGTTAAATTCGATTTTGATTTGGTTAACGCCAAAACCGGCGACGTTGTTGTCGAAGCCGGCAAGAAGATTGCGCCGCGCATGGCACAGAAGCTGGCTGACGAAGGTTTGGAATATTATGAACTGCCGGCAGCTAAGTTACTGGGCAAATTCCTGGCTTCCGAAGTTGTTGCTGCCAAGACCGGCGAAGTTATTGCCGATGCCGGCGATGAGCTGACAGAAGAAGTTTTGCAGAAAATTGCCGATGCCAAAGTTAAAGAATTAAAAGTTTTGTATATTGACGGCGTTAATGTCGGCCCGTATATCCGCAATACTTTGGTCAGCGACAAGAATCACTGCCGTGAAGAAGCACTGTTGGATATTTACCGCGTTATGCGTCCGGGCGAACCGCCTACCTATGAAACGGCTGACCAGTTGTTCCACGGTTTGTTCTTTGATAACGAAAGATATGATTTGTCTTCCGTCGGTCGCGTTAAGATGAATGTTTCTTTGGACATTCCGTTTGATGAAGCACCGGATACTTACCGTGTTCTGCGCAAAGATGACATTCTGCGCATTGTTAAGAGATTGTGCGATTTGCGTGACGGCAAAGGCGAAGTTGACGATATTGACCACTTAGGCAACCGTCGTGTTCGTTCGGTCGGCGAATTGATGGAAAATCAGTATCGCATGGGCTTGCTGCGTATGGAAAGAGCCATTCGCGAAAGAATGTCTTCCGAAGTTCTGAATAACGTTAAACCGCAGGATTTGGTTAATGCCAAGCCGATTGCTTCGGTTATCCGCGAGTTCTTCGGTTCTTCCCAGTTGTCACAGT
>JAUNPO010000052.1 GCA_030536665.1 Pseudomonadota bacterium
AGTCCCTCCCCTAAGGTAGGGGAGGTTAGGTGGGGTGTGAATCAAAATAAGAATCTGAATTGTCATTGTCGGATTAAATCCGACAATCCAGGTTGGGAAAAGATTCTATAGCTTCACCTGGATCCCCGGATGTCGTAGCGTCACTCTGAGAGTGCCTCCGAGGATGACGTTCTTTGGGGTGACGGGGTTACGTCTTTGTTGCTTGATTTAGATGCTGAGATGAACTCAGCATGACATTTTTTGTGACGTTCTTTTGCTTGATTGGGGGTACGTTCTTGGTGAGAGTTTTAGATGCCGGTTGAGATCCTGAACATGCCGCAGGGTAAACCCCACAGTTTTGCAGCCGAGTGGAACTCGGGCAAAACTTTCTAGCTTCGTAAGCCTTGCTTTCAGCGCGGCAACTCCGCTTCGGTCATCTGAAAAGTAACGCTTGTTTCGCGTCGTTATCACTAGCTTACAAGCTAACAATTCAGTTCTGTCGTTGAAAAATGCTTCACTGGAGCATTTTTCTGCCTCCAGCCCCTTCTTCGAGGGGAGAAGTAAACGGCGCGGCTTTCAGGATGACATTGAATAATTGGAAAGAAAGTATATTCTTTATAAATCCCAGGGAAAGACAATCCATTCGTCCGGGACTTGGCGCGCACAGGTATCGACGACGCTTTTCCCCTGCTCTTTGACATAAACCGCGGCGAAATGCGCTTCCGGCAATAATTTGCGCATCAGGCGAAAAGTCCGGCCGCTGTCAGACAAATCATCAACGACCAGCGTTTGTCCGTCTACGGTTCCGACATTACAGTCAATCTCAACCTTTTCATCCGGCCGAAATTCATTATTGTCATAACTGGAAACATTTATGGCCTGAGAATTGCGGATATCCAACTCATAAGCCAATATTCCCGCCGGCAGCAGTCCGCCGCGGCTGATCGCGATGATTTTATTAAACCGCCCCTTGCCCAGTTTTTTTGCCAGAGTTTTTACATCCTGGTGAATTTCATCCCAGGTAATGTAATATTTGCTGCTCATTGTCTGTTATCCTTTATCCGTGTTGCGCTTTTATCTTATACAAATATTCAATGACATCATCGTCATCCCATTCGGCAGCACCGCGAATTCTGCCGATTTCCTCACCTTTCCGGTTTACCAAAACGGTATGCGGCGATGTAAAAATGCCAAGTTCCGAGGCCAAGCCGCTATTCTCATCAACGTAAAAATCCATATCCTTTGCGCCGTATTTATCAAGGAAACGCCGCTGTTCCTCAATGCTGCCCCACTCCCGGGACGGCGATACCAAAACAACCTGCAGGCCGTTGTCCTTAACCTTTTGCGACATATTATTCAGGCTGTCCAGCTCTTTAACACAGGGAACGCAATTCCGCGACCAGAAAACCGCCATGACAAACTTGTCCGGAAAATCTGACAGTTTGTAGCGCTTTAAGTCATTGTGAATGATTTCCTTGGCCGGAACTTTGCGCGGCGTGTCATAAATATTAACGCCCCGCTCCCCTGCCTGAGCCGTTCCCGTCAGTCCGGCGGCCAGCAGTATTGCTAAGATGAGTTTTTTCATTACAGGCCTATTAATAACTAAAATATAAGTTTTGTATTTACTACTGATTAAGAGTATATAATCTATTATATTTAAAATTACAGTAAAAAGGTTTCAAAATAATGAAAAAAATATTGATACTTTTATTTCTTGCAGTTTTTTCAACCGGCTGCCTGACGGCCTGCGGCAAAGTTTCCGCCCCGGTTCCGATTGAGGGAAGCGGATATCCGCACAGCTACCCGCGCCATTAATGAGGGAGGCCTAAGACCATGAGCGACGACAACAACAAATTTATCGACGAGATGATTCCCTATGTGGAATTTGCCGACAATGCCAACGAACGGACGCCCTGCGTGCTGGTTCTGGACTGTTCCGGCTCCATGCGCGGCGAACCGATTAAGCAGCTTAACGCCGGTTTGAAAGCCCTCGAAACAGAATTAAAGGAAGATATCGACGCCAGTTCGCGCGTGCAGCTGCTCATCATTAAAGCCTTTGGCAAAGACGAGGTTGTCGTTTCCTCAGACTGGATAGACGCCATGAATTTTGACGCGCCGGAAATGGAAGCCGGCGGCCTAACCCCGTTGGGAAAGGCCATGGAACTGGCGCTGCAAAAAATCGAAGAGCAAAAATGCCTATATGACAGCTGCGGCATTACCTCCAAACGGCCGTGGATTTTTCTTATCAGCGACGGCGAACCGACTGATTATGACTGGGAGATTATTGCTGAAAAATGCCGTTATGCCCAGAAAAACAAAAAAGTCGTTATTCACGCCGTGGGAACACAAGGCGCCAATCTTGAAAAGCTGGCCAAGTTTTCAACCATTCCGCCCAAAAGGCTGACCGGCCTTAAGTTTACGGAGTTTTTCCTGTGGCTGTCACGGAGCGTTTCCTGTATTTCAAAAGCGGCGCCCAATATTCCTGATTTATTAGAAGACACCGGGGAATGGAATGAAGAAGAACAACAGTAAAATTAAAGTTGTTGCCGCCAGTGTCTGCGGGCCAATGCACAAATACCGCAAACTTCCCTGTCAGGATTATTTTAAACACAGCAGTCAGGGACGCAATTTTGTCGCGGTTGTTTCTGACGGCGCCGGCTCGGCGAAATACGGCAAAATCGGCGCCAAAACCGTCTGCGATACGCTGGTTGACCTGTTATCCAACTGCACATTTGACGAGGTTAAGAACAAAGTTCAGCACGCTATCTGCGTTGCCCGGGACAAGCTCATCCGCCACCGCCTGAACCGCAGCAAAAGCTGTGACGGCATTATGGATTTTTCGGCAACGGTTGTCGGCGTGGCCTGCTGCCGCGGCAAAGGGATTTTTTTTCACATCGGCGACGGCGCCGGCATAGCTCTCAAGGGAAACGATTATGAGGCGTTTGTCGCTTCCCGTCCCGAAAACGGAAATTTTTCCTGCGAAACGTTTTTTTACACGATGGATGACTGGCGCGACAGCCTGCGTTTTACGTCTTTTGAACAAGCCGACACGATTTTTCTGATGAGCGACGGGCTGACGAATTTTGCGTTTTCACCGGACTATAAACGCATAGAACGGGGCTTTATCGCGCCAATCAACGAATTTTTGCGTGAAACGCCGTCCAAAAACAAAGCTGTCCGCGCCTTAAACAACACGCTGAACACGCCGCAGGCAAAAAAACTCAATTCCGACGACAAAACTCTGTTATGGGCAAAAATCTGATGGAAAAACAAGCCAACAGCGAAAATAAATCCTACACAGCCCTTTATGCCGACGGCCATTTTGAAAAAATTTATTTGCAGGAACTGGCCAACAAAGGCGGCGCGGCCGGAAAAATTTATATGGTTCAAGACCATCCGGGACTGGTGGCAAAAATTTTCCATAACCGGAACAACAGTTCGGTCAACCGGCAAAAACTTGAAGCCATGCTGCTTAACCGGCCGAATTTCCCGCCGGCAATCAAAGACGGCGTCGAGTATGTGCAAATAGCTTGGCCGGAAGCGATTTTAGATGATGAAAACGGTTTTTGCGTCGGCTATCTCATGCCCCTGATTGACATGAGCAAAGCGGTTTCTCTGGATCATCTGATGCAGAAGGCTATCCGCAAAAAGCTGCAGTTGCCGGAAAAATACGCTTATCGCATTTTTGCCGCCTACAATGTTACATCCATGGTCGCCGCCCTGCATAACTGCGGCCATTACATTGTCGACCTTAAACCTTCCAATGTTTCGGTTTATAAAGATTCCATGATGGTTGCCATGGTCGACTGCGACGGTTTTTCCATTAAAGGCGAACGCAACAACCGTTATCCGGCAGAGTTTGTCAGCGAGGAATATATTTATCCCGAGGGAATGGAACAAGCCTGCGACGAGATGGGCGAGGAACAAGACAAATTTGCTCTGGCGGTCATGATTTTCAAACTGCTGAACAACGGGATTCATCCCTTTTCCGGCGTACCGCGCAAAAATGACGGGGAAATGCTCACAATTCAGAACCGTATTGAACAATATCATTATGCTTACGGTTTATGGCCCGACACTTATCAGGCGCCGCATCCCTATTCTATTCATGAATATTTTGACAAGAAGACGCTTGAACTTTTTGAGCGGGCTTTTGTCCGCGGCGGCAAACGACCGACGGCAGAAGAGTGGCAGGCGCATTTGCACCACCTGTTGCACAATCTCAAAATCTGCAAAAAAAATCCCGACCACGCTTATTTTACCGCCAAAGGCTGCGGTTTGTGCGTCGCTGAGGAACGTTTTAAAGGCACGATGTCGGATATCCGCAAACAGAAAGAAACGCCGCAAATGCTGCGGGGAATGGAGATTTCTTCCATTTCTGTGGAAAATCTGAACAAAAACAAGGCTGAAAAAATCAACGAAGAAGCCAAAATTCAAAAAATTACACTGGCAATCGTCGCCGCATATATGTTGTTTTTCGGCAGTTTGTATATGCTTTTCGACCCGATAAAAGATTTTATTATCAGCCTCGGGCTGGGCATACAGGCGATTATCGTTACGCTGGTTATGCTGGGAATAAACCGTTTTCTGCACCGTTACAGCGCCAAATTTCCCATGTTTCAAAGCAAGGCCTTTACGCAAATGCTGCAGGTTTACGCCTTTATCTGCATTCTTATCGCTCTGATTTTTATCAATGAAATCCCCGGCGGATTGTTTGATTTGGCCATGTGAAAAAATCTGTGTAACAAAACTGTAACAATTGTTAATTTTTACTCCACAAATTTTTTTTTTATGTTATAGTGGCATGAGTAAAAAAACAAAATTTAAGGATATAAATTGATAAATTTAGAACCAATAATGATTTCCGGCAAAGAAGTTCTGCCTTTGATTGAAGGCGGAAAAGGAATTAACGCCAGCAACGGTTTCAGTTCCGGAGCCTGGGCGAAAGAAAACTGCGTCGGAACCTTTTCCGGTGTAAGCCCTGATTTTTATGACGACAAAGGCAACACGGTTATTGAGAAATTTTACAAGAAATCACGCGCAGACCGCCATGAAGAAATGGTGCAATATGCTATTCAGGGCGGCATTGCCCAAGCGCAGGTTGCTCATGAGATTTCAAACGGAAACGGCCGCATTCATATGAATATGTTATGGGAGCTGGCTGATTCTCAGAGGATTTTGGCGGAAGTTCTGGAAAAGACCAAAGGCTTGATTCACGGCGTTACCTGCGGTGCGGGACTGCCTTATCAGCTGGGCGAGCTGGCCTCCAAGTTCGGCGTTTATTATTACCCGATTGTTTCTTCAGCCAGAGCCTTTCAGGTTTTGTGGAAACGCGCTTATTCAAAGTTTACCGAATTTTTGGGCGGCGTTGTTTATGAAGATCCCTGGCTGGCGGGCGGACACAACGGCCTATCCAACGCCGAAAATCCCAATGAGCCGCAAAAACCATACAGCCGTTTGGTTGAATTGAGAAATACGTTGAATAAGTTTAATCTGTCAAATATTCCGATTATTCTAGCCGGCGGCATTTGGAACCTGAGCGAATGGAAAGATTATATCAATAATCCGGAAATCGGCAAAATTGCTTTTCAATTCGGCACAAGACCGATGATTACCAAAGAAAGCCCAGTCAGCAAAGCCTGGCAGAAAGTCATGATGCAGGTGAAGAAAGGCGATGTCATCTTGCAGCAATTCAGTCCTACGGGCTTTTTCTCTTCTGCTATTAAAAACTCGTTTTTGAGCCGCTTGATGGAGCGCAAAGAGGGTGAGATTGCTTTTTCCAAAGAGCAAAACGAAGCGTTCAGCCATGCTTTGGCGGTCAATGAACACAAAACGGTTTACATCAGAGCCGAAGACGCCGAAAAAGCCGACAAGCAGATGAAAGCCGGTTACACCAATATTCAGGAAACGCCTGACGAAACAATTGTTTTCATGACGCCGGAAGAGGTAAAACAGATGAAAACCGACCGGGCTAATTGTCTCGGCTGTTTGTCGCAGTGTCAGTTTTCAACCTGGTCAAAAGCTAACGGCACAACCGGAAAACTTCCTGATCCGCGTTCTTACTGCATTCATAAAACGCTTTATGACGTTGGGCACAACGGCAGTGTCAAAGACAATCTGTTGTTTGCCGGGCATCAGGTATACCGTTTTGCAACAGACCCGTTGTATCGTCAGGGCGTGCCGACGGTCAAAGAGCTGATAAATGCTATTTTAGCCGGCAAATAAACAAACAAAAGCCTTAAATCTCAAAGATTTAAGGCTTTTGTTTTTAGAATATTTTTCCCGAAATAAAAATTTTTCCGTCATAAGCCAACGGGACAACGCCACAATTCGGAACCCGCGGCCGAAGGATGGACAAGGAGGCCAAGAAAGAACAGATAACTCCGGCATGCGTTACAACGGCAATATTTCGGTACGGACTGTAAAGAGCAATGTCATTCAGGGCGTCCAAACATCTTTTCTGAACTTCTTCGATACTTTCACCATCAGGAAAACGGCTGTCAAAATGCGACGGTATCGGATTTATCCAATACTCTCTGATTTGCGGCCATGTCTGTTCAACTTCCGTAAAAGGCAAGCCTTCGGCTTTTCCGTAATCAGCTTCATTTAAGCGCTTATCAACCAGAATATCCAAATTAAAACAACGGGCTATTTCGGCGGCGGTCTGCTTTGAACGTTTTAATTCACTGCTGTAGACGGCCTCTATCGGATAATGCCCAAGTTTTTTTCCCAAAATTTGCGCCTGAACGATACCGTTTTCATTTAATTCCGCATCCGTCCGTCCGGACCAGAGGCGAGATTTGTTCATATCAGTTTCGGCATGACGGCAAAGAAAAATTTTTTTTGTTTTCATATGTACAATAATTTTAATGATAATAAATAATTGTCGCGAGTATAGACAAGCCCTAAAGTTTAGTCAAGAAAAAACTTACGTTTACCGATTGACAAAAATATACACAAATGATATTTTGGCTTCATATTTTGTATTATTAAAAAACATATTTTTATGGAAAACTTTATTATTACCATCGGTGCCGCAATTCTTATTTATGTTGGCATCAAACTTGCGCTCGGTTTTCTGAAAAAGAACAGAGAGTTGGACAAGGAAAAAGAAAAAACGCTCAATGACGGTTTTTCGGAAGTGGAGAACAAAGTCAGAATGTATCGCAACCTGCGGAATACGGAACTGGCCAGAAACCGTATTTTTATTTTCTTATCCTTGTATATTGCTTTTATTGTCCTCGGCGCCGTCGGATATGCTCTGTATCTGCACAAACAAAAGGCTATTCCTCAAACAGAAGCTGCCACTTATCAAAAACAGATAAGCGAGCTGAAAGGAAAAATAGCAGAGATACGCACTTACAAAGCCGAGGCTGACACTCTCCAGACGCAAATAAAGGAATATAAAAAGCAGCAACAAGAGGTTGCCCAATTGGAAAAAGAGCTTGCATTATTGCAAAGCCCCTCTGCCCCGTTGGAAAGCCTTTGGAAGGTTTTGGCACTGCTTGTCCTTATTGCCTTGGCGTTATGGGCGATTATCAGAAAAAACTCGAGGTAAACAAAAAAGATGTCCTTTAATCAGGACATCTTTTTTTAATCAATCGTTTCGTTATTATAGACGCCAAAGAAATGGCGGCGCGGCACCCATCCTTCTATCGTATCAAACTTAATCAGGCAAAAAGAATTGCCGGACGGGCATTTCAAGACCTGCCCAACCACCTGATCCTCTACTTTGGCAATAACCCGAGAATTATAATCCGGGCGGGCATAGACATTGCTTTCGCCTTTCGCCGTCATTTTTATCGTACGGGCTCCAGAAAGCATAGATTTATGAACCCAGGATTCCGAGCCTTCCCAATCTTTTATTTTACGCCACAACTCAAATTCCGCAGTAATTTCAACCGGCGCCGTTTTCTGGCGGTAAACCCATTCAATGGGATAACGGGCTCCGGGACCGGAGCGGGCATTAATCAGATTGGAACGCAGGGATACCATGCGGGGAATCGCCAGTCCACTCTCCGTATCATCGGTTGTTGTCTGGGCATTCGCATTCTGCAGCCAAAAAAAACAACTCATTGCCGCTAAAATTAAAGCTCTCATTTCTTGCCTTTTATTGTATTGTTAATGATTTCTGATTATATTTGTAAACAGCATAAACATATTTGATGAATAAAGCGTAAAAACAAAGGAAAAAAATATGGATTTATTAAAAGTCACGGAAGACCTTATCCGCTTTCGCACTGAAACCGGGAATGCGGCAGAAATAGACAAGGCTCTGGAATATATAAAAAACCTGTTTGCCGGAACGGAAGCAAAAGTCACGATTTTCCGGCAGGAAGGCGTTTCTCCGGTTATTTTCATCCGTAACCGGGACGTTGAAAACTATGATGTTTTGTGCCTTGGGCATATTGACGTTGTCCCGGCGGACGACCATATGTTTCAGCCTTACGTCAAAGACGGCAAAATGTTTGGACGCGGCACGCTGGACATGAAGTCTTTTGCAGCGGTTGCTCTGAATTCCATGTTTCATGTCCTGGAAAATAAATTGCCGCTTGACTTTGGCGTTATTCTTTCGACAGATGAAGAAAAAGGCAGCGCCAGCACTCATGCCTTTATGAACGCGCACCCGTCCCTGTCTGCCAAAATCGTTTTGGACAATGACGTCGGCGGCGATATTTTAAAAATCGTCAGCAAATGCAAGAATCCGGTTTTTGTAAAAATCATCGCCGCTGGTAAAGAAGCTCACGGTTCAACCCCGTGGGACGGCATTGACGCCAACGAAAAACTGATGCAAACCTGGCAGAGAATCCGCCAGATTTACCCCTATTATTCCAAAGAGCAGCCAATGCCGCAGGATACCTGGTTTGACACGGTTCATTTTGCCAAATTCAGCGGCGGACAGGTTTCAAACGTCATTTCCAACTATGCCGAGGCCCTGTTGGACTTTCGTCTTACCGAAACATCTTCGGTTGACGAATTAAAAAAGAATCTGGACAGCTGCATGGAGAACGGCGTCAGCTATAAAATCGTTTCGGAAAGCACGCCGGTCGTTATGGATGAGAACAACCCTTATATCCTTGACTATAAAAAATTTGCCGAGGATATTCTCGGACAGAAAACGGAATTTGAGCATATCGGCGGCGCAACGGATTCTCGAGCATTTGCCGTGCGCGGTTCCATTGTCATCATGCATTCCGGCACCGGTGGCGGAATGCACGCCAAAGATGAATTTGTCGAGGTAGATTCCGTTAAGAAGATTGCGGAAATTCAAACCTGTTTTCTTGATAAACTGGCTCAAGAAAAATAAAAATCCCCCCCTCTTTTTATATAAAAAAGAAGGGGAATTTTTTACAAAAGAAAAAAAATATATAAAAATTGTTTAAATTCTATTTAATAAAACTATTGCCCCATCAAAACTCTCATGCTACACTTTGAGTTAAGCGGCAGGGTTTGCCGCTGAGGGCGTCGAAACCCTTTAATACATGTAGTCGTTTAAGCATAGCGACTTAAAATAAGAATATGCTGATATCTGTCCAGATATGTGCTAGGGGACGGATGTCGGCGTTATAAGGCTTTGCACGAAAGCGCTGAGCCATTTACATGTATGTGGTTTCGAACATCCGTCCTCCTTTTAGGAGGATTTTTTGTGTGAACCCTAAAACAAGGATGTTCAATATGAATGTTAAATTTTTATTTTTAGGAATAAATTTGTCCTTAATACCTAACCTGTCTTTAGCACAATGCGCTGAAACAGATTGTCTGAAACTTGGATATACAAAACTTGAAAAATGCGACAATGGTTTGAAATGCCCATTCGGCGAATATTGGGCTTGTCCCTGCGATGCTTCTTATCAATATACCTGTAACGGAGCCAATGAGCAGCCGGGAACTGACAAATGCGGTGACAAATATAAATCATGTAATTGTGCTTCCGGTTATGAATGGAAAGACGGTAAATGCCAGACTAAAAATGCTATTCTCGGTCAATGTAACGGCTATGCCAAAAACTGCAAAATCGGTGATATTCTCAACAATGATGGTACTTGTACGACAAATAAAGAAGCAGGCAAAGAGCCAATAGGTGTTGTTGTTTACATTGGTAAAGATAATTGTGGACAGGCTCTGGCTTTGAAAAATTTAGGTCTTTATTTTTGGGCTCAGACATATGATGATATCTCATCTCTATCAAACTATGATTCTCGCATAAGTGCTATGACTGATTATAATAGCTGCGAAAATACTCAAAAAATAATTCAAAGCGGCAACAGCTTTTCTTATCCGGCAGCTTGGGCGGCTGTAACTTATTCTCCTTCCGGTGCATGGTGTCTGCCTGCTGCCGGAATTTTAAACAATATGATTAAACATATGAGTATGATAAACAGTACGTTAGAAAGTATCGGAGGCGAAAAAATTTCAGAAAAACTAGATATTTGGTCTTCATCAGAATATGATACGACACTTGCATGGTGTATACAGAATGACGGCTTATATACCCGCATTAAAAATGGTTATGAATCTGTCAGGCCGGTTATTAACTTTTAATTCAAATTTATAATTGTTTAAATGAAAAAACCGTGATTGTTAAAATCACGGTTTTTTCTTGCTTAATTTTTCACATAGAAGATGCGCTCTTCACCGTCGTTACCGACCGCACTGATCGTTTCTTCTTTCTGCACCTTAATCAGCTTATCCATGGTATAAATTACCCTGTGTCTGATTTTTTTGCCTTTTTGCAAAACTTCAGGGATTACATTAAACGGCTGCGGGCGAAGTTTCATTAACCCTTTTTCGGTTACGACTTCCAGCTGGAATTTTCCGCCTTCAATCGAATTACAGACAACATCACGCACCGTCAGCTCTTCATCCACATTTTTGCTGGGAATGTCTTCAACAGCTTGTTTGCCGCGTCTGAAAATTCCGCGAACGACTTCCAGACATTTGTCTTCACCAAAGTACACGACT
The DNA here is from genome assembly GCA_030536665.1 of Pseudomonadota bacterium. GTDB lineage: Bacteria > Pseudomonadota > Alphaproteobacteria > RF32 > CAG-239 > HGM16780. Next base: position 10,942 of record JAUNPO010000052.1, read on the forward strand.
GCGGCGATAATCAGCAGCCCTAAAATAATCCACTTTGCCCAACTGGTTAAAAATACAAAAATCAGGACGGCAATAATCAGGTAAATAACCGGTGTTGTTAACTTTGTTTTCATGGTATTCAGATTTTAGAGGTTGCACTTTTGATTAACTCACGAATGGTTTCCAACTTGGAATTTTTTATGACAACTTCATTTTCGTCAAGAAAACCATGTTTTTTGCCATTCTCGTTTTCTTTGGTCATCTGTTCCAACTGAATCACCATTTGATGGAGGAAGACATCGTGCCGAACAGTCAGATTAGCCTTCATGGAAGCTCTAAAATTCTCTTGAGAAGAATTTAATTCATCCTTGGTTTGGCGGATGGCATCTTCATTGTTTTTGATGTCATTTTTAGCGTTGGCCAGTTCCTGATTCAACGCGGCTTTTTCAAGAGCTGCCTGTTTCATCTTTTTCCAGAACAAATAGCTCAAAACCCCGATTGCTACAAAAGCAACAACTGCGATAACTGTTACGGTAACACCGTACTCCATGGGAAAAAATTTTGTTTCCATAAATAATAAAAATTTAAATTAATAAAAAATGTAAAATAATACTTAGATGTGGTTATATATGACACAGCAACAAAATTTTGTCAATATTAAAACATTAATTATTGACAAAATTTTATAATAAGCTATGTTAGATATCAGTGAAAATATTATTTTATTAATCTATAAATTATACATAATTATGAATCAGGAAATGCTTTGTACGGGAAAAGCTGTTACTGACAGTTCTCTCCCGCAATTCTTCAACAATGAAGTTATGAGTTATTTGCAAAAACCCG
>JAUNPO010000222.1:0-978 GCA_030536665.1 Pseudomonadota bacterium
AAAGCCTCCCGTTGTTCTTATCGAAGAACCTATGGCTGCCGCAATCGGTGCGGGGCTGCCAGTCAACGACCCGACCGGCTCCATGGTGGTTGATATCGGTGGCGGTACGACCGAAGTTGCCGTGCTTTCGCTGGGCGGCATCGTATACTCGCGTTCCGTTCGCGTCGGCGGTGACAAGATGGACAGTGCCATTATCTCTTACATTCGCCGTAACCTGAACCTGCTGGTCGGTGAAGGCAGTGCCGAGCGCATCAAAAAGGAAATCGGCTCCGCCTGCGTTCCTGCCAAAGGCGATGGCAAAACCATGGAAATCAAAGGCCGCGACCTCGTCAACGGCGTTCCGAAGGAAATTGTCATTACCGAACGCCAAATTGCCGAAAGCCTGGCCGAACCGGTTATGGCGATTGTCGAGGCGGTTAAAATCGCGCTTGAAAACACAGCGCCGGAACTGGCAGCAGACATTGTCGACAAAGGAATTATGATGACCGGAGGCGGCTCTATCTTGGCCAATTTGGACACGGTCATCCGTAACGCAACCGGGCTCCCCGTTTCGCTGGCGGAAGACCCGCTGACCTGCGTCGTCAGAGGTACGGGAAAAGCTCTCGACAACTTTGAAGAATTTCGCGGCGTCCTCTACGAATAATGTGCTGGCAGCCCTGCGAATAAGCGCGGCGCTTTCCGCAGCATTGCCGCCGCTGCCTGCACAGGGGCGCCGTCAGTATGCCGCATACGGTACCACCGCAACAGTGGCGCCTGCTGCTAAAATACCGTAGCCGATTGTTGCACCTATAACTCGCGCCGCAACTTTGAGGATTAGACATGAAACGCCAAAAAGTGCTGTTCTTAAAAGAGAACTATGTTTTACGGGTACTCAAAAGCTTTATGGTAGCAGGGCTGTTTGTTATAGCCCTGCTCTTGATTTTGGTACACAAAATCGACTTAGGCCTGATTTCCGGCGTTTCCAAAGGCGTTTTTTTC
>JAUNPO010000222.1:988-1640 GCA_030536665.1 Pseudomonadota bacterium
ACTGCCGTCCTCCCCGCCGAAGGTCTAAGCTACGCTTATAAAAAAACCGCCGAAATCATCAGCGTTTATGAAGAAAATGAACGCCTGAGAGAAGAAAACGGCGAACTCTTCCTTTTAAAAGACCGTATGAAAGCCCTGCAGGCGGAAAACGCCATCTTAAAAAAGCTCCTGCACCATATTGATGTTCCCAATACCCGGAGTTACACCGCCCGCGTCATCGCCGAAAACGGCAACGCCTTTGCCAATTCGCTGATAATCTATCTCGGCAACGCTTATCCCTACATCAAAAGCGGCTATGCCGTCGTCAACGCAGCCGGCCTCATCGGGCGTATTGATATTGTCAGCGGGCGCTATGCGCGCGTTACGCTTATCACCGACATCAACTCCAAAATTCCGGTCGTTTCGCAAAAAAGCCGCGACCGCGGCATTCTCGCCGGCAATAACGGCAGAGAGCTTTCTCTGATATTTACCCCGCTTCTGGCCGAACTGCACAAAGGCGACCTGCTGGTTACATCCGGTATCGGCGGCGGCCTCCCGCCCGATATTCCCGTCGCCCGCATTAAAAGAGCCGGTGTTGACAACATTACCGCCGTTCCGTTATTTACGCCGTCTGACATTGAAGTCGTCAAGATTATTGCTTATGACGTTCTCC
>JAUNPO010000053.1 GCA_030536665.1 Pseudomonadota bacterium
ATACAATTAGGAGCATCAGCATGATTAATAAAAAAGACGTTCTAAAGCTGGAAGGGTTGATGTATCTTTATGCCTTGTCCAAGAAAGGCAGTAAGCGTGAAGTTGCGGATATTCTGAATGTATCGGTTGATACGGTGAATAAATATATTACGGATTTGGAAGATGAATTTAAAGTAAGGTTGTTAAGCAGCAACGGTCGGGGAACAACTCTGACGCCGGAAGGGCAGCGATTGTTGGCAAGTGCCGTCGAATTGGTAAATGTCATCCGCCATGTTAATAATTACGCGGATGACATTATCCACCCGCGGGGCGAAGTGCGTATTTTGCTGACCGATGTCGCTGCCGATTACTTGTATTGTCATAATTTTTTTGGTATTTTAGAAGAATATCCCGAAATACGTTTGTCAATGTCGGTCGGTGACAAAATGGCTAATAAGGAAAATGCAGAGTATGACATTTGTCTTTCCTATGAGCCGCCGTCCGCGTCTGATTCTTTAGTGCTGAAAGTCAAAAATATTTATTGCGGAGTCTTTGCCTCGGCCGAATATATCAGGAAATACGGAGAACCTGAAAATATGGAAGATCTCTTTGCCAACCATCGTATTTGTGACAAAAGCAGTCATGTCATATATATACCGGGCTGGACTGAAAAAATGCTGAAAGCGAATAAACTGGCATTGGTTTCGGATTCTCTTTACTCTTTTCGGCACACAGTGGAAAAAGGGATTGGTATCGGAGTCTGCCCGGTATATTATGGCAATGAAAAACTTCAGCGCCTTAAAAATGTTCATTTTAAGTTTGCCTTGCCTGTCTATCTTTCCGTACATAAAACAACGATGGATATGCCGCGTATTAACGCAGTGGTGGAGAGCCTGATTAAAACGTTTAACGCAGATAAATATGCCGAAGATTAATTGTCTTGCCAATTAACATACAGTTGCTATTATTTTCAATATCTGCAGATTCTTGAAGGGGGAGAAAATAATGGCAACAAAATTTTTCGGCAAAAAAACTGCGTTAATCGTGTCAGCGGCTGTTATTGCGCTGATTTGCGCAGCGGCAGGATTGTGGTATTTTTTCGCCGGAAGCTATCGGTTGTCCGGCAATGACAGCCTGATTGCCGCCATAGGCAGTATTGAAGCGCCGTCAGATTCTTCCGTCAGCGGAGATAAAATTCATCCGTCTCCGCTTCGCGTTACTTTTACGGCGCCGCTGGCCCGGATTGACAGGCTGTATCAGCCGTTGGAAAGCGGAATTGCAATTACCCCGTCTATTCGCGGCCAATGGATTTGGGAAGGCGATTCCCGTTTACGTTTTACACCTGAAACCGATTGGATTCCCAATACCGAATATAAGGTTGTTTTATCGGACGAAATTCTCAACCCTCAGGTTGAACTCGAAGATAATGAATTTTCTTTTTCGGCGCCGTCGTTTTCGGGGCGGGTTGTTGACAGTGATTTTTATGAAGATCCACAGAATATCAAAAATAAATCGGCTGCGGCCTCCTTTCGTTTTAATTATCCGTTGAATCCGCAGAATATAAAGGATAAAATATCGGTAAAAACCGCCGGCGGTGAAAATTATGATTTCACCTATAAACTGACAGATCAGAATATGGTTCTGCATGTTGTGTCTGCGCCGCTGAAAATAAAGTCTGAAGAAGATTTTGCCAAAATAACCGTGGCCGGCGCGGAAAATGCCTATAACAAAAAAACGTTTGACGGCAAATTGACCGCTACGGTAAAAATTCCCAGCAGTTCGACTTTTTTCAAAGTAAAATCTGTTTCCTCCGCGATTGTCCGTAATGAGCAAAACAACGGCAATCCCGAACAGATTTTGTTTGTTAATTTCAGTACGGTCGTCAATTCATCAGGCCTTGCCGAAAATCTTAAATTATATTTTTCTGAGGATTCCTGCCGGCTGGTTAGAAAGAAAATCGCGGAGAATAGGAAAAACGGCGCCGGATTTTATGACAATATGCGGCGGCTTGCGCTGTCCGAAGTTTCTGTAAATGAAGACAATCTCAAAAACCACATGTTTAAGTATGATGCCGATTATCAAAAAGGCTGTCTGATTACCGTCATCGGCAAAGGCCTGCGTTCTGTTGAGGGATTTCGCCTCGGAGAGGATATTGTTGAAACGACGGATATTGTGCCTTATCCGCAAGAAGCCCGGATTGCTTTTGACGGCGCGGTTCTGCCCTTGAATGGCAGCCGGGAAGTGGCTTTTTTGTCACGAGGCGTAAAAGAGTTAAGAATATCTGTCGCCCGTATCGATTCTGCCAGCCTCAACCATTTGGTAACGCAGACATCGGGAGATTTTGCCCATCCCTATTTCCGTAACTATAATTTTACGGAAGACAATATTTCAGAAATATTTGAGAAAAAACTGAACATAAATGCGGAACACCCGGCGGAGGCAAATTATTCGTCGCTGAACCTGAATGAATATTTCAAAGATAAAAAAGGCGTGTTTCTGGTCAAAGTCCGCGGTTATGCCGATGATAACCATTACAGCAGCGAGGACAGCCGCCTGATTGTGATTACGGATTTGGGAATTGTCGTTAAAGACAACCTCAATCAAACCCATGATATTTTTATTTCCGACATTTCCGAAGGCAAGCCTGTTTCCGGCGCTGTCATTGACGTGCTGGGAAAAAACGGCCTGCCGGTCATAAGCGTAAAAACCAATGCCGAAGGAAAAGCTTCTGTTCCTGATTTTTCGGGCTTCAAAAAAGACCGGGAAGCCGTTGTCTATAAAGTGACAAACGGTAATGACGTTTCTTTTCTGCCGATTTCCCGAAGCGATCGCCGGATGGATATGTCACGCTTTGACATTGGCGGCGAATATGATTACGGGCAGGATGAAAATGCGTTGAAAGGCTATATTTTCAGCGACCGTGGCATTTACCGCCCCGGAGAAAACGCGCATTTTGGCATTATCGTCCGTCAAAACGATTTGAATGTGCCGAAAAAACTGCCTTTTGCTGTTGAAGTCAGAAATCCGGCCGGGGATATTGTTGCCGCGCGGAATATATGGGCGGATGCCGCCGGTTTTATGGAATATTCTCTGGAGTTGCGCCAGACGGCCAAAACCGGATTATATACCCTGCTGTTATATGTAAACGACAAAAACAGCCGCCGTTTTGTTTCGGCCGCAGATTTCAAAGTTGAAGAATTTCAGCCGGATAACTTAAGGCTTAAAGTTGATTGGGAAAACTATGCCGGAACGGGGTGGTATGCCGCCAAAGACCTCAAGGCTTCCGTTGTCTTGTATAATCTCTACGGCAATCCGGCAGCAGCGCATGAAATAAAAGCCGATTACAGCCTGACGCCGGCGGATTTTCACTTTAAGCAATATGCCGGCTATTTGTTCCGTGATCCGCTGCGTAATGCCGACAAAGCGCCGCGTTCTTACCGCGGCAGTCTGTCCCCGCTTAAAACGGATACTGCCGGAAAGGGAACCCTCGCCGTAGATTTGTCACAGTTTGAGCAAGGCACTTATCGCCTCAGCCTGGCGATTGAAGGTTTTGAGCTGGGCAGCGGGCGGGGCGTGAGCGCCTCTCTCGGGGCTTTGGTTTCGCCGAATGAATATCTCGTAGGCTGGAAGGCTGACGGCGATTTGTCTTATATCGCCCGGAATTCCGCCCGGGAAATCCAATTCATTGCCGTTGATAATACGCTGCGGCAAATTGCCAAAGACGGCTTGTTTATAAGTCTGTCCCGCCGCCGTTATGTTTCCAGCCTGGTCGAAATGCCCAACGGAACCTATCGTTATCAAATGGTGCCGAAAGAACAGGTTATTTCCAAGCAGCCGTGGCAGATTGCGGCCACAGGCGGCAAAGAAACTCTGAAAACGGATGAACCGGGCGAATTTATTTTGACGGTTGAGGACAATGACGGGCGTCTTTTGGCGAAAGTGGCGTATGATGTCGCCGGTTCCGCCAATCTGAGCCATGCCGTCGATAAAGACGCCAGCCTCGGCCTGAAGCTCAACCATGAGGAATACCGTCACGGTGATGATATTGAGATGCAGATAACCGCACCCTATATCGGTTATGGCCTGATTACCATTGAGCGTGACGGCGTTTATGCTTATAAATGGTTCAGGGCAGAAACCACGTCCGTTGTTGAAAAAATAGAGCTGCCAGGCAGTGTCGAAGGAAATGCCTATATCAACGTCGCCTTTTTCCGGGATGTCAATTCGCCGGAAATCTATATGCCGTCTTTGAGTTATGCGGCGGCACCGTTCTCGATTAACAAGTCTGACCGCCGGATTGACGTTGATTTGAATGTTCCTGAAACCGTCAAACCGGGGGATGATTTGACGGTTGCTTACAAAACGTCGGATAAGGCCAAAATTATTGTTTACGGCGTCAATCAGGGGATATTGCAGGTTGCCGGTTATACGCCGCCCAATCCGCTGAATGAGTTCTTGAAGAAAAAAGCGCTCCGCGTCGTAACGTCGCAGATTATGGATTTGATTATGCCTGATATTCGTATCCTGAGAATGCTTTCTTCCAGCGGTGGCGATGACAGCTATGCGGAGGCGGCATTGGAAAAAAATCTTAATCCGTTTGCCCGCAAAACCGACAAGCCGGTTGCTTTTTGGAGCGGAATTTTAGATAGTGACGAAGAGGGCGGAACTTATGTTTATAAAGTCCCGGAAAACTTTAACGGCGAAATTAAAGTTATGGCCGTGGCCGTTTCAGAAAGCCGCTTCGGCAGTGCTTCCCGCTCGGTTTTGAGCCGCGGCGATTTTGCGTTGGTACCGTCCGGACCGTTAAATGTTTCTCCCGGGGATGAGTTTGTCGTCGGTTTGAGTGTCGGCAATCTGGTTGAAAATTCCGGCAATGATTATGAGGTTCGGGTATCTCTCAATCCCGGCGACGGTTTTGAAGTTGCCGGCAATAAAGTTCAGACCGTGAAATTGTCCGAAAAAGGCGAGGCTATGCTGAAATTCCGCTTGAAAGCCCTGCCTAAACTGGGAGCCAAAGAACTTGTCTTCATGGCGGAAAGCGTCAAAGACAATACCAAAAAAGCGCGGATGCCTTATACGTTGAGTCTGCGTCCGTCCACACCGTACGACAGTCGTTTTGCCATGGGGTTTGAACGTTCTGAATATAAGCTTTCCGGGATTGAAACGCTTTATGATGAATACCGCGTTCAGCAGGTGTCTGCCTCCGTTTCGCCGTTGGTTTTGGCTTCGGGGCTGTTAAAATACCTGAACAAATACCCGCATATTTGTACCGAACAGACGATAAGTAAAGTTTTCCCGGCAATGGAGGTCTTTTTCAAATCTCCTGAGTTGGTAAAAAATATGGATATTTACGCTTTGTTTGATGATGCCATGCTGAAATTGCGCGAACGCCAGACGATAAACGGCGGCTTTACGGCTTGGAATGTATCCGGTGTTGCAGCGGATCCGTTTGACTCCGTTTATGCGGCGCATTTCCTGGTAAAAGCCCGGAAACATAATTTTAATGTGCCGGAAAACATGCTGCAAAAAGCTCTGGTTTATTGTGAAGAACAGGCCGGGCGCACGCCGGACGGCATAAACGATATTGTTCCTGCCTATGCCGCCTATGTCCTGACCTTAAGCGGGCGGGTAACGACCAACTATCTGCTGAATTTGGAAGAATATTATAAGGATAATTATGCCAAAAACTGGAAAGAAAGTCTGAACGCTTCTTTTATGGCCGCAGGATATGCCTTGCTTCAGGATAACGCCAAAGCGCGCAGCCTGGTCGGGCAATACAAGTATGGCGCAAGCGGCGATATCGCCGATGACGCCGCCAACGTTTATCTGATGGCTTCTTATTTTCCGGATGATTTTGGGGCGTTGCGAGAAGAAAATATCAAAACGCTGTTGAAACCGCTGAACAGCGGCGCGTTTAATACGATTTCGTCTGCCTATGCCGTTTTGGCGCTGAACGCTTTCAGTAATGAAGAAGACGATAAAAATATACATTTTTCCGGACGCCAGCCGCAGTATACGCCTTTCCCGACGGTTGATTTTAACGCCTCAACCAAGAACTTAAAAGTCACTTCTGCAAAGCCGTTTTATTATGTTGTGGCTCAGCAGGGCTTCCGGCGGCTGGATAAAACAGCGTCTTTTGCTGAGGGAATAGAAGTTTCCAAAAAAGTTTATGACAAAGACGGCAATGAAGTATCAAAAGCCGGGCTGGGTGATGAACTGACTGTTAAAATCACCTACCGCGGTTTGCGCCGGGAGGCCGTTTCGGATGTGGCGCTGGTTGACTTGCTGCCCGGTTGTTTCGAAGTTGTCAACAATTCTCTTGAAACGGATTGGAACACGGATTCTTCGGAAATCAGGGAGGATCGGGTCATCGCTTATGTCACAGCCGGCAGAAAAGCGCATGAAATTTCTTATCGTGTCAAAGTCATTGCCGAAGGGAATTTTGTTCTGCCGCCGGTTTATGCCTCGGCGATGTACCTGCCGTTGGTTCGCGCCAATTCGGCATCCGGGATGATAAAGAGCGGTGAATAAGCGCTGCGGCATATTGAAAACGCTGTTCCGGCACAGGCTGTTCCGTTTTGTGCTGGGCGGCGTTCTCTTTGGGCTATTGCTCTTCTGGCTTGTTCCCAAGCCGGTTTTGTATGAAAAATACAGCTTTTCTTCCGCAGTTTATGACCGGCAGGACCGTCTGTTGAAATTGTCTTTGTCCATGGATGACAAATACCGCCTTTTTGTGCCGTTTGAGAAAATTTCCCGCGCGGCTGTTCAGGCATTGTTGTTATATGAAGACCGCAGCTTTTATTATCACCCCGGCGTTAATCCGCTGAGCATTCTCCGCGCCGTTGCGGAAATGGCCGGCGGCGGACGCCGGCAAGGGGCTTCCACAATTACCATGCAGCTGGCGCGTATCATTTATAACATTGATTCCTCAAAAGTTTCCGGAAAAATAATGCAAATTTTGCGGGCTCTGCAGATTGAAATGTTTTATAGCAAGGATGAAATTCTTGAAGCCTATTTTAATCTTGCGCCTTATGGAGGAAATATTGAGGGGATAGGCGCCGCCTCTCTGATTTATTTTAACCGCAGGGCTGACGCTTTGCGCCTGCCGCAGATTATGGCGCTGACGGTCATTCCGCAAAACCCGGGAAAACGGGCGCTGCTGACCGCAAACGGACGACAAAATGCTGCCGCCGCTTCGGCAAGGTTAAAAAAAATTTGGCAGGAAACGTACGTCCATCCGGAAAATTCGTATTTAAGCCTGCCTCTGTCGTCCGGAATTTACCTGCCCCGAGAAGCGCCGCATTTTACCCGCAGTGTGCTGGAAAAAAACAGTGGAGAGATAAAAACGGTTTTGGATTTGAATTATCAGCATATGGCTGAAGAAATTTTGCATAACTATGTGCGGGAACACAGGCGGCAGGGCGTTTATAACGCGGCGGCGCTGATTGTGGACGCCCGGACAATGGATGTTCTGGCTTATGTCGGGTCGCAAAATTTTTGGGACGATGCCATCCGCGGACAGGTTGACGGGGCAGGGGCGCTGCGTTCTCCCGGGTCGGTTTTGAAGCCGTTCATATATGCTTTGGCATTGCAGCAGGGAATTATTCATCCGATGACAATGCTGAAAGATGTTCCTAAAAATTATGGCGTCTATACGCCGGAAAATTTTGACCGTTCTTTTTACGGCTTGGTAAATGCCACACAGGCGCTGGTTTACAGCCGTAATATTCCGGCAGTTGAGTTGTTGCTGCGTGTCGGGGAGAACAATTTTTATAATTTGCTGCAAGAAAGCGGCGTTTCCGGTTTGCGGACGGTTGAGTTTTATGGGCTGGCCATGGCGCTGGGCGGTACGGAGGTTTCTATGCGCAATTTGGCGGCAATGTATGCCATGCTGTACAATCAGGGGAAATTTAAGCCATTACGCTTTATTGATGGAGAGCAGGGCGAAGAAAAACGCCTGCTGTCACCGGAAGCCGCATTTCTTACGTTGAATATGCTGTCTAAAAATATGGCGGTTGATGACAGCCGAACACACTTTTCCGCCTCCAAAACCGCTTATCCCGTTGCATGGAAAACCGGAACCTCTTACGGCTATAAAGATGCTTGGAGCGCCGGCGTTGTCGGACCGTATGTCGTGGTTGTCTGGATTGGCAATTTTGACGGCACGCCGAACAACGCTTTTGTCGGCCGGGATATTGCCGCGCCGCTTTTTTTCAGGCTGGTGCGCCGTCTGGCCCGGGAAAATAACATTCCGCCGCGTTTAGAACCTTCTCCCGGCTTAAAGCTCGCCAAGGTAAGCATTTGCCGCGATACCGGCGATCTTGCCGCGGTTGGCTGTAAGAACAAAGTTGTTTCATATTTTATTCCCGGCGTGTCGGATATAAAATTGTCAAATATTTCCCGCCAAATCCCGATAGATGTTGAAACCGGACTGCGTGCCTGCCGGCATACGCCGCCGTCTACGGTGATGAAAAGTTATAATTTCTGGCCGTCAGACGTATTGCGCGCTTATGCCGAGGCCGGAATAAGCATCAGCCGTCCGCCCGCATTTAAAGAAGATTGTTCTGAAGTTGAAACCTATAATCAGGGCCGGGCGCCGGAAATTGTCATGCCTGTCGCCGGCAGCCGTTTCCTGCTGCGTTCAGCCAATCTCGAAAATGAAAAAATCGTTTTGAAAGCTTCTTTGGACGCTGATGCCGAATATGCCTACTGGTTCGTCAACAACCGCCTTGCCGGTCAGACAAAGGCCGGTGAAACGCTGGAAGTTTCGCCGCCGCTGGGAAATGTCGAAATTAAGGCTGTCGACAATATGGGGCGCGCGTCATCTGTTTGGGTTGAAATAAAATTAGTGGATTAAATTTTATTTTTATTTCAATCTTAAGATTAGTTGTTATTATAGTTACATAATATTTGACGAGGAGGAAATATGGAATATATGGGAATGCCGCTCTGGCAGCTTTTGTGTGTCGCCGGTGTTGTTTTGGTTGTTGTTGAAATCATGACGCCGACAATGTTTTGCCTCAATCTGGCTTTGGCCTGTTTCGGAACGGCGGTCGTATCGCTTTATACGGCGGATTATATGACGCTGACGGTCAGCTGGGTTGTCTTTTCCTGTGTGTTTTTGCTGCTGCTCCGGCCGGTTTTGGTCAGAAAAGCGTCCGGAAAAGGAACAGAAACCGGCATTGGCCGCTATATCGGCCGTCAGGCAAAAGTCTTGGAAAAAGTTGATGCGGATAACGGCGTTATCTCTATTTTTGATGAACGCTGGAATGCCCGCAGCCTTGATAAAAGCGAAATAGCCAAAGGCGCAACGGTTATCATTGAGAAAAACGACAATTTAATCATGTATGTAAGAAAGGAAAAATAAAATGTACTTGGAATGGATTATCATTGCCGCGGTTGCGGTATATTTCCTGAAAGGGCTTATCATTGTCCAGCAGGCAGAGGCGGTCATTGTCGAACGCCTGGGTAAGTTTGAGCGCGAATTGTCCCCGGGGTTGAACTTCATTTTTCCGTTTTTTGAATCGCCGCGCCGCATGGCCTGGAAAATGACCTCCCGCCTTCCGAACGGCGAAACCTATGCCTATATCCGCGAACGCACCAAAATTGATATGCGCGAAGCCGTATACGATTTTCCGCGCCAGAATGTTATTACCAAGGATAATGTGACCATCAGCATCAATGCGCTCTTGTATTTTCAGATTGTAAATGCCAAAAGCGCGGTTTATGAAATTCAAAACCTGCCGGAAGCCATTGAAAAACTGACGCAAACAACTTTGCGTAACCTTGTCGGTGCGATTGATTTGGATGAAACGCTGGTTTCCCGTGATAAAATCAACCATGAGCTTCGCGCGATTTTGGATGATGCGACCAATAAATGGGGCGTAAAGGTCAATCGTGTCGAGTTGCAGGACATTATTCCGCCGGCAGACATTCAGCAGGCCATGGAAAAGCAGATGAAAGCTGAACGTGAACGCCGTGCCGCCATTCTGGAAGCGGAAGGTTTGAAAAAATCGGCAATTTTGAAAGCCGAAGGTCAGAAAGAAGCTGAAATCAACAAAGCCGAGGGTATTAAACAGTCTTCAATTCTGCAGGCGGAAGGTGCTGCCGAAGCCCGTGTTAAAACGGCGGAAGCCGAAGCCGAGGCGATTCGCCAGGTAACGGAAGCCATTGCCAAAAACGGCCAGCCGGACAAATATCTCATTGCCATGAAATATTTGGAAACGCTGAAGAGCATCACTGAAGGCGAAAACAACAAAATTGTCTATATGCCTTATGAAGCAACCGGTATTTTAAGCTCCATTGACGGCATTAAACAAATGTTTGACGCCCCGGGCAAGAAATAAAATATAAAAAATTACAAAGGAACTGAGAAATCAGTTCCTTTGTTGTTGCTGAAATTAAAATTCAATCACCGGCCGAACAACGTAGCCATTGTTCTTATAGTTAGTTTGGTATAGACCGAAATCATCAGAGTCTGCTTCCCAGCGCCACGCGAAGTCACGTGCAATCTCGGATGATGACCACAGATCTTTGTTACCGATGTTCTCCTTGCTAATCCTGGTTAGACTCCGATCTATTGCCACTCTATTCTTATAAATACTCTCCAAAATACCGCCTGCAGGCAGACACCATTTGCCTTTTGTTGACGGTGCGGAATTCGGTGCATAATTATATGCTTTCCAAAATGCCGGGTAATATTTTGAGGCGCTCTCGCCATATTCTTTAGTACTGTAATTCAAGGCTGTTTGTGTGTTCTTGCAACTGTTGAAGTCATTGATAGGTTTACTGCTGTAATTTGCCAGGTTCGGAATATCGACATACTCCGTTGACCACGCTATTGCTCCCAAACTCTCTAAAGCCCAAGCCTGACCGCAGTTATCACCGCCGATATAAACGACAACGCCTACCGGCTCAACGCCGTCAACACGATAATCCGAACAACTGCCGTCGGCGTTTAAAATTTGTCCCACTTTGCAGTTTTTCGCCTTTCCTGTACAAGTTCCCAAAACAATGGCTTCGCATTTGCCGTTCTTCCATTCATAGCCGGAAGCACAAGAACAGGAGGCGTATTTGTTGTTGCAGGCTTGTCCAATACCAGAAGCATTGCCAGAACAGTCATATTTAAAGCCGTATTTATTACAGACACTTTCTTCTGAAGCCGGGCAGGCAAAGGTATTACCGAACGGACATTTTAAGCCTTTGCCGTCCGGACAGGAAGTTTCAGTATATCCCAAGGTTGCACAGTCGATTGTGGCGACACATTGCGCATTTGTTAAGGTTGGAATTAAGGACAGACTCGTCCCTATGAGTAAAAAATTGATTTTCATCATCAAGCTCCTTTGTTTTTTGATTATTATAACAAAGTTTTTGATACTAATCAATCATTAATTTTATGTATTGGAGAAAAAAATGACAAAGGAGAGTGGAGCAAAGACCTAAAATATCCCCTTACAGTCACATTCAGCACCGGCGAAAACCTTATAATGCGCCGTGATTTTATGCGGCCGCTACTGACTGCTAACGGCAAATAAAATTACAAGCAGGATGAGGTTTTCACC
>JAUNPO010000223.1 GCA_030536665.1 Pseudomonadota bacterium
AAATCAAGAAGACTGCGGCAATTTGCATATAGATATGTCCCTGACTGCTCCCGGCTGCCCCGTTGCCGGAATTTTACCGCAACAGGTTGCCGATGCAACTGCCGGAGTTCCCGGGGTCGGGAAAGTGGAGGTCGAAGTCGTCTGGGAACCGGCATGGACACTCGAAAGGCTGAGTGATGATGCCAGAATGATGTTGGAAATGATTTAGCAAAGGATACGGCAGATGAGTATTGAAAGCTTAATTGACGATTTTTCATTTTTGGATGGCTGGGAAGACCGCTATAAATATCTTATAGAACTTGGCGGCCAGCTTCCCCGTTTCAGCGATGAGCAAAAAAAAGACGAATGGAAAGTTCCCGGCTGCCAATCCCAGGTTTGGATTATCCCTCATTATAGTGAAAACGGCATCAGTTTTGAAGGCGACAGCGATGCCATTATCGTCCGCGGAATTATTGCCGTCGTTCTGGAAATATTTAAAGATAAGTCTGCACAAGAAATTTTAGATATTGATGTTGAAGAAATTTTTGATAAAATGGGATTAAGGGAGCATATTACGCCTAATCGGCGCAGCGGTATGCTTTCAATGGTAGACAAGATTAAATATTATGCCGCACAAGCACTAAAGGGACAGAATGAATATTCACGAATATCAGGCAAAAAAGATTTTTAAGAAAGCCGGGATTAACGTTCCATACGGTTTGGTGGCGTATACGCCCGCGGAAGCCAAAAGTGCAGCAGAAAAGATATCAGAGTTCGGTCCCTGGGTTGTTAAAGCGCAAATTCAGGCCGGTTCCCGTGATGTAGGGAAGTTTTCAGACAAGAGGGCCGGGCGTAAGGGAGGAATCAGACTTTCCAAAACTTTGGACGAGGTTTATGAACATGCCGACGAAATGTTGGTAAACCTTTTGGTTACAAACCAAACCGGCGCCAAGGGACGACTTGTCAGCAGAGTGTATGTTGAAGAATTTATAAAAACCGTGAAAAAATTTTATCTGGGGCTTGTTGTGGACTGGGTGGCAGCATCAACTGTCCTGTTGATAGCGCCTGTTACAGAGAAAGATGATGACGATATCGTCAAACTGGCTATCGACCATCCTGACAAATTATTAAAAATAAATCTGGGGCTGCAGAAGGAAATAAAACATGAGCAGCTGTCCCTAATTACGGATTTTATGCAAACCCAGCTTAATACAACCGGTTTAAAAGCATTTTTGAACAGAATGCTGAAAGTATTTTACAGTTATGACGCAACCATGCTTGAGATTAATCCGATTGGCATCAGCAAGAACGGGGAAGTCTGGGCGCTTGACGCCAAAATCATCTTTGACGGCAACGCTTTATACAGGCACCCGGATATTGTAAAGATGTCAGATGACTCCGAAACGGAAGAAAGAGAATTGACGGCTGCAAAATACGGTTTTCAATATAAAGAGCTGGAAAGCGGCATAGGTATTATCGTCAATGGCGACGGCCTCGCTCTAAGTACAATCAATCAAGCTCAAAAGATGGGCATGGAAACAGCATGTTTTCTTAATTTGAAAGGCGGTGTTGACAGGGATAAAATCGCCGCAAGTATAAAACTTATTATGACAAATCCCAAAGTT
>JAUNPO010000054.1 GCA_030536665.1 Pseudomonadota bacterium
CGACTCCTCCTGCTCCTGCAGCTGAAACCCGTTCTACTCCGGCTCCGACAGAAAGAGTTCTGGCTAACGGCGTCAAAGACTACAGCGACACAACCGAAATGCTGAACGACTTTGCCAAAGGAGGCACTACGGAAATGGAAGACAAAACTTTCTATGACGAAAATAAGTCTACCGACAAGTCCGTAAGCGATGCCAACAACCAGACTAAGGATGAACTGGTTAAACACAATCAGGAAGTCAATAAGTCGATTCCGACATCAGGCGATACGAAAGCCAAAGATTTCAGCGATGTGAAGTCCTTAATGCAGTTCCTGAATGGTGGAAACACACAATAACCCCTGACCAATCACACTCCATTGGGGTTTACACAAACCGCCCTCTCTCCGAGGGCGGTTTTTTCATATTTTGATAAAAATTCAATTACTGGCCGGCATAATGTTTGAATTAAAAAGCCAAAACCGGACGAATGGTCATACCGTTAGCTTTACTTCCACCCCATATACCTCCAGAATTGGCATTACCCAATGTTCGAAAATACCACGCATTCTGTTTATCCCATTCTGATGATGACCAGATGTGTTCGTTATCATTTGTAAGTTGTGCGCCACCAAGCTTAGAAATTGTATTATTAACGGCATTCAAATTAGTGTACAGACTATTCAGCATGCCCGGTGCCGGCAAGCACCACTTCCCCTTTGTTGTTGGCACTGTGTTTGGCGTATAATTTACCGCCGCCCAAGCTGCCGGATACTGGCTACTGTTGCCTAATTGTATAATCTTTTGTGTGTTTGCACAAGCATCAAAATCCTTAATAGCAACTGTCCAATCTATTGTCGTACCAATACCCGTTATTGTGTTGTTTGATGACCATAGAATACCTTTCTGTATCGGGCTTGCTGTCATTGCCCAGCCGCAGCTATCCTTAATAACAATCACGACACCCAGCGGCTCTTTTCCGGTTTCTTTGTCTGTGGTGCAAGTACCGTCACTGTTTAAAATATCACCGACTTTGCAATTTTTGGCATAGCCGGTGCATTGACCGAGAATCGCTTTTTCTTCAACTTTAGGGCAAGCCCAATATTCGCCGAACGGACATTTTAAGCCGCCGTCACAGGATTTTAATGACGTATAGCCCAGTTGCTGACAATCGGTTACCGCACACTGGGCTTGGACTAAAGTCGGAGTTAAGGACAGGCTTGTCCCTAAAAGTAAAAATTTAAAGTTAATATTCATGTTGAACATCCTTGTTTCGAAAGTTAAAACAAAAAATCCTCCTAAAAGGAGGACGGATGTTCGAAACCGAGTCATTGCAATCGGCTCAGCGCTTTCGTGCAAAGCCTTATAACGCTGACATCCGCCCCTAGCACATATTCAGGCAGATATCAGCATATCCTTATTTTAAGTCGCAATTATGCTTGACGACTACAATGACAAAGGGTTTCGACGCCCTCGGCGGCAAACTCTGCCGCTTAGAATAAAGGATAGCACGGAGAGCTTGCCGTTGCAATCTTTTTATTTTGAAAAGAGAAAATTTTATATAAAAATAATTTGTTAAAACAGCGCATTTTTACCATTACATTGACAATGATTGAAAAATTTTATATTTTAAGACAATTAAACTTTACTCCAAACAGGTAAGCAGAGATGACTGAAAATATTAAAATCTGTCTTCATAAAGAACTTCATAATCATGACCAAAATATGGAAAAGATTTTGCAGGCTATGCCGAGCGAAGAAGATTTTTATAAGGCTTCCGAGATTTTTCAGCAGTTGTGCGACCCTACTCGGCTGCGTATTCTCTGGCTTCTGGCACACAGCGAAGAATGCGTCAATAATATTTCCCTGTCTATCGACATGAGTTCGTCTGCCGTTTCCCATCATCTGCGGAATCTGAGACAGGCCGGACTAATCGTTAACCGCCGGGCCGGCAAGGAAATCTATTACAAATTAGCCGAGACCCAAACAGCCCGGCTAATTCATAAAATGATTGACGACGTTTTTGAGATGGAATGCTTAACGGCGAATATATAGCGTTCTAATTGCATTCAAGATAGCGATTACCGAAACGCCAACATCGGCAAAAACGGCTTCCCACATTGTCGCCATTCCGGCGGCACCCATACCGAGAACGGCAAATTTTACGGCCAGCGCAAAAACAATATTCTGTTTGACTATTGTCAGTGTTTTTTTGGAAATCCGCATTGCCGTAGCGATTTTTGACGGTTCATCCGTCATAATTACGATATCGGCTGCTTCTACCGCTGCATCTGAGCCGATGCCGCCCATGGCAATCCCGATATCGGCTCTTGCCAGAACCGGCGCATCATTCAAACCATCGCCGACAAAAATCAGTTTTCCGGAAGCAGACTTTCCGCGCAGCAATTCTTCAACTTTCTCTACTTTTCCTGCCGGAAGCAATTCCGTACAGACTTCATCTAAGCCCAGTTTCGCCGCAACTGCTTCTCCGACGCGGCGCGTATCTCCGGTTAACATAACCGTCCGGCGGACACCCATGGTTTTCAAATCGGCAACAGCAGCTTTGGAATCCGACTTGATTTCATCGGCAATACGTATCCAACCGGCAAATTTACCGTCCACAGCAACATAAATTACAGAACCAACGGTATTTACCTCAGGATAATTGATTTGATATTTTTTCAATAAACGGCTGCTGCCGACATATATCTGCCGCCCGTCAACAACCGCGCTGACACCATGTGCCGGAATTTCCTCAAAAGCATTAACCTGGGATATATCGATTTCTCCCTTATAAGCCGTGCGAATTGACTGAGATACCGGATGACCTGAATGAACACCGGCATAAGCCGCATATTTCAACAATTCCGCCGCGCTGATTTTTTCAGGATTGATGTCAACAACGGAAAAGCTTCCTTTCGTCAGGGTTCCGGTTTTATCAAAGACCACAATTTCAGCTTCAGACAACGCTTGCAGATAATTTCCGCCTTTAACCAAAATCCCCTGCCGCGACGCCGCACCGATGCCGCCGAAAAAGCTTAAAGGTACGGAGATAACCAAAGCGCAGGGGCAGGAAATAACCAAAAACGTCAAAGCGCGATAAACCCAATCCGCAAAGTTTTCTCCGGTTATCAGCAAGGGCGGTAAAACAGCCAGCGCGGCAGCCAGAAGGACAACCGCCGGCGTGTAATAACGGGCAAATTTGGTTATAAACTGCTCGACTTTGGCCTTTTTTACCGTTGAATTTTCAACCAAGTCCAAAATTTTGGAAACGGTTGATTCCGCATAAACGCTTTTGACGCGGACTTCCAACAGGCCGTTAATATTAACGCAACCACTGACAATCGGCAAACCGACGCCAAGCTCACGCGGAACGGATTCACCGGTTATGGCTGACGTGTCCACCAGAGAATCCCCTTTGACAATCTCTCCGTCCAACGGAACACGCTCTCCCGGGCGGATGACAATAACATCGCCGGGCGACACCTCGTCCGGGCTGACGGTTTTTAAGCCTTCTTTTGTTTTCAGATTAGCATAATCGGGGCGGATATTCATCAGAGCAGCCACAGAACGGCGCGATTTGTTGACGGCATAAGACTGAAACAGCTCACCAATCTGATAAAACAACATAACGCCGACAGCCTCGGAATATTCTCCCAGCGCCACCGCGCCGAAGGTCGCCAAAGTCATTAAAAAATTTTCATCAAACACCTGGCCGTTGATGATATTGCGCAGGGCTTTCTTAATCACATCAAGGCCAACGACAAGATAACTCAGAAGAAATATGACATCCGACAGATGCCAAACATTCGGCGCAAAAAAAGCACCACCAAAAAAAATTGCCGCCACGATGATTTTGTATAATTGTTTCTTCTGTTTTTTCACGTTTATTCTCCTTAACGCACCAGTGTTACTTCCGGCTCAACTTTCAGAATTGTCTGTTCAACTTTATCCAAAACCGCATCATGTTCCACGCCTTCCGTTTCCAGAGTCAGTTTTTGGGTCATAAAAGAAACGCTGGCAAAGACAACACCTTCTATTTCTCTGATTGCCCGTTCAAGCTTTGCTGCACAGTTCGCACAATCCAAATCTTCCAGCATATAAGTTTTTCTCATTTTTGCGCCTTTCATTCAAATGATTGTTTAATTGTTTACATGTTAAATATATCATGCGATTATTTTCCTGTCAAGAGTGGAAAATATTATCGACTTATCTTTGTTTAGGCAATTTTTTACTTTAAAGACTTTGCTAAAAACATCTTGCTAAAACCATGCCCCTGTGTTACCCTTAATCTTAAGCGGCAGAGTTTGCCGCCGAGGGCGTAGCAACCCTTTAATAAATCTAGTCGTCAAGCATAACTGCGACTTTAAATAAGTATATGCTGATATCTGTCTATGTGCTAGAGGCGGATGTCAGCGTTATAAGGCTTTGCACGAAAGCGCTGAGCCGTTTTGGATTTATTACGGTTGCTAACATCCGCCCGTCTTCTTCATGAAGCGGGTTTTGTTTTAATTAAAAGCAAGGATGTTTCAACATGAATATAAACTTTAGATTTTTACTTTTTGGGACAACACTGTCCTTAATCCCCTCAATAACCAACGCGCAGTGCGCCGAAACAGATTGTCTGAAACTTGGGTACACTTTTCTTCAGAAATGCGACAACGGTCTGAAATGTCCGTTTGGCGAATACTGGGCTTGTCCGAAAGTCGAAGAAAAGGCTGTGCTTGGAGAATGTACCGGTTATGCCAAAAACTGCAAAATCGCCGATATCCTTAACAGTGACGGGACTTGTACCTCAGATAAAGTCAGTGGCAAAACACCGATTGGCGTGGTCGTTTATGTTGGTGATGATGGCTGTGGACAGGCTTTGGCATTGAAAGATTTGGGAAGAACATATTGGTCCACTGGACTGCCTGACATTCCTAATTTACATAATTATCACACACTCTCTGAAGCAGTACAAGACTTTGATAGCTGTAATAATACGCAAAAAATACTGAATACAAAGATTTTATCTTATACTTTTCCTGCAACTTTAATTGCCACAAGCTATACTCCAAATTCAGCCCCATCAACTAAAGAAAAATGGTGTTTACCTGCTGCTGGTGTCGCACAATCAATGATGGATAATTACGATAAGATTAATTCATCCTTATCCAAAGTCAATGGTGAATTATTACGAGAAACAGATGACATCTGGTACTGGTCTTCAACCGAGTACTCTGCATCCTATGTATGGGCTTGGAGTTACGCTAAGGGTTATGTTGGTGGTGCGTGGAGCTACTTCAGCAATACTAAGTATAGCGACTTCTACCATGTTCGCCCGGTGCTGGCTTTTTAATATTGACGTTATTGCCAAAAAAGCGTATTATGATAAGTGATATATTTATTATTAATCCGAGATGTTTAATCGTTTTATCGGCCTGCATCTCATAAAAAAAATATAATTATGAAAAAGTTAGCTTTAGTTTTTTTAGTTGTGGTTACCTTGGTAGCTCTTCGCTCAGCTTTTGTTTATAAGAAAGAGCTTTCTATTTGGAAAGACGAATATTCAGAACTGAAAGAACTCCATCATGGGATGCTTTCACAAAATATTAGTCTGTACAAGGCTATTCATAAGCATAAAGAGGCTTTACCAACTGAATTTTTATTGGAGGTTTTTCCCAGGGATTCTGCTGAAATCTTAAAAAATGCCCAAGAACAAATTCATAAAAACTAAAAGAAAACCCGGAGATTTAACCATAATCTTCGGGTTTTTGCTTATTTTAATTTTAGCAGCGACTTATATATATCCGCGGACAATTCGCCTAAGAGAATACTCTGCTGCGCGGCCAAAGCATTGTACCCCGGCCCCAACGGCGCAGAAAGTTTGGCATTTTTGCGCAGGATGCTGTCGCCATTGACGTCAAAAACGGTCCACCAGGCATTTAATACGGCTTTGTCGCCAAAAGTTCCGCCGAAATCCGTTACTTCGACCAAAACCGTATAATCAAACTCTTCGGTAATGTAGCCTTTGGGTTTAACGGTTGCATTCGGCAGATATTGCGCAATATCAAGCGCGATTGTCCGTTGCATCATGCCGCTCAGGCTTTCGCCCCAACGGTTAAATTCCGATTGAGTCAGTTCATAATTATCCTTGTCTTTGGTCACAATCTGCGGCTTTTTCAAATAATCCGGCATGACAACTTTTTCAATGCCAACGCTGAAACGCGGTTTGGGATCGGCTTTTATTCCCGAAACTTCCGCCGGGGACAAATTGTAAAACGTTGCATTCGGACTGCCGCTAAAACAGCCGGAAAGACAGAAAACCAACAATAAAGCTAATAAATTTTTCATTTTACTTTCTCCTTACCTCTCAGCAATGCTTCCGGATGCCGTTCCAGATAATCGGCCAGATTTTCAAAGGAATTGGCGGCACTGTTAATTCCGTCTGCAGCCTTACTGAGGTTTACCAAAACGGCGGTTGACACTTTGGCATTATCGACAACGGCTTTGTTAACATTATCAAAGGTTTTAGCTATCTGCGGCATGACAACCGGAATCTGACGCTCCAGCTCGGCAAAAACATCATTAATCTTATCCAGGGTTTGTCTTACAGGGAGGTTCTGCAAATCTTTTGAAAATTCTCCCATCGGCGAAAGAATTGTCGGGATTTCCAGAACACCGTCAAATTCTCCCTTGTTTTTCATCTCAATCGGCGTTCCCGGAAACATTTCAAATTCTATCGCCAACTGTCCGGTCAGGTAGCTTTGGCTGATGAGCCGGGCGCGCAGCCCCTTATCAATCAAATCATCTAACAGACGCCGTTTGCTTTTATAGTTTCCGTCTCTGGCGATGACGCTCTGATAATCGCCCAGCCGGACAAAGACCGGAATGCTGAAACTGAGATCCTTGGTGTCGGCAATCAGTTCAATTTTTGCCACTTTGCCGATTTCAACGCCTTTGAACAACACCGGCGAGCCGACATTCAGCCCTTTGATTGATTCTTCAAAATACATCAGCAGCATATCATCCTTGTTTCCCGAAAAACGCTGCCCGATAAAAGACGCAAAAATGGCAATAAAGCTGATGATGCCGAGAAGCATAAACATCCCTATCATGCGGGTATTGGGTTTTCTAGCCATGATTTTCCTTCCCACGAGTTAAAAAGTTATAAATTTTGTCATTCGGCGGGTTGCGCAGCAATTCCCGCGGATTTCCACGCGCCTGAATACTCTTTGTTTCCGCGTCAAGAAAGATTGAATTTGTCCCGACGGCAAAAATTGAAGCCAGTTCATGCGTTACGATAACAAACGTCGTCCCCAGACTTTCATTCAAATCCAAAATCAAATCGTCCAGCAGTTTTGAGCTTATCGGGTCAAGCCCGGCGGAAGGTTCGTCACAATACAAGATTTCAGGATCAAGCGCCAAGGCTCGCGCCAAACCGGCACGTTTTGCCATGCCGCCGCTGATTTCCGAGGGATAAAAATCGGCAAAGCCATGCAGGCCGACCAAAGCAAGCTTCAATTCCACCAGCTCGTTAATCAGCCCGGCAGAATAATCCGTGTACTGCTGTAAAGGCAGGGCTATATTCTCGCCTAAAGTCATAGAACTGAACAAGGCGCCGCTCTGATACAAAATGCCGCAGCGTTTCATAAGTTCAGCCTGCCGCTCCGGCGAAGCATGCGTAAAGTCAACCCCGTCTATCAAAAATTTTCCCGTCGGCGAAGCATGCAGCCCGGTCAAAATCCGCAACAGGCTGCTTTTGCCGCAGCCGCTGCCGCCCATAATGATGAAAATATCGTGTTCATTAACATCAAAGCTGAGATTTTTCATCAGCACAAAATCGCCATAGGCAATCGTCAGGTTATCGGCTTTAATTTGAGCGGTGTCTTTTATCATATGCCCAGCGCCTCCATTGCCGCCGTGATTATCCCCGTCACCACAATCATCCAGACAATTGAGGAAACAACGGCCCGGGTTGTGGCGACACCGACACTATCGGCGTTTCTGCCGCAGTTGACACCATAATAACAGCCGCAAGCAGCAATTACAAAACCGTAAACAAAGCCATGAAAGATGCCGACCAAAAAGTTTTTCATACTCAAAGCGTCAAGCGTATATTTTATATACTCTTCGGGAGATATGCCCAGCATCAGCACGCCGACCGTTCCGCCGCCGATAATTCCCATCACATCAGCCAATAATGTAATAAACGGCATGCTGATAATCAGGCTTGACATTCGCGGCAACACCAGAAAATCCGTAATCGGAATGCCCATCGTTTTCAGCGCGTCTATCTCCTCATTGACCTGCATTGTGCCGATTGTCGCGGCATAAGAAGCTCCGGTTCGCCCCGAAACGACAACGCCGGCCATAATCGCCCCCATAATCCGGGTCATGCCGATGGCAACCAGGCTGGCAACATAAATCTGAGCGCCGAAATTTTTAAGCTGGATGGCGCCGACAAAAGCCAAAATCAACCCGACCATAAAACTAACCAAAGAAACAATCCCGACAGCGCGATAGCTGCTGTCTTCCAGTGCAAACAGAAAATCAACCTTGCGAAAAACGGCTTTTGACAACAACATCCGTCCGAGAGAGCGCAGGCTTTCCCCCATAAAATGCAACCCTTTTAAAGCTCCCCGGCTGACATTCATCCCCCAGGTTCCCATAGCTTCCAGCAGAGGAAGACTGTTTTCTTCACCATGGGACGGCTTACGGTCTACGGAAAAGGCCAGGTCAATCAGGCGTTGCAGATGTTCGGGAAGCGCGCTGAAATCATACTTAATTTTACGGCGGCGGGAAATTCTGACCAACTCGCAAAGAATAACAACCAAAGTCGAATCCCATTTTTGCATATTTTCAGCAGAAACGACTATCTG
This sequence comes from Pseudomonadota bacterium, assembly GCA_030536665.1. Lineage (GTDB taxonomy): Bacteria > Pseudomonadota > Alphaproteobacteria > RF32 > CAG-239 > HGM16780. The sequence goes on from JAUNPO010000054.1 coordinate 8,841, forward strand.
TTTGACAAGCGGGCGTGCCGCAGCCTCGTACAAACCGGCTTTAACCGTTTCGTCATCGTACGCCAGGCAGTTTCCGCTCAGGGAAAGGTGCAATATCCCTTTATTTTGGGTATAGTCAAGTTTCATCAGAATTCATTCTTACAGATTAATCCTGAAAGAAATATATGCTGTTTGACGCCTCTTTTCAAGATTTATTACTTACAACCGGGTATGTATAATCAAATTCGGGCTGCTCCTAATTGAGATGCAATATAATTTCCCGAAACTTTATATTTTTGTGTTGTTTGGACATTTTTCCGCGCCATATCCCGATTGCCGGAAATGTCAGGCCGGTTCAGCGTCTGTGTCGGCGAGATATACGCCCGGGTGTCCCGTCCCTCTTCCGTTACATAGGAAAACATCTCAGAAACAGCGATATCATCCGCTTCCGGTGTTGTCTTGGCAAGCAGAGAAGGATCTTTTCGCGATGTTTTGTTTTGGTTGACATACATAACCTTGTCATTGTCGCCCAGATGTTCCACCGCATGCGGGTCTTTGTTGCCAAAGGCAACAACCATACTGAAATTGGACGCATCGTTAATATCCAGCATATCCTTGCAGGTTTTGGCATAATTGACATGGTTTTTATGGTGAATGGTTATATTCGGAATTATCCCTTCAAACCGGCCTTCTTCGACTTTAGGATTGGGATTGCCGCTGACCAAGACATTTTCTGCCCAGAATGCAAAATATTCAGGAGAAACACCATTCGCCAGAAAATCCTTTCTAATTGCTTTTAAGGTTTCTTCATCGCCCAAAAGTTTACGGCAAAATTCCTGCCGGGGATTTTCACTGCACAATGGCTGCAAAGCTGCAAAAGATATTTTTCCATCTTGAGAGTTTTGTTGCAGCACTTCTGCCATATCACTAAAATTGAGTTGCGCGGCCTCTTCTACGGAAACGCCTTTTTTAGACAGGGCTTCGGCCATGACACTTTCCATCAGGCGGATGTTCTGGCTTGACGAAGCCTCCCTGAACAGCGGATTTTTATTCAGCAAATCATAATCCTTGGCTCCAAGATAATTATTTTTGGATTTGCGGAAGCGGCACTTTTGCCAGGTCGGCGAATAAGCGCTTTCATCTTCGGGAAGATAAAAACTGCCGTTCATAACACAACGAATCATCTGATTTTCTTCCGGCGACAAGGTTACGCCGTTTTTATCTCCAAATTTTCCCAATACACGGCGGGAGATACGGCGGTTAAAAACGCCAAGAATGTTGTTCATTTTTTTGAAGGTCCCATCATCATAATTGGTATTATGATAATCTTTGACAACCATTCCCATAAGCAGATTTTTTTCATCTTCGCTTTTGCCACGCAAAAAAGACTGCAATTTATCCGGTGAGGCATGATTGGCGTAAAGAAATTTAACTCCCTCAATCAATTCGCGGCGAACAACCTTGCCCATCAAAACCTGTTTTGACTTTTTGGTTTCTTCAGACAGTTCATCCTGCTTTTTATTTCTTTCATATTTTGAAGCGGCATTTTCCAAATCGGCGGCCAGTTCCGGTTCATCAGAGGCCAATATTCTTAAAATCTTTTTTATGTCAGACTGCGCCATATCTGATTTTATACCGTCTTTTATCAGACCTAAAACTTTAAGCGTATTGTCATTAAAGGTTGAAATCCGGCTGCGGACAACAGGATTATTAATGTTATTTTCAATCTGTTTTATTTCTTCATCATTCATAACAGGCCTCTTTATTTTATATATTTTGTCTAATTATATCACAAAAATGTTAAAATAAATATAATTATTTTATAACCGGATTAATTTTTTATTGTTGACGAATGGACGAAAATATGATATATATTTTAGGAATTTTAATTATTAAGATATATGGAAAAAAACAGTTTCTGCACCCTGGCGTTTTTCTCCGCACATTTTAACGTGCCGGCCGAAAAACTCTCATGGTGCCTTATAAAAGATGTAACTGCCGGAAAAACGCTTTATCATGCCGGCATATCGGTTTTGGGTTCAAACTTGGCTATCGACATTTGCCGCGGCCAATTTGTCAGCAAATTTAACCTCAAAGATAACAAGGTTGAATTTCTGGAGGCAACGGCAAAATGGCTTGAAGATGAGAAAATGCTTTGTATTTCTCCTGCCGATGAAAGTGCCGATGAACTGGTTTTAACCGAGAAAGATTTGGAAGCAGTATACCAATATCGCTGGTATACGCCCGATCTTGAGAAAAAACTTATTCTGTAAACAAAAAGCCGCCGCTTATAAAAATAAGCCGCGGCTTTTGTTGTTTATAACTTAAAGTACATTCCTTTACAAAAATTTTCTTTACTTTCCATTCCTCCTTCGTTACAATTTAAAGTGCAGACAGGCGTTCTGTCTGTGGTGTCTAGAAAACACCTCAGTATTAATGATATCCACTCTCAGAGTGGAGTGCTGGTAATATATTGAATAACAGCGACTGTATACTGACAGTTTAGACCTAAAATATCCCCTTACAGCCATATTCAGTTTGCTCTTTAAGAAGATGATTA
>JAUNPO010000055.1 GCA_030536665.1 Pseudomonadota bacterium
AGTACATGGAGTCGATAGTTGGCGACTGGCAAGCACTTGTGCGCAGACAGAGCCCTACGTGACGAACGAGCTTGTCGAGGACACTTAGCTAAAAGATTTTTCTTCTGTATTAATAACCCATAGAGCGGGATTTTATTAGAAGACGTAACGAGCCCCTATATAAAACTCATGTGCCCTAACCGAAGCGTGTTCAATATCACCCATGTGCCAGAAACGATAACCGATATCGGCATTGATACGGGTCGTAACCTGCGCGGAAATACCGCCGCCCACAGCCCAGGTAAAGTTCTGTTCGCTGTAAGACTTCGTAACTTTGTTACCGACAATAACACTGGTTGTTGTCGCATCCAGATTACTGATACCGACACCGGCCATCAAGTACGGCGTAAACATTGTATACGGCGACAGGTCAACATAGAAGTTCCACATATAGGAATCAGACTCAAAATCAGCGCCGGCACCCATCAGACCTTCATTATCTGTCTTTTCGCGCCAGGTATATTCCAATTCCGTACGCAGATAGCCCCAGCGATAACCCAGAGCAATACCGGCAATCATACTGTTGTCGTCCACTTCCAGTCTGTCACCGAAAGTTTCGCTGTTATCACCGATATTGTGGTTAATCACACCACCGCGGACACCGACATAAATACCATCGCAGCCTGCATAAGCAGATGAGGCCATTCCCATGGTCATAACCATTGCAGAAACTGCCGTTAATAATTTTTTGTTCATAAAAACCTCTCCCATCTTAAGTGTTTCCTAGGATTCACCTTTTTATTTTGTCTATTTTTATACAATAAACAAAAAATTTATGCAAGCATTTTTTTTCGCTTTTTTTAAATTGTAATAAATTTGTAACAGAAATTTCTTAAAATCAGATTAACAGCACCGTCGGTTGGCAGACATAAAAAAATACAGCCGGGTAAACGGCTGTATTTTAACGGCAAAACCACCGCGCCGTCAGTTAAACGAGCGTACCAGCGACCCTGCCAACATATACCAGCCGTCAATCAACACAAAGAAAATCAGCTTAAACGGCAGCGCCAGCACCGTCGGCGGCAGCATCATCATACCCATAGACATCAAAACGGAAGCAATAACCATATCAATAATCAAAAAAGGGATAAAAATCAAAAAACCGATTTCAAAAGCCCGGCGCAGCTCGCTGATCATAAAAGCAGGCACCGCAACTTTCATCGGAATTTCCTTGACCGATTCCGCCGGCTTGGCCTCTTCGCCCTCGGCCGCGGACAAATCCGTAAACAACAGCAAATCTTTGTCACGGGTATTGCGCACCATAAATTCCTTAAGCGGTTCAGCGGCTTTTTCCAACCCTTCCGTAATCTCGATTTTCTCTTCATACATCGGCTTAATGCCCTCTTCCCAGGACTTTTCGAAAACCGGCGCCATCACAAACATGGTCAGAAACAGCGCCAGCGAAATCAACACCATATTCGGCGGCGTTGCCTGCGTTGCCAAGGCGCTGCGCGTAATTGAAAATACCACCACAATGCGGATAAACGACGTCATCATCACCAAAATGCTCGGCGCCAAAGACAAAATTGTAATCATCAAAATCACGTTAAATATCCGCGCCGTCGCCGATCCTGTCGGCTGGTCCTGCATATTCAGGCTGAGTGTCTGCGCCCAGGCCGCATCTGCCAAAAACACAAGGCTCAAAAGAACCGCTGCCAGGTAAAACATCCGTTTTTTAGTCATTTTTCTCCGCTTCCCCGATAATTTTTCCGTCCATTGCCAAAGCGCTGTCCAACAAAAGACTGCCGCCGGCGCCGGTCAGGACAAAAAACTCCCTATCGTCTTTTTTCAAAAGGACCAGCATATTTTTTGCATCCAAACGCTTTTTCTCCACAATCCGGATTCGCTCGTCGCTCTGCAAATGCTTAAACAAACGGGAATTATTGCTTTTCAGCTGCAAATACTTCATCAGCCACAAAGTCACCAGCATCAGCCCCAAAACAAAAACCAAAGCCAGCAAGGCCTGTATAATGCTCCAAACTTCCATCGCCATCCTTATCTTGAAAAAACGTATAAATCATACATTTAGTATCATGTTGTAATTTAAATGGCAATATGCTAACCTCAATACATGAACAAAAATACAAGTAACATAGACGAGCGCCAGACAAAAGGCCTGTCAATCCTCTCGGGAACGCTGCTACCCTTTGCCAGAAACCTGCTGGGAAAGAAAGGCTTCATTGAGATTGACATCATCACCAAATGGGCGGACATTGTCGGCAAAGAGCTGGCCGGCTACAGCTTTCCGCAAAAAATAAACTTCAAAAAAGGCTGCAAAAACGACGGCACGCTTTATCTCTGTGTTACGACCGGCGCCTTTGCTCTTGAAATCCAGCACCGCGAAAAATACATTCTTGACAAAATCAACACCTATTTTGGCTACAACGCCGTTTCCGGCATAAAAATCATCCAAAACCAGCAAGCTGCCGCAACAAATCCCGACCTGGTTAATGAATATGAAAAACCTTATGCCTATAAATTAAACAAAGAAGAAGAAAAATATATTGAAAACTTGGCCGAACCTATCGACAACCCCAAATTAAAGGCTATAATCGCCAAATTAGGAAAAAGCGTTTTTAACAAAAACAAAAATAAGAAGTAATTAAGATGAAATTTGAAGATACTATAAAAAAATTAAGTGCCATCGCCGCCGGATTTTTCATTTTCTTTCTGGCCGCGGGAGCTTATCTGAGTTACAAAGGCTTTGCGTTCAACGACGGCAGCATCACGCTTGTCAAAAGCGCCAATGCCGCGGAAACGGCTGCCAAATCGATTCCGAGCAATGTCGTCATCCCCGGCGGCCGCTCCTTAGGTTCAGCCAAGGCGCCGGTTGTCGTCTATGAATACTCGTCGCTGGGCTGTTTCCACTGCGCCGATTTTCATCTCAAAACTCTGCCGCAGCTGAAAAAAGAATATATTGACAGCGGCAAGGTACGCGTCGTCTTTTCAAATTTTCCGCTCGACCAGACCTCACTCAAAGCGGCAATGCTGGCCTCCTGTATGCCAAATTCAAAATATCATGACTTCATCAACGTTCTTTTCAAAAAACAACGCTCCTGGAGCATGTCGTTCAATCCTGAAAAAGCTCTCGCCCGGCTTGCCGCCGCCAACGGCATGAGCGAAAGCGAAGCCTATAAATGCATGGAAGATAAAGAACGCGCGCAGGAAATTGTCGGCCGCCGGCAGGAAGCCATGAAAACCGTTGACATCAAAGGCACGCCGACCTTTGTTGTTGCCAACCGCACCTCGCGTGAAGTCGTCTTTGGCGCCCTGAGCTATGATGAAATAAAAAAACTGATTGATAAAAAACTCTGAAATTTTAATAAGTCAGTAATAAATTTTGTTTATAGTTGGGGCAATGAACAAGATTCCTGAAGACATAAAGCAGCTTGACGAGAAAATAAGGTCTTTGCAAAAAAAAGAACAGAAAACCCGTCAAAGCGGTCCCAAGAACGAATACGCCCATGCCGCCTCAACCGGCTTCCGCATCGGGGTAGAGCTTGTGTCCGGAGTGATTGTCGGCAGCGGCATCGGTTGGCTGCTTGACAGTTGGTTAAACACTTCTCCGTACCTGCTTGTCGTATTTTTGCTTCTCGGCGGCTGCGCCGGCTTTTTAAATGTTTACAGGTATGCCAAAAACGAAGAAAAAGCACAGGAGTGACCGCCTTGTCAAACCCAATGGAACAATTTACGGTAAAACCCATAATTCCTCTGGAATTTAAGGGAATTGACATATCTTTTACCAACTCGGCTCTCTGCATGGTCATCGCCGTTGTTGCCTCAACCCTGCTGCTCGGGCTGTGTATCCGTAAAAGAAGCATTATCCCCACGGCCGCGCAATCCATTCCTGAATCGTTGTACAGTTTCATCAGCAGCCTGATAAAGGAAAATGTCGGCCGCGAAGGAATGAAATATTTTTCATTCATCTTCAGCCTGTTTCTGTTCGTGGCTTTCGGCAACCTCATCGGCCTGTTTCCTTATGCTTTTACTTATACCTCGCATCTGGCGGCGGTCGGCGGCCTGTCGGTCATAGCCCTGCTGTTCAACGTCTGTATCGGTATAAAAAAGAAAAAACTCGGCTTTCTGCGAACCTTTCTGCCGCGCGGCATTCCGCTGGCGCTCGCACCGCTGATTATTCCGATTGAAATGATTTCCTACCTCTCCAAACCTTTCAGCCTGACTGTCCGTCTTGTCGCCAACATGACCGTCGGCCATATCATGCTGAAAATTATCGCCGGTTTTATTCTGGCTTTGGGCATAGGCGGAATCATCCCCTTTGCATTTGACGCCTGCATTATTGTCTTTGAAATTTTCATCGCCCTGCTGCAAGCGTTCATTTACACGGTTTTAAGCTGCATTTATTTGGGAGATGCCCTGCACGAACACTAAACAAATGCGCTTAAGCAGCTTCTGCTGTCACAAATTATTATAATACTTGTTATTAACTTTTATAAAGGAAATGAAAATGGAACCTATGGCTTATATCGGAGCTGGTATGTGTGCTCTCTCTATGATGGTCGCTGCTTGGGGTGTGTCTCAGGTCTGGACAACGATTATCTCCACGGTAGGACGCAACCCGCAGGTAAAAAAAGATGTCGATATCTATGGCTGGGCAGGCTTTGCCGCTGTTGAAGCTATTGCTCTTTATGCTTTGGTTATCGCATTGGTAATGCTTACCGGCAAATAATCACGGCGAGGCAGATTGCCCGGCGCGCCGCACCGGCTGAACAGACAATCTGCCTCCGTTCACTTCAATCAGGGATTCGACTAATGCCTCAGTTAGATGTCAGTACATACAGTTCGCAGTTATTTTGGCTGGTAATATGTTTTTTCAGCATGTATTTCATCATGGCGAAACTTATCATTCCGCGGATAGCAGACATTATGGAACAACGCCAAAATAAAATTGACGACTACATCAGCCGTGCCGACGAAGTAAAACGCCAGGCGGAAGAATCTCTTGAAAAATATCGCAGCGCCCTGTCCAAGGCAACCGCCGAAGCCGATAAAACGCTGGAAAAAACCCAGTTGGAACTAAGCGAGCTCATCAGCCGCAAGCAAAATGAGCTTGACCAAAAACTCAAGGCCAAAATAGCTGAAAGCGAAGCTGAAATCGAAAACAGTAAAGTTCAGGCACTGAAACAGATACAATCCGTTTCTGAAAATCTTGCCCTTGAGGTCATCCGCAAAATCGGCTTGGACGGCATTACCGGAAAAGACATCAAATCCGCAAGCAAAAAGGTTGAAATAAGATAACATGGCTTTTATCGATTCCACACAACAGGTCGTTTTGAACACGGCAGCCAATGTTGGCAATATCATGAATCCGGGAACCGACGCCCACCACTACGGCAGTTTTTACGAAAACCCCGAATTCTGGGTCGGCTTGGCTTTTGTCTTTGTCGTTCTTGCCCTGGCCAAACCGGTCGGTTCCGCCATTGCGGCAATGATTTGCAAACGCACGGAAGGTATAAAAACCCGCTTGGATGAATCTTCCGCCCTTTTGGATGACGCTCAAAAACTGCTGGCCGATTATGAAAGAAAATATCACAACGCCAAAAAAGAAGCCGCGGAAATTCTCGAAAAATCACAAAAACAGATCGACTACATCAAAACTGAAAACTTAAGCAAATTAGAACAGGAAATGCGCAACAAGGAAAAAGACGCCGAAGAGCGCATCAACTCGTCAAAAGAAAACGCCGATAAGGAATTTACGGCAACCGCTGCCTCGCTGACCATACAAATCGTCCGCCAAACGGTTATGGAAAACCTCACGCCGGCAGCACAGGACAAACTGATTGACAATTCCATAAAAGCCGTCGGCAGTTTAAACTCTTAAAGTATTCAACAAAAAAACCGCTTTAATTAGCGGTTTTTTCTTTAATCTCCAAAATTTGTTGATTTTTTACAAATACTGTGCTCTAATAAATATTAACAGTGAGAGGTAAGAATGTTTAAAAACGAAGATAACGAACTCAGCCTGGAAAAACATCTGCAAGACTTTGTCGGCAGATATTACAATAATATTTCAAAAAACGATAAAGAAGTCCTGCTAAACCGCATTAGCAGTGACAGAGGCAATAAAAGATACGCGCCAAACAAAGAATATATTTCAGGACAAACCACAGACATCGACCAATATCACATCGCGCACAATAACGAACCCGGCCAAAAAGATTATGAGTTGGATGAACTAAAACATTTTCCCGATATCAACAGTAAAGAATTTAACGCTAAAGTCTACCCGACAGACAGCCCAATACACCAAGAAACCGAAAAACAAATAAAACAACTGATAACCAAATTCACCAATAATTCTTCCCAAGTCGCCAAAGACCTAAAAGAACTTCTTGACGAAAAAAACACCGAAGTCACATATAGAGTCAGAAATGATTGGTCATGGCCAAACGGCAACTGTGCTTTTAAAAAAGGTCAAAACGGCGACAAAAACAAACTCGTCATTTGCGTTTGCGATATAAATAAAACACAAAATAAAGATGCTCTACCACAAATTTTAGCCCATGAATTAGGTCATGCCTTGGATTTCAACCAGCGCCCTGACGCTCTTAAAACACGATATATGGACGGTTCGGAAACTGCAGCCGACTTATGCGGTTCTGCCTTGCTGTTCAATGCTGATATAAAAGAACGAGGCTTCTCTGATTTTATGGGAAAGGATTATGACCAAAGGATAGCCGCCGGACAAGATACCACCATGCTTTATACCCCGGACGGCGGTTTCAGACGGGGCAATTTTGTAGAAGCACACCAAGCCCTGGAAAGAGCAAACACAAACACTCAAACCAAAGAAAAAAATCCCGCCCAAACAATAATGGCACTCCGTGGCTTATCCCCCACCCCAAAACATACCGTTAAACAGCAAACAACAACAAAAGAAATACAAAACCTATCCCAACTGCGACAACTACATGGCAACCACGGCCGCTAACACCTCAGACAAAATTAACTTTTCCAGCGCCCGTAAGTTCCCAGAACATGAACATTCTCCGCAAAGAAATGCAGCTCGTCCATGGCATTTTTAAAACCTTTCTGCGCCGGATGGGCTTCAACTTCAACATAAAACTGCGCGGAAACAAAACGCCCTTCCTCCAGATAGCTTTCAAGCTTAATAAGGTTAATGCCGTTTGTCGCAAAACCGCCGAGCGCTTTATATAAGGCGGCAGGAATATTTTTCGCCTTAAAAATAAAAGAGGTAATATAATCATCACCGTCATATTCGGGAATCATCGGCGTCCGTGCCATAATGATAAAACGCGTCGTATTGTTGGCGGCGTTTTCAATATTGGCGGCCGCCACGTCCAAACCATAAATTTCCCCGGCCAAAGATGAAGCAATCGCCGCGCGGGACTTGTCACCATATTCCAAAACAAATTCGCAGGACTTGGCCGTATCAATACGCGCCTCGGCACGAATACCGTGCGCCTTTAAGAAAGCCGAACACTGCGCCAGCGCCTGCGGATGCGACATCGCCGTCTTAATGTCTTCAAGCTTTGCGCCTTTCACCGTCAACAACTGATGATGAACCGGCAGCAAATACTCGCCGACAATCGACAAACCTGTTTTCGGCAGCAGAAAATGCACATCTGTCACCCGCCCAGCATTTGAGTTTTCAACCGGGATCATCGCAAAATCCACCGCACCGTTCTGTACCTTGTTCATTGCTTCTTCAAACGTATCGCAAGGCACATAATCGCTGTCGGGATAAACATTCTTTGCGGCAATGTTGGAATAAGCGCCGGCCACGCCCTGATAGGCAATTTTCAATCTCATCATCTCTCTCCGAAACAAATAAAAAACTCTTGCGAACAGAGCGTTTATATACTATAACAGCCTAAAAATAAAGGATAAACAGCAATGCAAGTGGATATTTTTGACTTTGATTTGGACCGCAGCCTGATTGCCGACAAACCGGCCTCCCCGCGCGATACCTCCCGCCTTCTGGACCTTTCGGAAGAAGGCGTTATAAACGACCGCCGTTTTTATGACCTGCCGGATATCCTGCGGGAAGGCGACGTCCTGGTGTTTAACGATACCAAGGTTATTCCCGCGCGTTTATATGGCAGCCGCGGCGAAGCCCTGGTCGAAGTCACGCTCTACCACCCGATAGACGGCCTGAGCTGGATGTCCTTTGTCAAAAATGCCAAACGCCTCCGCCCCGGCGATACCATCGCCTTTTATACCGATACTGTTGCCCCGGAAGAATCAAACTTCACCGCAGAAGTCATTGCCAAACACGGCGAAGACGGCGTTGAACTGCGCTTTAACTGCACCGCGGACAACCTGGCGCAGCTCTTGGAAAAATACGGCTCCATGCCGCTGCCGCCCTACATCAAGCGTGACAAACCCAACCGGGGGCTTTGGAATAAATATAACGATAAAGAAGACTACCAGACAATCTACGCCTGCCACGAGGGCGCCGTCGCCGCGCCGACGGCCGGCCTGCACTTTACCGACCGCGTTTTTGCAGCCTTGGAAAAGAAAGGCGTTCAAAAGGTTTTTCTGACCCTTCATGTCGGCGCCGGCACCTTTCTTCCGGTAAAAGTCGAAGATACCAAAGACCATAAAATGCACGCCGAATACGGCATCATCACGCCGGAAGCCTGCGCTGTCATCAACCGCGCCAAACGGGAAGGGCGCCGCATAATTTCCGTCGGCACGACATCTCTCCGCCTGCTGGAATCCGCGGCCGACGACAAAGGCGTGCTGCACCCGTTTACCGGAGAAACCAATATCTTCATCACACCCGGTTATAAATTCAAAATCATCGACCTGATGATTACCAACTTCCACCTGCCGCGCTCCACATTGTTTATGCTGATTTGCGCCGTCGCCGGAACGGAAAGGATGAAAGACGCCTATCGTCACGCCATCGCCGAAAAATATCGTTTTTATTCTTACGGCGACAGCTCCATTTTAAAATGCGTAAATAAAATTTAAACCTTATTCAGTTATAATCCGGCGCAAAGTAAGACGAATAACAGGACAACAATTTTGCGCCAGATTTTCCAACAATTGGAAAAATTTTTTCCGCTGCTGAAAAACACCTCCGTCCCGGCGGTCATCTTTGCCGTCGGTCTGCTGGGCTTTTACCTGTATCAGCCCTTGGAAGAAGCCCGTCTTTTACAGCTTCATCAGGGATATTTTGTCGCCAGCCTCCTCAGCCTTTGCATCCTGTTTTACTTCAACCGCAGCAAACCGGCATTTTTCATCCTGCTTACCTTAAGCGGCTATATCCTGCTCAATTTTCTGAAGAGAAAATACGGCGAGGAATACATTTTGTCACCGGAATACGTCAACTTAAGCATTTTTCTGCCGTTCAACCTGATAATCCTTTATTACCTGCCGGATCGCCGCCTGCTGACAACCGACAGCCTCTACATCCTGCTGCTTCTTTTTGCGGAATATGCCCTGGGCGAAAAGCTTTCCGCTGACGGCATTTCTGTCGGTTCTTCTCTGGGGTTTGAAACTTACGCCAGCCTGAACAACCTGAGCATCCTTTTGTTCAGCGTTGCCCTCGCCGGCTTTTTCATCACCTGTTCCTGCAGCGGCAGCATCCTTGACAGCGCCCTGTTTTTTGCTGCCGCGGAAATATGCTTAGGATTTTACTATTCTCCCAGCCCCAGCGCCGTTACCGTCTTTTTCGGCAGCGCCGCCCTGACTGTTTTCATTGCCGTCTGCGAAAACCTTTACAACATGACCTATCACGACCCGCTGACCGGCCTTTACAGCCGCAATTCATTTATGACTCATGCCAAAGATTTCCCCCTAAAATACAGTATCGGCATCGTCTTGATTGACGACTATGAGCGGTTGGAAAAAGTCTTCGGCGAAAACAGCTTAAAATTACTGATAAAAATGATTTGCAGCCGGATAACTTCCGTTGAAAACGAAGCGCAGATATACCGTTACAGCCGGGAAGAATTTGTCGTCCTTTTCAAAGGCGAAGACAAAAACGCCGCCTTTGAAAGAATGGAAACAATACGCCGTGCCGTCGCCTCAGCCGAATTCATCCTGCGCGGCTATAAAAAGCCAATCAAACTGACCGTTTCCGGCAGCGTTTCGGAAAAAAAGCGCAGCGACGCCAATGCTGTCGAAGTTCTGTCCCGCGCGGCAAAAGCCATGCAAAAGGCCTACCGTTTTACGCAGAACATCACCACCAAAGCCTAATTTTCTTTTGTCCTGCGGCTGTAAACAATGACGGCAAGGCCGAGAACAACCAGCGGCAGAGAAAGCATCTGCCCCATTGTCATCCCGCCGAAGTAATAGCCCATATGCGCATCCGGCTGGCGGAACTGCTCCATAAAAATTCTGAAAACCCCATACAGCAGGACAAACATTCCGGAAACAAAACCGGGACTGTTTCTGACTTTTGCCGATGTCCACAGCCAGTTCAAGACAATAAACATGACAATCCCCTCAAAAAAAGCCTCATACAGCTGCGACGGATGCCGCGGCAGAAAACCGCCGTTCGGAAAACGAACCGCCCACGGCACGTCAGTCACCCGCCCCCACAATTCGTCATTGACAAAGTTGGCCAGCCGCCCCAGAAACAACCCGATTGGCGCCGGCAAAACCACCAAATCCGTTATCGTCAAAAAACGGCAGTGTATCTTGCGGGAATAAAAATAAACCGCCGCGGCAACGCCGATTGCGCCGCCGTGAAAAGACATGCCGCCTTTCCAAATGGCAAAAACCTCCAGCCAGTTTTCACGGAGCATTCCTTCGCCGTAAAACAAAACATATCCCAAACGTCCGCCCAGAATAATTCCCAACGTGCAGTAAAAAACCAAATCTTCGACATTCTGCACCGTCAGCTTCAAATCATACTTCCTGACCAGACGGTTGACCCACCACCAGCCCAGCAGCAGCCCGACAAGATAAGCCATAGAATACCAGCGGATAACCAACGGCCCCAGTTCAAACATAATCGGCGAAATGTCCGGATAAGCAAAACCCATTTTTATTCCTTTTCTCAAAGCTTGAAAATAAATTTTCCTAATAATAGCTTAATAACCAAAATAATCCACATCTAAAAAAATTTATCCTCCGAGTCGATTTTATCAACATATTGAATATGCGTCATAAAAAATTTAATCCACAACTTTTTGAATCCGCAAAGTGGAAAACTTTGTTTTGTTTATTGTATTAAACGACTCGCTAATGCAATCTCTATTCATGAGCCCCGTAGTCGTTTTTT
>JAUNPO010000056.1:0-8633 GCA_030536665.1 Pseudomonadota bacterium
TTGATTTATGCTTTCATTCCTGTTATAATAACAAAAAAATACAGGAGTGTTCAACATGAATATTAACTTTAAATTTTTACTCTTAGGGACTGTGGTCTGCCTGTTTCCGCAATATGCCGAGGCACAATGTGCGGAAACGGATTGCCTCAAACTAGGCTATACTAAACTTGAAAAATGTGACAATGGCCTTAAATGCCCGTTCGGCGAATATTGGGCTTGTCCTTGCGACACTTCTTACGAATATACCTGTACCGGAGCCAATGAACAACCGGGGACAGACAAATGCGGTGACAAATATAAATCTTGTAATTGTGCCTCCGGTTATGAATGGAAAGACGGTAAGTGTCAAACAAAAGGCGCTGTTCTCGGCCAGTGCACCGGTTATGCCAAGAACTGCAAAATCGGCCAGATATTGAACGGCGACGGTACTTGTACGACAAATAAGGAAAACGGAAAGACACCGATAGGCGTCGTCGTTTATATCGGCAACGACAACTGCGGCCAGGCTTTGGCTTTAAATAATTTAGGAAAAATGCGATGGTCTACGGAAAGCACAGACATTAAAGGGCTGACTAATTATACAAGTGATGCTGAGAAGTTGGATTTTGACAGTTGTGGCAATACGCAAAAGATAATTCAACAGGGAGATAGCAGTAAATATCCTGCAGCTTGGGGAGCATATAATTATACTCCAAAATCTATTCCTGAAACAAAAGGAAGATGGTGTTTGCCAGCTGCCGGAGTTGGCGGTTCAATGATGAATAACCATACGGTAATTAATTCCGGGCTTTCTAAAGCCGGCGGTGAACAGTTGCCGATAACAGAAAATGGTCATTGTAATTGGTCCTCGTCTGAAAAAGGTAATCTTACGGCATGGAGATGGTGTTTCTATGGAAATGAATGGCTTGATCGAATGAAAAGTGCCTTAGATACCAGTGTTCGTCCAGTGATTACATTTTAATTTTTAACTCCGCAACCAAAAGGAACTGTTCTCAGTTCCTTTTTTATTTTGCTGCTAGTAGGGCGGCGCGTTTTCCTGATTGGGCTGCCGCTTCAAGAGAGCAGGGCCAATCCCGCATGGTCCAGTCCCCGGCCAGATAAAAATTTTCATACTGGGTTAAACAGTCAAAAGGGCGCAGCTGGTTGTTTTTGTCATCCTGCCGGAGCGTGGCGCGATGGTGTATCAACACGCGATGCGGCGGAACAAACGCTGCTTTGACTTTCCTTAAAGCGCAAATTTCTTTCCAGACTTCCCGTGCCAGTTCTTCTTTGTGAAGGGCAATCTTGTCGGCATGGCTGATTGTGACTGACAGAATGTTGCCGTTTACAAAAATCCACTGGCTGAGGCCGTTGGTAACGGCAATAAAAGAACGGTTTTCCGGCAGCGTAAGCGGTGTGCTTGTCCGGTAATGGATATTGATGATTTTATTGTATTCAGGTTCTTTTGTTTTAAAAATTCTGGAGAAATTGTGAATGTCAATCGCAGAGATAACAATGTCTTTTTCGCTTAAAAGTATGGTTTCTTTGTTGAAAACAAGCTTTGTTGCCCGTCCTCTCTTGCCCCGGACGTCTTTTAACACATAATGGTAACAGATTTTGTCGGGATATTGAATATGCTGGTTGATAATTTTTTCATTGGTAACGTTTTCCGTAAAATAAACTTTTTTGACATTCCAAAACGGAAACATTTGTTGAAGCGTGGTTTTAAGAATAGGGCGGGAAACAAGTTCTAAAGGAAGATTGAATAAAGCCAGGACAATGTCTTTGATGTTTTTCAGAATACTGTGTGAAAATTTTCCGGTCTGGACGTCATAAAACAAAAAAGAATTTTGAAATTTTAATTTTCCGGTAATTTTACAGGCTTCTTTATTGCATTTCAAAATGGCGTGGGTGGCTGTATCAACATTGCTTTGCAAAACCGGATCATAATAAGACCTGCACTTTCCGCCGAGATTGCCCGCGGCTTCATATAAAACGATTTCAGCCTGCGGATTGTATTTTCTGACATATTTTGCGGCGGTCAATCCGGCAATGCCGCCGCCGATAATGTGATATTTTTTACAAGTCATTTATCCGAAAAATATGCCTTTGCCGCCAGAGTGAATTTACCGAATTTGCTGATTTGCGGTTTGGGGGAAATAATTTCCCAGCCGCGGTTTTTCATAATGTCGAAATATTTTTTATAAATAGCCATAATGGCTTTGACCGAACGGGCGGATTTCTTGTCCAAAAGCTTAATCATCTGTTCCGATTTTTTAAATTCTTCTTCGGCAATCCGCGCCAGAGCCTCTCTGGCGATAGCCAGATTTTTGTTGACAATGACTTCTGTCGGATTGGTTGAGGTAATGCTGGCTTTTTCCAACATCTCTTCGGGAATATACAGACGGTTGGCCTGGGCGTCTTCTTTGACGTCACGCAAAATGTTAGTGATTTGCAGGGCGTTTCCTAAGGAAGTCGCCAGACTTTCTATCATTTTTTCGTTATCGCATCCGAAAATGCGCAAAGACAAATTACCCGGAGCGCCCGCTACGCCGCGGCAATATTTGTAAAATTCGGACATGTTCGGCGCCTGCAACGGATTGGGAATATCCATGGAAATGGAATCAATCAGCTTGATGAATTCCGCTTTGGGCAATTTGAATCTCATGCAGTTTTTATAGATTTTACGTCCGATATCGGTTGTCGGCACTTTCTTGTCATAGATGTTGTCCATCTCCTCGCGCCATGCCTGAATCAGTTCAAGTTTTTCGGCCATCGGCATATCGTCGCCGTCGACAATGTCGTCAATATGGCGGCAGAAAGCGTAAAGCGTGTACATAGCCATGCGTTTGGCTTTGGGCAGAAAACGCATGCTCCAAAAAAAAGATGTTCCGGAACGTTTTACAATTTTCTTAATGTCGTTCATTCAAATGCCTTTAGTACTCAAAGTTCTGGGACGGGTAAATATGCCCTGCATCGTCCCTTTCAGGGAAGAAACAATCCAGTCGTATCGGGACAACTTGACTTCTTCCGCCAAAAAATCCTTCTTTTTTAATTTTGTTATCATAATTTTGGTTAAATTTATGATAACAAAAGTTTCAATTCTGAGGGGGATTGATTTTATAATTTTAGGCAGAACCGCCGCTTCTTCAAGCTGTTTTTCAACTCTGGCAAGCAGATTGTCTGCTGCGCGGCGCAGGGACGGACTGGTTTCAGCCTTAACCAAATCACTCTCGCTAACCTTATATTTATGCAATATTTTTTCGGGAAAGTAAACCCTTTTTAGAATTTTGGCGTCATATCCGGCATCTTGCAGATGGTTGACAATCTGCAAAACCGTACACAAAACGGATGCCGGCTGATATGTCGACGGGCTTTCATCATACAAAGCCAGTAAAAAACGCCCGACCGGCGCCGCCGAATATTGGCAGTAATTGACAAGCTGCGCCCATGTCTGATATTTGAAGCCTCGGGCATCCTGGCGAAAGGCTGTCAGCAAGTCGCTCGCCAGGGAAAAGTCAAAGCCGTTGGCAAGAAACATTTCTCTCAGCTTTGCCGCTGCCGCATAGGCTGTCGGAAAATTTTTTTCACCGTATAGAACATTTTCCAGCATATCAAGCTGCGCCGATTTTTCCTCGGGTGAAAGGCCGGGAGCGTCGGCAATGTCGTCAGCCTGCCGGGCAAAATCATAATAACAGTTCACCATTTCCCGGTATCTTTTGGGAAATAGGCTGAATGCGACAGGAAAATTTTCGTCTTTTTGCTGTTTGTGCCGTTCTTTCATGCGATAACCTTAAGCCATTCTTTAATGTCATGTAAAGCTCTGTCGCTGTATGCTTTTTTACGGTCAGCCCCTTTAAGCTTGCGAAATTTCCCGTTGGCCGTCGTTTCGCCGCTGATTGTCGGGAATATGCCGAAATTTATGTTCATCGGCTGAAAATCTTCTATGTTTGTATCGTCGGTCAGATGTGACAGCATGGAACCGAAAGCCGTTGTCCGCGGCGGAAGGTGAACATCTTGCCCCAAAACCTGCGCGGCGGCAAAATAACCGCACATTAAGCCGACAGCAGCACTCTCGATATAGCCTTCGCAGCCGGTAATCTGTCCGGCAAAACGAATGTTGGGGCGGCTTTTCAGCCTGAGAAAACCATCCAACAGAACCGGGCTCTTGATAAACGTATTTTTGTGAATACCGCCCAGTCGGGCAAATTCGGCGTTTTCCAGCCCCGGTATCATTTGAAAAATGCGCTTCTGCTCGCCGTATTTCAGTTTTGTCTGAAAGCCGACAATATTGCGCAGCGTATCTTCTTTATTGTCCTGCCGCAGTTGGACGACGGCATATGGCTTTTCGGCGCAGTGCGGGTTTGTCAGGCCGACCGGTTTCATCGGCCCGTAGAGCAGGGTGTCAATCCCTCGCTCGGCCATGACCTCAATCGGCAGGCAGCCGTCAAAATAACGGGCTTCTTCCCAGTCGTGGAATTCGGCTTTCTCCGCTTTAAGCAGGTTGTCGACAAAGGCATAATACTGCTCTTTGTTCATGGGACAGTTAATGTAGTCAAACTTGTCGCCTTTGTCATAACGGGATTGATACCAGGCTTTTTCAAAGTTAATGCTGTCTTTGAAAACAACCGGCGCGATGGCGTCATAAAATGACAAAGCCTGATTGTCAATATGCTTCAAAATGGACTGCGCCAACGCTTCGCTGGTCAGCGGCCCGGTGGCTATAATGGTGTCGCCGGCGGCCTCGTCGGGAAGCTCGGTAATTTCACCCTCAATAATGTCAATGAGCGGATGACTGCGGATTTTCTCGCTGACGAGCTTGGCAAAACCGTCTCTGTCAACGGCCAGAGCTCCTCCCGCCGGAACTCTTGTTGCATCGGCGCAGGCCATAATCAGCGAACCGGCAAGACGCATTTCCTGATGCATCAGCCCGACGGCATTATGCTCAAAATCGTCCGAACGGAGCGAATTGGAGCAAACCAACTCGGCAAAATCGGGGTTTTTGTGAGCCGCCGAATATTTTAAAGGTTTCATTTCATGCAGATAAACCCGCACGCCTCTCTTGGCAATTTGCCAGGCGGCTTCGCAGCCGGCCAATCCGGCGCCGATGATGTGTATTGCTTTTTCAGTCATTATGCCAATCCTCAAATTTGTCAGCATTATAGCCGCTTTTCTTTATGGTTCAATATAAAAAATATTGATAACTTGTCAGAAGCTGTTCACTAATTGCCAAAAAGAGATATAATAACGCCAGATTAGTACTGATTGAGTGAAGCAATGAAATTATGTAACGCAATGACAGGTGTAGTGCTGTGGGCCTGCTGCGCGGCCGTTTTTCCGGCTGTCGCGGCCGAAGTCCTTTATGCCCCGGATGATTCTGCCGTTGCTTTGCCGTCGTATCAGGGAAGCGTTTCCGGAAAAAGAATTATGGCGTCGCCGAAATTTGTGGATGATGCTGATTTAAATTTTGATGATATCATGTTGGAAGACATGGAAGATGCGCCGGATGAGCCCGTCACAAAAAACGAAACGGCCGTGCCGCCCCCGGCGCCTGCCGACAATATTCCTCTGTTGCAGAAAAGCGCTGAGGATTCTCTGCCGTCGCAGTCTGTTGTAAAAGAAACGGAAACAGCGCCGGCTCGGCCTTTGGATAATCCTGACAAACTGGGAACGCCCGGAAAAAGCCTGACGGAAACCATTAAGGAGAAAAAAGAGGAAGTCGAAAGCAGCAAACCCGCAGAACCGGAAAATTCTTCGGAAAGCACTTGGATTAACAAATTGAAAGCGCCGTTGAGCGCTATCGGTTCCTCTGCAAACGGCGATGCCGCTTTGGAAGGGCTGTTGGATAGTTCCAAGCGCGGGCGGGGGCGTTCCAATGCTTCCGTTTTTGACATCTCCGGCGTTATGCTGCGAATGTCGGGACAGCAAGTTGATGAAGTTATGAAAAAGCGCGGTTTCCAAAAAGTATATCAAAAATTTGATATCCCGAATTTTATCCGCTGGCGCAATGAGGAAACCTGTCGCAATCATGGTGTTGTTGGTTATGAGCGTCTGGAAAGCTGTGTTGTTGAAGCGGCAAAACAAGACAAACATCAATATGTTTCATTAACCAAATATTCTAAATTTTCGACTAAAGAAGAAATAATGGTAAATTTTACCAGTAATTTTACGAATAATAAAGTTTATCGTGTTATATATAAGAGTATGTCGCCGACAATTACCGGAAACAGCCCGAAAGCCATGTACCTGCGCAATATCAAAATTTATGATTTCTGGAAAAAGGTAAACCAGAAATACGGCGCGCCGGACAATAGGGATGAAGTTACCTGGGGGTTGGGCAGCAACAAACCGTATATGCGGGCTGCAACCGGTTATTTGCTGCTTGAAGACCCGATGCTCCGCGAGCTTGATTATACGCGGATGTCCCGGGAAGATCAGCGCTATATGAACACGGATATATATAGTTTTTAGGAAAAAAGATATGTCAGAAATTTCATCATCAGCTCTTTCGGAAATAATTTGCACCCGTATCAGTCATGATCTGATTGGAAATATCGGGGCCGTTTC
Source organism: Pseudomonadota bacterium (assembly GCA_030536665.1). Lineage (GTDB taxonomy): Bacteria > Pseudomonadota > Alphaproteobacteria > RF32 > CAG-239 > HGM16780. The sequence continues at coordinate 6,547 of JAUNPO010000056.1, forward strand.
CAATGCCGTAGAACTGCTGGAAGACGGAGATATGGATTTTCTGGATGATATCAAATCAATTTTGAATGTCAGTTCCCGTGTCCTTTCCGCCCGTATGAAATTTTTTCGCATGGCTTTTGGCTTGGACAGCTCCAATCTGGAAAATGCCGAAATGATTGTCAAAACCTGTGAAGAATACGTTCAAACCATCGGCAATCAAAAAAATTATCCGATAAACCTGCAACTCAAACTTTCCAATGCCGAAAAATACGGACGCTTGCTGATGTTGGCGGTAATGGTTATGGCGGATGTTGTTGTTAAAGGCGGCTTGATTGAAGCGGAAGACGACGCTGAAAAAATGGTGATGGCAGTTTCATCGGCAGCGCCGCTTTCCATAGATAAAATCAGCGCGGTCAAAGACATTCACAACGGTATCCTGCCGGGAAATAAGGCACAGTTTGCCGCCATGATTTATCTGCAGTATCTGGTTGAAAAAGAATCCCGCCCGTTTAAGCTGTCGGAATATAACGGTCTTGAAATGGTCATCGGATAAAGGAGGGCATAATGGCAAAATGTTTAATTGCAGACGATTCTAAAGTTATCCGCATGATCTTGTCAGAGATTATGAGCAATCTTAAATATGACATCATTGAAGCGGAAGACGGTGAAGAAGTTGTCGAACTTTGTGAAACGGAAGAACCGGATTTGATTATAATGGATACCAAGCTTCCGATTCTCGAAGGGCTTGATGCAATGTATAAAATCAGGGAAATGCAGCGGATTAAACAGCCAAAGATAATCTTTTGCTCATCTGTCACCGATCCGATGCGGATTAGAGAAGCTCTTGACGGCGGCGCGGATGATTATATAATGAAACCGTTCGACGAGGAAATTATTTTAAGCAAGCTGGAAATCTTGAATTTAGTGTAGGATGTCTCCATGAAAAAAGACGATTTTGAATATATATTGGGGTTATTGAAAAAATATGCCGGCTGGAGCTTGGGAGAAGACAAATATTTTATCATAGACCGTAAAATATATAACTTTGTCCGGGAAAAAGGCTACCCGACAGTCGAAGATTTGGTTGCCGAGCTGCGTATGGGGCAAAAACCGCTGCTCTGGAAAGTCATTGAGGCTCTGACCCTTTCCGATACGTGTTTTTACCGCGATTATAACGTTTTTATGAATTTTGAAAATCATATCCTGCCGCATATCCGGGAAGCCAACCGCGGCAGTAAAAAACTGCGTATCTGGAGTTTGGGCTGTTCTTCCGGGCAAGAAACCTACTCCATTGCCATTGCGATTAAAAACAAACTGAAAGCTGTCGGCGACTGGGATATCAAAATCGTCGGGACCGATATTTCAACAGCTTCTATTGCCAAGGCGCAAAAAGGCCTTTATTCGTCATTTGAAGTGCAAATGGGGTTAAATGCCCGCATGATTATTGATAATTTTCAGCCGGAAGGCAATCAATGGCAGATAAAGCGCGAATTTATGAACATGATTGAATTCCGCCGTTATAATATGTTGGATGAAATGGCCTTTTCTGAGGCCTTTGACATTATTTTCTGCCGCAACGTTTTACGCTTCTTTTCTGAAGAAGCGCAACGCCTGATGATAAATCACATTTATCACAATCAGATTTCCGGAGGTTTTTTATATTTGGGCGTCGGTGAAAAAGTAGCCGGGCTCGAGGAATATTATGACCCTGTCAATGGAATGAGATGTCTGTATCAGGCGCGTATAGGCGTCGAAACCCACCGTCTGAGCGCGGATGAAGTAAAAAAACAGGCATCGCCGAACAGTGATATGCCGAGTTTTGTCCGCCCGGACAATCTGCGGCCGTTGGCAACGGGAATCCTGCGTAAAGTTGATCCCAAAGGTTATGACGAAAAATAAAAAAAAACTCCTTAAAGATTTCTTTAAGGAGTTTTTCATTAGTTATTTGCAAGGGGAGAAAAACCGGGGCTGATAATTAGGGGTACAAGCCCCGGTATATAAAGGCTTACTGGCGAGTTTAAGTTCCAATAAGCCCTTTCTCAAAAGCGGTAGACCTTTTATTTGGAGCTATAGATTATTAATTAAGAGTCTGTGTTTCCGCTTTTTCG
>JAUNPO010000056.1:8643-11197 GCA_030536665.1 Pseudomonadota bacterium
ATGTAATTAGCATTATAACAAATTTGTCCTAAATTTACACTTTTTATAAATTTTGTCAACAATTATTTTGACAAAAAAAGAAGAATCTTTAAAATAAAATCAAAGATTCTTCTAACTTATTGTATTTTATGGAAAATAAAATTACTTTTTATTGTAGGCCGCTTCTATGTCGGTAATATAGTCCTCAATTTCCTGCTCGTGCTCAACTTCTTCTTCCAAAATTTCACGAGACATATGGAAAGTAACATAATCTTTTCCTTCCGTCATTTCGCAAATCTGCTGATAACGGGCAATAGCGCAGCGCTCAGCATCCAAATTCTGCTCCAGAAGTTTGTGTACGCACGGATCTTTCGGCGCTTCATATTTGCATTTTGCCGTCTTCTTCCACATATCGGGATCAATCAGCGGTACCGTCTAATTCAACGATACGTTTTGCCAGCTTGGTCGCATGGTCAAGTTCTTCATTGGCATGTTCCATAAATTCCGCCGCAACGGCTGTTCTGAGCAAACCTTTGGCAACCTGTGCGCCAATCCAATACTGGTAATAGGCCAGCCATTCTTCGGCAAAAGCCACGTTCAACAGGTCTACCAGTTTTTTATTATCAACTTTGCTGATTTTTACTGCCATTTCAGACATATTTTTTCTCCTTTTGTAAGTCGTTTACTACTTGTGAAAATAATCCTTTATTTTAGGGAAACAACCCCGCCGGAAATAAAAATTTAATTGTAAATTAACAAGGAATATAAGATAATGAAAAAAATAACAAGGGAGATGAAAATGGTTTTGATTGCCCCGAGCATACTGTCTGCGGATTATGCCAATCTTGAAGCGGAGATAAAAAAACTGGAAGCCGCCGGTGCCGACATGATACATTTGGATGTCATGGATGGACATTTTGTGCCCAATCTGACTTTTGGCGCGCCGTTGATTAAAGCGATTCGCCCTTGCAGCAGCCTGCCGTTTGACACACATTTAATGGTAACCGAACCGGATAAGATGATCCTCTGGTTTGCAGAAGCCGGCGCCGATATCATCACCATACACGCCGAAGCGTCCCCCCATTTGGACAGGAGTTTGGATTTAATCCGTTCTTTAGGCTGCAAAGCCGGAGTTTCCCTCAATCCGGCGACATCGGAAGAAGTTTTGTCCTATGTCTTGGATAAACTGGATCAGATTTTGATTATGTGTGTAAATCCGGGCTTTGGCGGGCAAAGTTTCATCCCTTCCCAGCTGCGTAAAATAGCCGCTTGCCGGGAGATGGTGAAAGGCAGAGATATCCAAATTGAAGTTGACGGCGGAATAAATCCGCTGACGGCGGCGGAATGCATCGCTGCCGGAGCCGATATTCTGGTTGCCGGAACTGCGGTTTTTGCCGGCGGGGATTACCGGAAGAATATTGACGCTTTAAGGTAATTTTAACCACAAATTTCTATAATATGACGCATAAAAATGTTTTTTGCGGAGAATTTTCCATGCCTAATAACAGTATAATGATTGTAGAAGATGAGGAAGCCTTGGCGGTTTTGCTCAAGTACAACCTTGAGAAGGAAGGCTTTACCGTCTATACTGAAAGCCGGGGCAGCCGCGCCGTTGCCGAGATTGAAAAGAACCAGCCATCAGTCATTATTTTGGATTGGATGCTGCCGGAAATGTCCGGTGTTGAGATTTGTAAACTGGTACGGTCAAAGCCGGATATTAAAAATATTCCGATTATTATGCTGACCGCCAAAGGAGAAGAGGAAGACAAGATTAAAGGGTTGACTGCCGGGGCAGACGATTATGTAACCAAGCCTTTCTCTGTTCCGGAGCTGATAGCCAGAGTAAAGTCCCAGCTTCGCCGCGCGCCGGAGCCGGTGGAACAGAAAGAGTTTATTTTTGAAGATATACGGATGGATTTAGTCGCCAAAAAGGTTTTCCGCGGCGAAAACTTTATTCATTTGGGGCCAACCGAATTTCGCCTGTTGCGTATGTTGATGGAAACGCCTGGCAAAGTTTTTTCACGGGAGTTTTTGCTGAAAAATGTCTGGGGGGACAACATATACGTAGAATCCCGAACGGTAGATGTGCATATTCGCCGTTTGCGCAAATCGCTTAACGAGTTTGGGCCCGACTATATCCGTACCGTTCGTGCAACCGGTTATTCGCTTGATACGCATGCCGCCGGAGATGAAGAAGAATAAAAAAGTGCCAAGAGCGTTTGCAAAGGCGGCGATTTTCTCTTATGATGAGCTGTTAGCCGTGTTGAGAAGGTAAAACACTGTTAGAGAAAAGTGTCTGACGAAAATGTCAGGCACTTTTTTTGCGTCAAATTTTTTCACTTTTCATCAAAATTAATGATTGAACATTAGAAATTTTTATGATATAGTAATTTTGTGATGACAAGTGTGGAGGATGCTATGAAAAATATTTCCCAAGTAATATTACTGTCAACTTCGTGCCTGATTTGGTATGGAGCGGACAATGTTTGTGCTTCTGTTAATGTTTATTCAGGTATCCCGAAGTCAGGTACCAACACACACGACACACATTACCTTGCCGATGACTGTCCACACT
>JAUNPO010000224.1 GCA_030536665.1 Pseudomonadota bacterium
TTGCTTTTATCCTTAGCAGTTGGTACTTCCGCCGTTAAAATCACTCTATCTAACGCACTCTCCGAACTTTTGCATAAAAGCCATTCTATGGAAAAAGTTCGGGTTTTGTAAAAAATTGGTGGAGGTGCCGGGTACTGCCCCCGGGTCCTAAATACCTATTTCATACAGCCTCTGGTGTCACAGCCGGTTTCCCGGCAATCCTCATTATAGGCGTTCTGTTTTTTATTTTCAAGTCAAATTTGCTGTTAAAATGTGTGAAGTATTGATTGAGAATTGCGGCCGTTGTGCTACCTTGTGGGCAAGGAGATTTTTTATTATGACAAAAATTGCAGTTTGGTGCCGCCATGAGGGCGACAATATTATCGGCATCGGGCCGAATATTCCTTGGCGGATTTCGTCTGATTTTAAGCGTTTTCGCCGTATTACCGAGGGGCAGACCCTGATTGCCGGGCAGACGACTTATGAAAGTTTTCCCAACCGCACGCTGCCTAACCGCAAAATCTGTGTGTTGACCCTTAATCCTGATTATGAAGTATCCGACCCGGACAATCATTTTGTGGTGACGGATATTCGTTTTTTCAAAGAAGCGGAAGGCGATTTTTATATTTCCGGCGGAGCGAGCGTTTACAAGGCTTTTTTAACCGGCGGCAATAAGCTGATGCCCGATATTATTGTCGACAGCATGTATACCGGCGCTTTAAATCCTGAACTGACAGGGCAGAAAGTCGACATAACACCTTGTATCGACGTGATGAACGCGTCATATCGGCAGATTTCTCAGACCTATGAAAAAGATGCGGTGTTGACTTCCGTTTGGGTACGCAAGGGGGCGTTTGTCGACCAGGCGGTTTTGAAACACATTATTGAAACAATACCTTGATTTACTGCAGGATATTATGGATAACGGCGTTGACAAGCTTGACCGTACCGGTGTGGGAACGCGTTCGGTTTTCGGGCGGCAGATGCGCTTTGATCTCAGCAAGGGCTTTCCGCTGGTGACGACCAAGAAAGTTCATCTTAAGAGCATTATTCATGAGCTTTTGTGGTTTATCAAGGGCAGCACCAATATTAAATATTTGCAGGACAACGGCGTGCGTATCTGGAACGAGTGGGCGGATGAAAACGGCGATCTCGGTCCGGTTTACGGTTCGCAGTGGCGCAACTGGAACGGCGAGGGGATTGACCAGCTGGCGGAAGTGATTGACAGGCTTAAGCATAATCCCAACGACCGCCGCATGATTGTATCGGCCTGGAATGTCGGCAAAATCGCAGAAATGCGCCTGCCGCCGTGCCATATGATGTTTCAGTTTTATGTTGCCGATAACAAACTCTCTTGCATGCTTTATCAGCGCAGCTGCGATATGTTTCTCGGTGTGCCGTTCAATATTGCTTCCTATGCGTTGCTGACGATGATGATTGCGCAGGTTTGCGGGTTGGAACCGGGAGAATTTGTTCACACGCTGGGCGACACCCACATTTATCATAACCATTTTGAGCAAGTGCGTGAGCAGCTTTCCCGTCAGCCGCTGCCTTTGCCAATTATGAAGCTTAATCCTGCCGTCAAGAAC
>JAUNPO010000057.1 GCA_030536665.1 Pseudomonadota bacterium
GATTTTTTTTATCACTGTTTGCAGTCATTACCGTAAACGGATTAATTTCCCGCGCTTCAAAATCCTCTCAGCCGGAAACGCCCCTCTCTCACAAAAATATTTCATTGTTTCTTAAAAACGACGGCATTTCTCTTCCGCACAAAGCCGTTTCCGTAAAGAAAATCGCGCTCGTCAAGCCGGCAGCCTCTCTTCAGCCGGATGAAGCGCAAAACAATGCTTTTATTGACATTTCGAATAATCCACCCGAAGCGGAGGCAGTTGAGCAGCCAGTTTCCGTTTCCCTGACGGAAGAAAATCTTTCCACCCCTGCCCCGCAGAAGGAAAAGATTATCGCCCTGCTGGAAAGAACCGAACTGCCAAAATATGAGGCGGGTGAAGATTTACCTTCCGAAAACTCTGACGTAACTTCCGGGGAAGAAGAACGCCAACCAAAAGACGAAGAACCCCATACATCTTCTGACACACATACTTTAAACCGGCCGCAACAGCTGGCTTTTGCGCATCAGGAAAATACGCCTCCGCCCCCAACCAACAAGGTTTACAAAGACGAAGACTATTCCGGCAGATTGTTAATCCCCCTGCAAAGGGATGGGAAAAAGCCGGTTTATACCAACAATAAGATTACAATAGACGGTCGCGGCGCCGACAGACAGCTTGCAGCGGCCAATGCGAACAAGGTCATAAAGGATATTCCCTCTTCTGCCCCAAAAGAAGAAAGCACCAAAGAAAACCAATCAGACAGTTTGCCGTCTGACTGGGAAACGCTGGAGAAAAAAAAAGACACATTACCCCTGACATCGGAAAACAAGGGGCTGTACGATATGCAAAAAGTTGAAATCCCGGAGGAAGTTCCGACAGACGCTTCGCAAGAAAATACCGCAAAAGACGATACATGGCTGGCGGCAAAGGGAACCAATTTTCCCAAAAACAACACAATAAAAAATGCCGATTATTTTCAACGAGCCGAAGACAAAGAAAAAATCTCACAGATTTTGAGCGGAGTTCCCTCAACCGAAAGCAACAGCAAGGAAGTAAAAGTCGCCGGAGAAGTGGTTAAAAATATTCTTATCCCCATTCCCGAAGACATTATGCAAGACAAAAACCTGACGCCCCAGCTGGTTTCCGACCCGCAGGACAAACTCATTGAAGACGAACTGACCGAAAAAGAAAAAGAAGAAAAGCTGTTTTCAGATTCACCGTCTTCCGAAACAGCTTTTCCGTTTGAAACGCCTCAAACAACAGAAGCTTCGGGAAACAAAAGCAGCGGCTTATTTAAAAGCCTGACGTCTATTTTTTCCGGCAGCGACAACACGACGCCACTGTCTTCAGCGGAAAATGTTTCCCCTGAGAAAAAAAATACCGGAAAGTCTTTTTTCAGCAATGATTACGACATTCCTATGGACGGGAAAATACTTCCGACTGAAATCAGACTATCATTTCAAGCCAACCGCGCCGAGATTTCGGGGAAAACCCTGAAATGGGTGCAGGCTTTCGGCGAAAAAGCTAAAAATAACGAAAATATTATTATCGAAATAAGAATTGACGGAACGACGTCTTATGAACTGCAGCAAAAACGTTTAAATTTGTTATACAATATTTTAACTAATTTGGGTTTAGACTACAGTAAAGTCAATACGGTATTTACCAACAGAGAAGCAAATTCGTTTATTCTCAGAACGGTAAAAGCCAAGGAAAACAACGAGAAAGAAAGCGATTCAGCATCCTTATACTATCGCCGCTGGTAAACTGGTAATAAGTTGCGACTCGAGCTTGATTATTTGTTTTCAACATGTATTATGAATGTAAAAAAGTAAAAAAATGTTGCTAAAGGAATACTAAAAATGAATGCAAAAACAAAATAAACGGCAGCGTTACTGGCTTTGTTTGTCGTTTCAGGATGCGCAGGCATGCAGGAGCCGGCGCCAGAATTGCCGGTTGTTCCTTGCGAAGATGAGGCTTCCGACAGCAATTTTGAACCGCAGCAGGGCAGCAATGAATATGTCAATTATACCCAGACGGCTGCAAACTACAGAGAATACGGCGAACGGACGCAGCGGGATCAGTATATCACTCAGGCCGGCGCAGGAAACAACCTTTCCGCGGCCATTCCCCCGAGAATTGAAGACGAATTTATTGATTATGAAGAAGAAATCAGATCAACCGAAGACAACGGCGCCGGAAATGACGGGAATTATACCGGCGGATACAATGCAGAAGACCCGGTTGAAGACTGGCTGGCCGAAGAAGGTAAAACTTTGAAAGAATTACTGACGGACTGGAGTGAGAAATCCGGCTGGCGTTTGGTTTGGAAATCGAACCGCAATTATACGCTGACTGCCGGCGCTATGTTCAGAGGCCGTTTTGCCGATGTCAGCTCCGCGTTAATCCGAGCTTTTGCCCGTGCCAAACCGGCTCCTATCGGAACTTTTTATAAAGGCAACAGAGTATTAGTTGTTGAGACATTGGAGGATGAGAATGCATATGAATAAATTTTTTAAGTACGGAGTTGGCCTGGCACTCGTAACCATTGCAGCCGCATGCTCTATGTCGACAAGTATGGACGCTACGCTTGAGAAAGAAGTCCAGACAGCCGCAGTAATGCGCGAAACGGCCAAAGCCCCGACGGATTTGGCTCCGGATGACGTGGTCAGAGTTAAAAATGATATCTGGCTTGGGGATACCAGCGAAATTGAGTATGACGGCCAGCCTATTCCGGGATATCTGGAAAACCGCGAGGGAATTACGTTAATCAGCAACAGACCGATTACTTTGTTTGAAATCGGCGATATGATTAATAAAATTACTTCTTTGAAAGTCAGATACGCTCCGGGCTTGGAAGACAATCTCAAAAAGAGCGCCCAATCAAACAAGCCCAACCCGGAAACAATTAATGCCGACTGGGCAGAACCGGATAAAATGCTGGTTTCTTACAGAGGCCCTTTAAGCGGTTTGCTGGATGAAGTTTCATCCCGTTTCGGCATTTGGTGGAAATATGACAAGAAAGAAATTTATTTCTATAAGTATATTACAAGAACATTTGTTCTTTATACCTTGCCGTCCAAGCCGTCATTGTCCGTTCAGGTCGGCGGCCAGACAGAGGGTTCAAACGGCAACTCGTCAATTTCGCTCTCCAGCACGGTAGAAGTCGAATTGTGGGGCAATATCGAAAAAGCCATTACATCCATGGTTGATAAAGATTCAAAACTGACGATTGACTCCGCTAACGGTACGATTTCACTGACGGCAACACCGAACGACATCAAGAAAGTCGCAAAGTATATTAACGAACAAAACGCCAGATTGTCCCGTCAGGTTGCAATCAGTGTTAAAGTTCTGCAGGTTTCCGTTGATGATTCCGATTCATACGGCTTAGACTTGAGCGCAGTTTTTGATGACGGACAATCCAAGGTTTCTTTGCTCAGTCCGGTTAACTCCCTCGGCGATGAAGTTGCCAAGAACCTGGAAATGCGCGTTATGCCCGGAAACTGGAATTTAGGCGCCAGTATCCAAGCTTTGTCAAAGCAGGGAACAACCAACGTTGTTACCAGCGGTACGGTGACGACGCTAAACAACAAGCCGGCTCCGATTCAGGTTGTCCGCAAGCAGAATTATATTTCAGAAATTACCAAAACGAACAGCGGCGGCGACGGCAACTATTATGACGTTTCTACCGAAACGGAAGAAATTGAAACCGGTTTTACCATGGACGTTTTGCCGAGAATTTTGGAACACGGACGTTTGCTGTTGATGTTTAACCTGACTTTGTCTGACCTGATTTCTCTGGAAAAAGTTCCTTTGGGCGGCAACGGCGAAGAAGATGACGGACAGTATATTCAGAACCCGATTATCGAATCCCGCGGCTTTAACCAGGAAGTTGCTTTGAAATCAGGCGAATCTCTGGTGCTGACAGGTTATGAACGCGTTAACAATACCGCGGAAAAAACCGGCGTCGGTTCTGCCACAAACTCACTGTTCGGCGGTACGGCAACAGCATCTAAAGAAAGAGCTATTCTTGTTATCATCCTGACACCGGTTGTTTTGGAATCCCCGATGAATCCGGAAACCAGGGTAACAAACAGAATATAAGCAATATTTGAGCATATAAGGACAAACAAAAGTGCTAGAAGATGCAAAGTTATTAGACGAAGATTATGAAGAAGGCGGTGACAAAACTTGGGCTGCAAGCATTACCGTCGACGGATTAACTTATGCCACAAACTTATTCTGGCAGCCTTTACAGAATACGGAAGACCCGATTTCCGATGTCAGCGAGGCTTCCGAGGGTATTTTGGAAGGCGCGGATTTGTTCTGCATCAAGCAAGGCAAGGCTCCGCAATTCGGTATCTGCGTTTCCAAACAAGGATATAAAAGCGGAGAATTGGTCGGTGCCATTTCCGCAGCTTCCGCACTTGACGGTTTGTCCTCTTTTGTCGCCGTATTTAAAGTAAACACCGGCTGGTGGTATATCTGCGTCAGAAACGACATTATCCTTTCTGACGGCGATATGGTGTTTGTCAACGAAGAAGACGCCAAAACCCAGTTTATGTCAATGCTCGCCGTTCCGGACTGGGAAAAGAAAATCGCCCCGGCCGAGTGGAATATTGACGGAACAGAAGACATTGACCTGACGGAGCTGATGAAAAAAGGCGCCCGCGGCAAACTGCAAAAGATTAAGGCGCTGCGCGGAACTAAGCTGTTGGTTGTCATTTCCATTTCGGCAGTGGTTGCTTTGTGGCTGTTGTTTACAATCATCGACAGCATCTTTCTGGCACCGCCGAAAAAGCCGATGATTGCCCCGATAAAGCCTAAAGTCGTACAGCCGGTTAAGGTCATTCCGGAAGTCAAGCCTTGGGAAAAACTGAGCGATGCCGGTTATCTGATGGCCAAATGTTATGAAAATATTGCCGCCGTTTCACAGATTCTGCCTCCGGGCTGGAACATCGGCGAAGTCACCTGTGACAAATCCGGCGTTAAGACCTCATGGACCAGAGAAAGCGGACGTATTATCTGGGCTGACGAAGCTTTGGACAGTTCCGGACTGCAGTTTTCCTCCCGTGCCATTTCCGATGACGGTAACAGTATGTCGGTTGTTGCCCCGGTTGGAAATGTTCCGACGGTTTCCGTTTCTCCGACCTTAAAAGCCGGCGATTTGAAAGTTACGATAAACGACCTGTTTCAGGCAATCGGGCAGCCGGTCGCCCTGTCGGATTATTCTTATACGTCACCGCAGAATACAATCTACCGGTCTGTGAAATTTAAATTTACGTCAGTCAATAATCCCATGGTATGGAAAGATTTATTAACAAAATTTTCAGGACTTGAGATTATAATGATAAAATATAACAAAGATGGCGAAAAATGGGATTATGAAGGAGCAATCTATGCATTATAATGTTAGAAATATTTTAAGCAGTACGGCTTTGGCATTACTTATCGGGCTGACGGCTCCGACAAGCCTTTGTGCGCAGACACTGAACGCCAACGAAGCTCAGCCTCAGGCAAACGCCAACAATGATCCGGCTTTGAATTTTGACGTTAATTTGCCGGGCGGCGACACTGCCGGCAATAATGATGTTAATGCTCCCATTCCGCTGGACGACTCTGTTCCCATGCCGTTGCTCGACAGTGAACAGAATATGCCCATGCCGGAAAATCATGACCCGATTTTGCCAATGAACGACAATGCTCCCATTCCGGCAATGGATAATGCTCCGATTATGCCGGACAACACCCGCAGCTATCAGGATAACACAATACCGGGCAATTCGCCATTGCTCTCCGGAAGCAGCGACGCTGACAACAGAGCGCCCATTCCCGACCTTATCAATGTTGACGGCACGGAAGCTGACGGCATGGGGGATAACATTCTGAACAAGATAGACAATAACCTGTTTTCCAAAATGTCTTCTATTGAAAAGCAGTCTGCCCTCCTCTCTTTGGAACTGAGAAGAGAAAAAATCCGCAGCGAAATTGCCGCGATAAAAGCTCAACGCAAAAAGGCTCAGGAAGAAGAAGCTGCCCGTGAAGAAGAAAGAAACAGAAAAAGAATTGAATGGGAAAACGAACAGCAGAGAAAACTTCTTGTTGAGCAACAGAAATTAAAAGAACTGGAAAACCAGCGCGAAGTTCTGCGTCAGGAGAAGATTGTCAAGGCTTACAAAGAAACCATGCTGAAAGAAAAGCAGGAATGGATTAAGCATAATGCCGACCTGTACAATCAGATGGCGCAAATTGAAAACGAGAGGGACGCCGTTGTCAACGATTTCAAGATGAAGCTCAACAATCTGAACAATATGGCGACAAAAGCCGTTTCCAATGCGCAGACGGCAAAAGACCGTTATGACCAGGCGATTAACAGCCTGAAGAGCCAGTTGTCTGTCGTTCAGTCCCGTCTGGATGCCGAATTGAGTGCAAAGCTGAGCAAAGCCAATCCGTTTGCCACAATGCCGGACGAAAATCAGGTTAAGCTGAATGACGTTTACGCGATTATGGAAATTGTCGGTAAAGGCGAAAATCTGGCCGCGAAATTAATCAACAAAAACGGCGACCGCTTTATGGTTCGCAAAGGCACGGCCTTGCAGACAGGACATATTGTTGATGAAATTACCGAAACTTATGTCAGAGCGGATATTGACGGCGCCAAAGATTATTTGTGGTTTGCGGCCGGCGGTATTCTTGACAGCGAACCGCAGAAAAGCAATGTCCTGAAAGGGGCAAAGGCAGCCATGGCGGCAGCCGGCGCTAAAAAAGGCAATACCGGCGTTAACTCCCAGGTTTTGGGGTCGCCCGATATCCCGAGCTTAGGCGAAGGTATGTTTGTTAGGTAAAATTATCAATGGTTGATTCATCTGATGACGACATTGTTTTGGGACAGCCGGCGTCTAATCAGTCCAGTACTGAGGAGACTAAGGCTGTTTCAGGCATTGAAAGCAATGAGAAATATGATCAGGAAATAGAAAAGCCGGTCAACCGTATTGAAGCCATGTTTCAACACGGCAATCGTCTTTTAACGCTCTCCAGCAATGCCAATCTGGTTATCAATGACGATACGCGGCGCCTTTTGGCTCTGTTCTCCGACGGGCGTTTTCTGGTTTCGGAAACGCATAAATTTGACGGACGCGTTCTCAGCTTTGAGGTTCTAGCCCGCAAGAAAAAACTGACTATCGGGAAACCGGAATATGTTTCACAAAACGAGTTGAATGCGATTTATGCCATCGGCGAGCGTTCTCAGGTCAATATTGAGGGCGATGCCGACCTTGACCAGCTGCAAATGCAAAAAGACTTTGTCAACGTCGTTGCCAGAGCCGCCTCAATGAAAGTGTCAGATATTCATATTGTCGTTGCCAACAGCACGCAGATTATGTTTCGCACCAACGGCATGATGACCACGGTTATGGAATATAACAAAGAGTGGGGCGAATCTTTTGTCCGCGCCGCTTTCGCGTCTTCCGACATTTCAGATTCCAACTATGCGCAAAACGAATTTCAAGGCGCGCAAAAGCTTGGTTCCACACCGTTGCGCGGTTCCAAAGGCAAATTGATGCTGCCGCATAATATTCTGGCTATCCGTCTGCAGTTTAACCCGATTGCTTTCGGGTCGCAATATTTGGTCATGCGTTTGCTTTACGCCGATGACAATCCCGACGGCAGCGGCGATTTGGCCTCTCTCGGCTTCGGCGAATATGAAGAAAATCTGTTTTACCGTCTGCGTGCGGTTCCGGTCGGGCTGAGCATTATTGCCGGACCGACGGGGTCAGGCAAAAGTACGACCTTGCAGCGCAATATGATTAAGCTTTTGCAGGAAAAAAACTACGAAATCAATCTGATTACGGTGGAAGACCCGCCGGAGTATCCAATTCCCGGCGCAAGACAAATGCCGGTGACTAACGCCAACAGCGAAGAAGAAAAAGACGAAGAATTTACCAAAGCCCTGTCTGCGGCACTGCGTTCCGACCCGGATGTCATGATGGTGGGCGAGGTGCGGTCAATCGCGGCGGCAGAGCTGACATTCAAGGGCGCGTTGTCAGGGCACGGCGTTTGGACAACCCTGCATGCCAACAGCGCTCCGGCTATCGTTACCCGTTTGCGCGATATGGGGGTCAAGACCTTCATGCTGAATGACCCGGAATTGATTAAGGGGCTGATTTCCCAACGTCTGTTCAGAAGACTGTGTCCGCATTGCCGCGTTTCAGTCAAAGAACTGCTCGACCAACCGTCGGTTCAGCGCCTGAAGACGGCCTTGGGCGATTTTGGCATTGAAAATACTTATGTCCGCGGTCCGGGATGTAAATATTGCGATAATACCGGAATCAAGGGACGAATGAGCGTGCCGGAAATTATTCTGCCGGACGCTAATTTCCTTGACCTGATGATTTCGGGCGAAACCAGAAAAGCGATTGACTACTGGACAAGCGACCTGAACGGGCGTACGCTGAAAGATGCAGCAATAGAAAGAATGTTGAAAGGTTATATCGACCTTGACGAAGTTGAAAGATGGTGCGGCCTGCTTGACCAGCGTCCGGTCTACTAAGCCAGAAAAGGAGAGTTTCACATGGAAGAAAGAAAAAGAAAATCATCTCTTGAAAAGGCAATGAAAAGCCTCGGCACCGTAGAAGTTTATTATGCCAAAATTATCTGCCGTCTGTCAAACGCCACTCGTTTGAAGCTTTATCGCAAACTGGCCTCGTTGTTGCGTAACCGTTTTTCGCTGATGAACGCTCTGGATATGATTCACGAAGGCGCCAGCAACGGCGGTAAGAATCCGAAAGAACCTATGGCGATTGCCATTGCTGCCTGGGGTCAGGCTTTGCAAAACGGTAAACCTTTTTCGGAAGCCCTGCGCGGTTGGGCACCGAATCAGGAAAGACTGATGCTGTCGGTTGGGGACGTTTCGGATATGGAAAGCGCCATTATGAACCTTATCCGTGTGTCGGAAGGTTCCACCAAAATGGTACGTCCGATTATCGGCGCGATTGCTTATCCGTCATTCTTGTTCATGATGTCCGTTTTGATTATTTACGCTATCGGCGCGTTTATGGTGCCGCCGATGCTGGAAGCAGCACCAAACACAAGATGGCGCGGCATGGCTGCCGATTTGGTCGACTTGTCTGAGTGGATCAGAGTCAACTGGATTTTTGCCTTTTCAGTTTTGCCGGTTATCGGTTGTATTATTTATTTTACAATCGGTATCTGGACCGGCCGAGCCAGAGCATTTTTTGACCATTTACCGCCTTGGTCGCTGTATAAAATCTTTTCCGGTATCAGCTGGCTGCTGGCTTTGTCAGCTCTGGTCAAGAGCGGTACGCCGGTTTCAACGTCGTTACGCGCTCTAAGACGCGATTCAAACCGTTATTTGCAGGAAAGAATCGACAAGACGCTGGTCTTTGTCAACAACGGTGATAACCTGGGACAAGCGCTTTATAAAACCGGACTGGATTATCCTGACCCGGAAATTATCAATGATCTGAAAATTTATTCAGAATTGGATAACTTTGAAGAAGCTTTGGAAAACCTGGCAAACGAATGGCTGGACGAGAGCGTGTATTTGATTGAAAACAAAGCGTCTATCCTGAATATGATTGCCATTTTGACCGTTGCCGGCATTATTGCCTGGGCCGTTATGGGCACCTTTGAAATGCAAGACCAAATCACCAGCTCCATGGGGCTTTAAGCATGAAAAAGCTCAAAGAGACATATCGGCAGCTTATCAAAAAATGGCAGAAGCTCAGCCGCAGGGACAAACAGATTGGCGGCGGGCTGGCTATTATCGTCCTTTTGATTGCCGTCATTATTTCATCTGTCCCGGAGGCTGACAAACAGGCGGAAGCCGCTGCCAATGAGGCAATGCTTCTGGCGGAAAGAACACGCGCCCACTACCTAGCCAAGCCAAATTACTGGGGGCTGAACAGCCAATATGCCATTGAATCCGGCATTGTGCCGCAAGACATGGTACGGGGTGACAAGATTGTCAACAGCATGGGGCAGATTGTCCGTATCGGGCTTGGAGTTGACGGTGAGGCGGTTATGCCGGGCAGCCGGGGATTTGACGTTATTTTCAGCAATGTCAACAAAAAAGCCTGTATGCTTTTGATGAGCTACAAATTCAGCGAACAACAGAAACTGGGGTTATCCGGCGTGACGCTGGTCAACTCTGCTGAAAGAAATTTCTCATGGAGCGGGGAAAACCGTTTTCCGCTGGAAATTTTGGAAACACGGGAAATTTGCGAGGGAAAAAACACAATTGTGTGGAATTTTGAATGAGGGCTGTTTACGGAATCTTAAAGTTTATCAGTTATTTTTCAATTAATATTGTGTTTTAGAATTACACCTATGACTAAAGATATAATTGTTTATCCGGCAGGGATAGGGTAAAATAAAAATATTAAAAATTACGGGAGAAAGAAAATGAAAAGATATTGCGGGTCAGAACAGAGCGGCCGTTCAATGGTCGAAATGCTCGGTGTGTTAGCGATTATCGGTGTGTTATCTGTCGGCGGTATCGCAGGTTATTCAAAAGCTATGGCAAAGTATAAAGTCAATCAGACTTTAGACCAAATTGCAACGCTTGTCGTTAATATTCGAACCGTTTTTGCCAATCAGACAAATTTTAGTGATGCGTCAACAGCAAATATTATCAATTTGGGTTTAGTTTCCGCAGATATGATGAAATCAACGAGCCAAGAGGGAGGAGGAAGTACGACTTCTCTGGTTAATCTCTTTGGCGGAGGAATTGACGTTGCTCCGTCAACTGATAATTCTTCTTTTGAGTTGAAATATAGCGGTTTAGATGCAAGTGCTTGTCAGACTATTGCTCTTGCGGATTGGGGGGCAGCAGCATCTTCTGGTCTTGTATCCATACAAATTGAAGGGACGACATTTAAATGGACAGATAATAGTTTACCTATTACCATCGGTAAAGCTGCAACAGCTTGCAAAGGTGGAAATGCATCCATAACTTGGACGTACAGATAATTACAAAAGTTAGCTATGACCGCCAAACCGCTGAGAAATCAGCGGTTTTCTTATGTTAAATTATCCTCCCCCTGAGTAGGGGGACTGCGAAGCCAAAACAATCCAGTGAATTGTTTTGGTGAGCCAAGCACGGCCGAAGCAAAAAGCAACCAACGTTGCTTTTTGAGAGGAGACG
>JAUNPO010000058.1 GCA_030536665.1 Pseudomonadota bacterium
AGGTTATAGAATCCCTCCACCAGCAGCAAATGCTCACCCTTATTGATTTTCTTGTTTGAGCGAACCGAAACCAAATCATCGGCAATCTTGCGGTAATAATAAGCATCGGCGATTCCCTGTTTGACTTTGGCAAACGCCCCGGTGCTAACCGCCGGTATCTGCACGGACTTCGTCCCGTAAACCGCCATCTCCCGAAACTGCCAGCTCAAATCAATATTATTGTCGGCAAAAACCAGCTTATAGGTACAGCCGCTGACAATATCCTCAACGCCGCTTTTGCCGTAAATTTCATTCAACCCTTTCAACTGGTCGGTCAACAGCAAAAACGACAAGTTTGTCTTATAGCCCTGCATCACCCCTTTCAACAGCGAATCAAACCGCGGCAGCAATTCCAAATCATCCATAACAAAAAGCAACGGATTCCGATAAGCCGATTTATGCTTTTCCATATTTCGCTCAATCAGCATATCCGCCATCAGCCTGGTCATAAAACGCGATTCCGGGTTATCCGCCACCAGATAAGTCGTCGAAACTTTCCAGTCCCCGTCATTATTCCGCATTCCCCGCCCGAATTTCAGGGAATAATCGCTGGATGACGTGCGTTCCCGAATGTTTTCCTTTCTGAAAATAGACAACGGTTCCAAAAGGCTCATAAACAAAATGTTGCGCTGCGTCCGTTCCAGACGCAAAATTTCTTCAAACCCCTGAACGACTTTTGCACTGTAGCCAAACAGCAGAGTTTCCTGCAGAAAACCGTCAACCACCATGCGCCAGCCGTCATGTTCGCCGCTGTTTTTTATCAGAAAATACTTCTGAATCAAACAATCCGTAATCATCGCCAGACAAAGTTCCTTGCCTTTCCAAACCGCGGGAATCCCGTCCCAGCTGCCTACCGGAAAATAAGTTTCCTCTGTCGTTGCATCATTACTCAGCTCCGCAATCGCCGACGCCGTATACTTCTCCGGCATGGAAGCGTAATAACTCAGCAAAATGGCTTTGTCTTCATCCTCAAAATGCCCGTTGTCAAGCAACCGCCCCAACAGATAATCATTGGCACAGGCCTGCTCTATCTTGCAGACAAAAAAGTTTAGCAGACATTCTATCGTCATGTTGGAGAGTTTAAGCCAGGCTTCGTCATCATGTCTGGGCAGCAGATGTTCCGCCAGCCGCTTCAAATACAAATCGCGCTTTTCGCTCTTTTGCGGCATATCCTTGGACGACAACGGATTCCACCGCGGCCAGTACTCACCCTTTTCGGGATTGTCGAGCAAATTCCAGTTAAAGTAAAAAACCCGCCCCAAATCGCCTCTGTGGCCGGACGTATGAGAAAACAGCGCACCGTCGGTATCTATGGCGACAACGCTGGCGCTGTTGCTTTCCAAAATGGAAGGAATGGCAACGCTGGAAGTTTTCCCGAGCTCTGTCGCGCCCCAGCCGAACAGGGAGGCGACCCGGTTAATCCCCAAAGATTTCCCCTCAAATTTGCCCAGCGACATCAGCCCGCCGCCAAGCACCTTCATCTTAAGAACTTCCTGCAGCGTGGCAAAATGATTGTGCAGCTTGTACCACAGATTGAAAGAATGCGGATTGCGCATATATCCCATAAAGATAATGAACAGAAACAAAAGCGGAACCAGCAGCGGAATAAAAAGCCCCCAGGAATAAACATCCGTATTCAGCAAGCCCTTAAACCACAGGCCGTAAGCCGTAAACACAAAATCCGGCTCTTCCGTTATCTTCATCAAGAAACGGTAAACCCGGTGCGTATTGCGGGTTGTAAAACCAAACGCCGCATATTGATAAATAATCAGGGTAATTAATTCCGCCACCCAGAAATAGATAAAAGAACAAAGTATTATCCATAATACTTTGAGCCAAACTGCCCCTCTCCGGGCTTTTATTCTTTTATCATACAAATTTTCCATATGGCCAAAATCCCGATACCGGCCATATTACTTAAATTTTAAACAGCAGGCAAGACAAATTTTCAGGCTTCTAACGTTCTATGCCGCCGCGAGAATGAACCAAGGTCAAATCAATTTCCTTGCTTTTGTTTTCTTCTTGACGGCTGCTGTTTTCAAGTTCTTTCTGGCGTTCTTTTCTGGCTTCTAAAACCGCCTGCTTGTTTTTTTCAATAATCTCGCGAACTTTTTCGTTATGCTCTTTTTCCCGGGCTTCTTTGTCGGAACGCACATTCTCAATAATCTGTTCATCTTTGATTTTGGGCTTGGCCGGTTCTTTTCTGAAAACCTGCCGCCCGGCCTTGACGATTTTATCAATGCTGATGCCGGCGTCCTTTGTCGTATCCCAAACGCCGATTTCTTTGTCATTGAGAAAAAATTCCTGCCAGTCTATCGTCCAATCCTGCTTTTTGCCGTCTTTTTTACGCGGCGCCAAAAGCTTGGCCAACTCTTCCCGGCTGGGAACCCGTCCCATGGCCTGCATAATTTGCTGCGGCGTAATAATACATTCGCTTAAATTCAGGCCGATAATGTTAACCCCGGTAAAATCAACGCCGGTAAAATCCACCCCGCGCAAATTTAAACCGTGCAAATCAATTTTCTTTAAATCGAGAAGCGTCAAATTTATCTTGGCCAAATTAAGCTTATGCGGAAAATATTTTGCCAGATATTCAATTAAAGCCTGCAAGTCTTCAAGCCCCATTTCATCAATTTTGATATCCAGCAGAATAGCACCCTCAATATCAGCCTCTGCCAGCTTAACGCCGTCAAGGCAGGCACCGGTAAAATTGACGTCTTTCAGAATTGCGCCGGACAAATTCGCTCCGGTCAGGTCAGCGCCGCTCAAATCGGCACCGCTCAAATCCGCCCCCGAAAAATCTGCATTTTTCAAAGAAGCCCTGTTGAAATTTGCCCCGATTAAGGAAGCGCCGTTAAAAACGCCGTCGTCATTGTTCTTTCCCGAAAAATCTGCCGCCTCCAAGACTTTTGAGGCAAAAACCTCCTGAGGCTTGTCCAAAATCGCTTCTTCCGCCGTTTTTTCCGCCACAGGTTCGCGAACGGCAGGTCTTTCCTCATGCCGATACCCGCGGGACACGGCGTGCCACCGATAAACCTTTTCGTTCTCGGTTCGCTCCGTTTGCTTATCTGATTTATTGTTATCTTCTGACATCTTTTAAACCGCCTTATTGCTCAGACTATTTTTAATCATACGCGAAAACAACAAAGATTACAAACAATTTATTTCAAAATGCATTGTACCTTATCGCGGCGCAACTCGTTGCACAAATCCCGAAAACCGCCGTCTTTTGACTTAATCACCAGACGGTTCAGCATTTTGCCGCCGCTGCCGCTGCGGGTAATCGTCGGCTTATACGCCTTCAGCTGAGGATAAACCTCCTGCAGCATTTCCCATTCCAACTCAGCATTTCTAACGCTTTTATAAGCGCCGAGCTGCATAATTTTCCGCTGATTATATTCCTCACCGCTGTATAAATCATAAGCCGTTGCCGGTTCTGCCGGCTTAGGGGCTTTTTCCGCCGCTGCCGGCTTTGCTTCCAACAAACCGTCAATCCAGTCGTCGCCTCTGGCCCACTCGTTAACCGGCTCAGCCTTTTCCGCCGGCTGATTGGGAATATTGGCCAGCATTCTGACGGCATCATTGGCAAAACCGTCTTTCAAAATCCGGGCAATGCTTCTCGGCGGCAGATTCAGCGTCGGGCAATTAAACGGCGCGT
This sequence comes from Pseudomonadota bacterium, assembly GCA_030536665.1. Classification (GTDB taxonomy): domain Bacteria; phylum Pseudomonadota; class Alphaproteobacteria; order RF32; family CAG-239; genus HGM16780. Next base: position 3,698 of record JAUNPO010000058.1, read on the forward strand.
ACCCGGCATAAAAGAACAAAGCGCGGATAGCCACGGAACGCTCGCCGGCAATCTGGCTGCGCGTCATTTCCAGCGAAACCAGCTTTGTCTGCATCTCCATCAGTTCCATCCGCTGCGGATAATTCAGTTCATGCCCCTTAAGCCGGTTTATCTCCTTCTTCAAATCCTTTATCTGCTTGTTGATTTTGGCAAAGTCCAGTTCTATCATTTGTAGCATATTGTAAGCCAGCTCAATCTGCGTAAAAATGGCGGCGCTCAGATTGTCATAAACATTTTCCTTAAGCCGGAAAGCTTGGTTTTTCTGCTTGTTGTTCTGATAAATCCCGACAGAATCAACAAGCTTGTTGGCAATCGTCGCCGCCTGTTTTTCCATCGCATCAACATACAACGGATTATTTTCCTTATAACCGTTAATATCCAAACGATAGCTTCCGTCAAAAGAGATTGTCATATAGCGGCTGATTCCGGCATATGTGTATTCCTTAGCCTGCATCAGCTTAAATTCCGGCCGGTAACGCAGCGCTGACTTTTCAAAAACCTCAGCCGTCAGCTTCCTGTCCAAACTGTCCAGCTCATAAAATTTGCGTCCGTCCAGTTCGGGTTTTTCGCGCTTGTCTTTAATCAGGCTGCGGTATTCTATCTGCCGCGTCAACATCAGGTCATGAAAATCGTTCAGCTTGTAAAGATTAACCTGCAACGCTTTCTTATATTCGGCCTCGTTTGGCAACAATCTGCCGCTGCGCGCCTGTTTTTCATCAAGCTCGCGTAACTGCTTTTGATTATCTGCAATCATTTTCAGAATTTCTTTGTCTTTCTTCTCGGCAAATAACATGTCATTATGGGACTTGATTGCCGCCAAAGCCAAATTCTGCGCCGATTTTTCCAAAATATCGTCATGAACGTCAAAAGCGGAATCTGACAAACTCGCCGATGCGTAAAGAATAGCATAATCAAGCGCCCGGATACCGTTATAAACCTTATTGTCCTGCCCCTTGCTTGAACTGAGCAGGTTGGCGACAACCTCCTTTGGCGTAACGCTTGAGTTAACGCTGTAAATTTTATTGTACATATTCTCGGTCAGAGCGCCGATATTATACTTGGCTGCCCGGGACATCGCGTCATAAACGTCAATTTTTCCTTTTGCTTCCTCGGGAACAACGCCCTGAACCTCGCATTCCGTCACCAGCCGCGCCGGAACTTCTTCCCGGCTGGGAGAAACACCCGTGCCGCAGGCGCCCAAAGCCGCCAGCAACGACAGGCCGAAATAAATTTTATTAACGCGTTTAATCATCTTTAACAGCTTTATTTTACGTAAAATATTCAAAATATATCTCTGAAATATTCTGTAATAATTTGTAACATCATTTTTAATGCTTTTTAGCAGTTTTTTTGCTATAAGTAAATCACTTTATTGAAAGTATCCTAACAGATAAAAGGAAAATTTTATGACGAATAACATTAAAGTTGCGGTTATCGGCGCCGGTATGATGGGCAAAAACCACATCAAAACATACAAAACCCTGCAGGGAGTCGAGCTTGTCGGCGTATACGACATCTTCCCCGAAGCAGCAAAAGCAGCCGCAGACATGTTTGGAATCAAAGCTTTCTCATCAATGGAAGACGTGGCCAAAGAAGTTGACGCCGTCAGCGTCGTAACCACCTCCGTCACCCATGCCGATGTCGGCGAATTTTTCTTAAACAAAGGCATCCACTGCCTGATGGAAAAACCGCTGGCCACAACGGAAGAAGGCTGTCAAAGACTGATTAATGCCGCCAAAAACAATAATGTTACCCTCCTTGTCGGACATATTGAACAATTCAACCCCGCCGTTGAACAAATGCATAAGATTCTGACCGACACGTCAATGATTCGTTCTTTAACCGCGCAGAGAATGTCTGCCGCTTCCGGCCGCATTACCGACGTCGACGTCGCCATGGACTTGATGATTCATGACGTTGAAGTCGTCCTCTCTCTCGTAAAAAGCAAAGTAAGCAGAGTTCAGGCATCCGCGGTCAAAACCCCGGATCACGCTTCCGGCAAAGATTACATCACGGCTCTTCTGGAATTTGAAAACGGCGTAACCGCAAACCTGACCGCCAGCCGCATTACGCAGGCGCGTGTCAGAACGCTGACCGTAACAACCGATACCAACTACATTGACATGGATTTCATCAGCCAGAGCATCAACGTTCACTCTCAGGGACGTATGCCCTATGTCAATCAGGAAGAAATCCCTGAATGGATGAACTATGGCCTGAAAGGCAGCGTCGAACAGTTGTTTATCCCGACCAATCAGCCGCTGCAAGCCGAATTAAACCATTTCATTTCCTGCATTAACGGCAAAGCCGCACCGCGTATCAGCGGTGAAAACGCCCTTGATGCCCTGCGCGTCCTGTGGGAGATTCAGCACAGCTTGGGTTTTAACCTTTCTGCGGCTGACAATCTTGCTGTCGCGGCAGAATAAAACTTGCACAAATTATAAATTCATATATTTTAAGGGGCAGATAACGGCCCCTTAACTTTTAGATAAAAAAATGCGCTACAAACTGACAATCGAATATGACGGAACAAACATTCTCGGCTGGCAAAGACAGCTGGACGGACCGAGTGTCCAGCAATATCTGGAAGATATTCTTGACAAGCTCAACGGCGAACACCGCGAAATAGCCTCCGCCGGGAGAACCGATGCCGGTGTCCATGCCCTCCGCCAGGTTGTCCATATCGACTTAAACCGCGATATGGAACCATGGAAAATTCGCGAAGCATTCAACGGTAACCTTCTGGCACAGGAAGCTCCTGTTTCTGTCTTAGAAGTCGAAGCCGTCAGCAATGACTTTCATGCCCGCTTTTCCGCCAGCAAACGCGCTTACATATACAGGATTCTCAACCGCCGCGCCCCATCTCCGCTCTTAAAAAATCGCGTCTGGTGGGTTCCTGTCCCCTTGGATGTTGAAAAAATGAAACAAGGCGCGCAATATCTCATCGGCAACCATGATTTCTCATCATTCCGAGCAGCGGCCTGTCAGGCAAAATCCCCGGTTAAAACACTGGATAAAATAGAAATCTCGACCCAAGGGGAAGAAATAGTTTTTTATGTTGAGGCTCGTTCCTTTCTGCACCATCAAGTCCGCAATATCGTCGGTACGCTGAAAATGGTCGGCGACGGCCGCCTCAAACCGGAAGACATAAAGACCATCCTCGCCGCCAAAGACCGCAAAGCAGCCGGGCCGACAGCACCCGCCGGCGGACTTTACCTCTGCAATGTCGAATACTAGACTTCCGCTTCCATAACCCGCTGAACAACATCATAATCAAAACCGGCGCGTGCCAAAGCCGCCATATCTTTTTGACGAAATTCTGCCCGCAGTGCCTCACTCCGAAAAGGCCCAATGCGCTTCTTTTTGGCCAAAAGCAGAGCATTTTCATAAGGGTCAAATTCCTGCTCCGCCAAAACCGCCGCCACCACGCTCTCCGCCACGCCTTTTTCGGCCATTTTGCCGCGAATATACTTTTCAGACTTTCCCGCCGCCAGATAATCACGGATTCGCAACTCGGCAAAACGATTGTCATTCAGATAATTATATCCCTGAAATTCAACCAAAATTTCCTCAATCCAATCCAGAGCCTCTGACCGGTCATAGTCCTTATTCTGATAAGCGTAATCGCTAACTCTTTTCTGTAATACCCGGCGCAGATTGTCAACCGACGATTCAAACCGCTGCAAATAATACAAGGCAATATTTTTCAGCCGCTGTTTTGTAATCTTCCGCAGCGGGCGCTTTTTCTTTTCTCCGTCTTCCTCAGACACTTGCAAAATCCTTCAACATGGTTTAAGTATAAATCAAACAATACAAACATATTATAAAAGGATTACGCCATTGGTTAAGACAAATTCTGATACTTGTGTATCATTTCACATAAACAACAACGCTTTTTTCGGACGGCTGGTACGTCTTGACGACGTCGTCAACACCATCATCAAGCGTCACAATTATCCGGAAGTCGTTTCCTCGGTTGTCGCCGAAAGCGTCGCCTTGGCAGCCCTGCTGGCCAGCACAATAAAATACGAAGGCCTGTTCACCCTGCAAACCAAAAGTGACGGCCCGATAAGCATGGTTGTCGTTGATGTCACCTCAGAAGGCGTTATCAGAGCCTCCGCAACTTATGACGAAAAGCGCATTGAAATGGCGCGTAAACTGCGCAAAACCGAAGAAGAGCATGAAGAAGCCCCGCATTTCCTTGGCCACGGCTATCTTGCTTTCACCGTAGACCAGGGCGGCCCGGACAAAATGTATCAGGGCGTTGTTGACATTCAGGGAAAAACGCTGGCCGAATGCGCCCTGCGTTATTTTAAACAGTCTGAACAGATTGACACGGCGCTCAAACTTTACGTCAAAGCGCCGGAATATGATGGGGACCAATGGCAGTCTGCCGGCGCCCTCCTGCAAAAACTGCCTGAAGCCGGCGGAAAAATTGATGAAAGCATAGACATCGAAGCCCTGTGGGAAGAAGCCGTCGTCTTTTTGGACAGCCTCCGGGCCGACGAAGTATTCAACCGGGAATTAAGCTCGGAAGAACTGCTGCACCGCCTGTATCATTCCAACAACCTGGAAACCTCTCTGCACAAAAACTACCGCTTTGGCTGCCGTTGCAGCCGGGAAAAACTTCAGGCTGTCCTGAGCAGCATGTCCCCGGAAGAAGTAGATTCTCTGGCCGAAAAAGGAAAAATCACGGCCGAATGCAGTTTTTGTGGAGAAAAATACAGCTTTGAAAAAGGAGAACTTCTCAAACAATAACTATTTCTTAATTTATAATTGATAACATATGCCCAATAACAGAAGTTAATTAATTTAAATGGAAATAAGCATGCTGAAAAAACTATTTACCGTCCTGCTGCTGATTTTTATCACGCCGGCCTGCTCCGGCCTTCAGGACGACATGGCGGAACCGCGCCGTTATGAAGAACCACGATTCGCCGACCAGGCGCCAATCCGCCTCAAAGTCAACAAAATTGACGTTGTTTCGGAGTTCACGCCGTCGTTCAAACGCCCGAACGTCGAACACCTCTTCCCGATTTCTATTGAGAAGACGGCTCGGATCTGGGCGCGTGACCGGCTTGAAGCCGTTGACTTCGGTTCCAACAAAGTGGCGCAGTTCATCATTAAAGACGCCAGCGTAACAGAAGAACCGGTACAATCAATAGAACTCTTCACCAAAGACCGTATCAGATACCATGCCCGTCTGGTTGTCACGCTCAAAATCACCGATTCCCAAACCAACAGCAGCGCCGAAACCACAATAGAGGCCTGGCGGGAACTGACCATTCCGGCTGATACGGATATTGATGAAAAAGAAAGACACTGGAATACGATGGTTCATAAACTGTTTACGGAATTCAACCGCAGTATGGAAAGCAACATCAACCAGTATCTGAATATGTACGTTGTCAATAACAACTATATTCAGGAATATAATTAAAGCAAAAGGCCTTGGATTTCCAAGGCCTTTTTAATAACACGCAAATTCTGCAAAAATTACTTGGCAAGAATTTCAATCAGCTGCTTTGTTGCTTCATCAGAAGAAATATTGTTGCAAACGGCATATTCGCTGGCCAAACGTCCCAAAGCCTGTTCATAAATCTGACGTTCGCTGTATGACTGCTCGGCAAGATTTTCATTACGATACAAATCGCGGACAACTTCCGCAATCGCAACCGGATTTCCTGAATTTATTTTATTTTCATATTCCTGAGCACGGCGTGACCACATAATTTTCTTGACTTTCGCTTTGCCTTTCAAAACATTCAAGGCATCATTCATCGTATCCGCTTCCGAAATTTTGCGCAGACCGATAGTATCAGCCTTGGCCATGGGAATGCGCAACGTCATTTTATCCTTGTCAAAATTAACGACAATCAGCTCCAACTCCGAACCGGCAATCTTCTGCTTGGAAATATCGGAAACCTTACCGACGCCGTGAGCCGGATAAACAACAAAATCACCCGAATTGAACGCAATGCCCGAAGAAACTTTTTTATTCATAATCACTCCCTATCATGTTTGGATTATTCGGTTTTTGACAACAGTCAATCCCGTTAACGAAACATAACATACCACATTTTAAACCTCAAATCTAGTCTAAAAATAAAAATATTTTGTCAATCGAGTCGTGTTTGGTTTATTAAGCCTTATTTTTAATAATAAAAAAATATTTTTTTTTTTAAAAAAGTAGAAAAAAACCCAAGCGCGTTACCCACACAGCCGATTCTCCGGTACACGAATTACTTTGTCAGCTCTACCGTATCCTGAGCAATAACCAATTCCTCGTTTGTCGGAATAACAAAGACCTTAACTTTGGAATCCGGTGTTGAAATTTCAATTTCTTCACCGCGCTTGTTATTAGCCTCATCAACCAGCTTAATGCCGAGATAAGACAGACGCTCACACAGCATTTTGCGCAGCAGCGGCGAATTTTCGCCGATTCCCGCCGTGAAAATTATCGCATCCACACCGCCCAGAACGGCAATATAAGAACCGATAAAACGGATAATCGAATGGACATAAACTTCCATCGCCGTTTTAGCTTTTTCATCACCGGCCAGATACTTCGCTTCAACATCACGGTTGTCGGAAAAACCGCTCAATCCCAACATACCGCTCTGCTTATTCAGCAGGTCGTTGACTTCGTCAACCGTCTTGCGTTGATACTTCATGATATGCAGCGGAATATAAGGATCAATATCGCCGCAGCGTGTCCCCATCATAATTCCGGCCAACGGCGTAAAGCCCATAGACGTATCGCGGCATTTGCCGTGGTCAACCGCAGAAATGGAAGCCCCGTTGCCTAAATGGCAGGTAATAAACTTACCGTCACGTCCCAACAGTTCTGCCGCCCGGCGGGCAACATACTGGTGAGAAGTCCCGTGAGCGCCGTAACGGCGAATCTGATGCGCTTCATACTGTTCAATCGGCAACGGATAAAGATAAGCTTCTTTAGGCATACTCTGATGAAAAGCCGTGTCAAAAGCGGCAACCTGCTTAATATTCGGCAAAGCGTTTTTAACCGCCTTAATCCCCAAAACCGCCGCCGGATTATGCAACGGAGCCAAAATCGACAGCTCGTCAATTTTCTTCAAAACCTCATCCGTAATCAAAACCGACTTGTCAAAGAAACTGCCGCCCTGAACCACGCGATGCCCAACACCGTCCAACTCGTCAAGACTCTTCAATGCCCCGTTCAAAAGCAGATTAAGAACTTCCCTGATAGCTTCGTTGTGAGAAGGCAAAGCAACATCTTTAATGATTTTGTCACCGTCACCGATTTTAATGCTGACAAAAGAACCGTAAATACCGATACGTTCGGCATTGCCTTTTGCCACAACTTCATATTTATCGCCGTCAACATTAAACAACTGATATTTCAAAGAAGACGAACCTGAATT
>JAUNPO010000225.1 GCA_030536665.1 Pseudomonadota bacterium
TCTGGTAACGGACGTCCAGCCGTCTTTCAAAATCAGCGCGTCTTTTTTGCCTTCATTAATCATCGGCTCAATGGTGAAGAACATCCCCTCTTCCAAAACCAGCCCTGTTCCACGGCGGCCGCAGTGCATGACGTTTGGCGCATCATGAAAAACCTGTCCCAAGCCGTGTCCGCAAAACATATCAACAACCGAATAGCCGTATCTATGCGCCCATTCTTCAATCACGGCGCCGATATCGCCAAGGCGTGCGCCCGGTTTGACCGCGTCAATGCCACGCATCATGCATTCATAAGTCACTTCGCACAGGCGTTTAGCTTTGATTTTTGGTTTTCCGGCAAAATACATACGGCTGGTGTCGCCGTACCAGCCGTCGACAATGGCGGTAACGTCAATATTCAGGGCATCGCCTTCAAGCAATTTACGCTCATAATCAGGAATGCCGTGGCAGATAACATGATTAATCGAAATGCAGACGGATTTAGGATACCCGTGGTAGCCCAGGCAAGCCGGGACGGCGCCGCGTGAGGTCATAAATTCCCGGCAGAGGTCATCCAACTCGCCGGTTGAAATTCCGGGCTGCACGTAAGGGGTGATATAATCCAGACATTCGGCGGCCAGCTTGCCGGCAACGCGCATTTTTTCAAATTCTTCGGCCGTGTGCAGCACGATACCGTCTTTTCTTCTCGTAGACAACTGATTTCTCCTAATGTAATATCCTCATTCTTTTAGATATTGATACACTTTTCTCATTAACATTGCAACAATAACAACAAAATTTCAGCCCATTTTTTACTTCATCAAAAATTTTGGCGGCGGCAATAGGATTTTGGTTCCAGACAAAGCGCGCATCCATGCAGTCTTCACGCGGAACAACAAGACAGACAAAAGTTTCCGCACCATTTTTGCGTTGCCGGCGCAGTTCCTCAAACATTTCAAGTTCAAAAAAATTTATGAGAGATGGGAAAACGACGTCTGTTCCCTGCTTGTTATAAATATTGACGACATAAACAAAAGCTTTGTCGCCCCGGTCATTGCCCAATTCAAAATTCACCCTTTTGAGTTCACCATCATCGGGGTTTATTGGGCGGATGTAATCATATTTTCCAAAGTCCTCGTGCAATATTCCCTTGGCAAAAGCTTCTCGAAACAGATTATTTTTGTATTTATAATTGATGAAGACCATACCTTCGCCGCGATTGACCATCTGGCAAATGTAAGAAACGCGGCGACGTTTGTCGACGCTTTGAGTTAACCAGACTGCAGCGCCCGGTGCATAAACAAAATTCTTGAAATCAGCTTCCGGGTTCAACGCCTGGACAATTTTTCCGTTATCCAGCTCAACATCAATAATCAGATTTTTATAAAGCGCCTTAATTGTCCCGGTTATAAGTCTGCCTTTATAATTCACCGCACATTCTCCCGAGTTTTTTTTCTGCCCAAAACTTATTATCAAGCTTAATCAAACTTCTTCCTAAAGTAAAGTTTATTCTTTGTCATTTTGAAGCTGGGGCAGCTTCACCCCTTCGGTTTGCCGCTGAGGGATAGTGCATAAAGA
>JAUNPO010000059.1:0-2724 GCA_030536665.1 Pseudomonadota bacterium
AGTTTCTCTCGGCTGCAAAACTGTGGGGTTTACCCTGCGGCATGTTCAGGATCTCAGCTAAACTATCAACCGAAACATTCTCAGCCAGGCAAAAGGACAATTTTCTCTCTCTTCTCATGACATCTCTCCTCTTAAAAAGCAATCACCGGCCGAACGACGAAGCTGCTGCCATCGCTGGCCTTATTGTAGTAGTCCACGCCGCCTTGCCTAGCGCCGTGATTACTACCCGTACAGAAGACCCACGCGTCGTAGTAGTTGGCATACTCGGACGACGACCAAATATGTTCCTTATCGCCTGTAAGTTGTGTACCGCCAAGCTTAGAAATCGTATTGTTAATGGCGTTCAAGTTCATATACAAGCTATTCAAAATACCCGCTGTCGGAAGCATCCACTTACCCTTAGAAGTCGGTGCCGCACTCGGAGCATAGTTTAAAGCTGCGTATGCTGCCGGATAAGTGCTGGCATTACCAGCTTGAATAATCTTAGTCATATTGCCGCTGACATCAAAGTCTTTAATTGCATTTTGCCAGTTGTATGACAAGAATGCACCGGTAGTAACATATTCCGTTGACCATTGCATATAATTTCCAATCGGGCTGGCCGTCATCGCGTAACCGCACTTATCACTGCCGCCGCTGATATAAACCACAACACCGATTGGCGTTTTGCCGCTGACTTTATCATTTGAACAAGTGCCGTCGCTGTTCAATATCTGGCCGATAGAGCAGTTTTTGGCGTAGCCGGTGCATTGTCCGAGAATTGGCTTTAACTTTTCTTTCTCGCACTTACCGTCTTTCCATTCGTAGCCAGAAGTACAGGTACAAGATTCATATTGTTTATTGCAGGACTGGCCGACACCGCCGGCATAGCCTGTTCCGGTACAGGTATATTTGAAGCCATATTTTTCACAAACGCTTTTATCGCTTGCCGGGCAGGCGAATGTTGTGCCGAACGGGCATTTTAAGCCTTTGCCGTCTGGACAGGATTTTTCAGTATAGCCCAAAGTAGCGCAGTCAGTTGTCGCGACACATTGGGCATTTATTAAGTTTGGAATTAAGGACAGACTCGTCCCTAAGAGTAAAAAGTTGATTTTCATCATCAAGCTCCTTTGTTTTGGTTAAAACAAACTCTCCGATGTCAACAAAACAAAGGAGAGTGGAGCTCAAAAACTGTAGTTAGTCAGTCGTTGTTATTCTGCATATTACCAACACTCCACTCCGAGAGTGGATATTTTCTAACTAGGTGTTTTTGAGACACCGCAGACAGAACGCCTGTCTGCACTTTTTAGTGTAGATGAAATGAAATGGAATGTAAAGGAGATTTTTTAGTCTGATATTATCATCCCACCGGTTACACGATTTCAAGCCCCTTCCCGTCAAGAGGCAAGAAAGATTAAGAGGCATTGTCCGGCCGGTGATTGCGTTTTAGTTCTTTAACAGAAAAGGGGCAATTTTCATTGTCCCTTTTTATTTTCTCGCTATAAAAAATCAGGCAATACTTTTGCTTAAGTCGTCATGTATTTGATTTAACTCATTGACAACGGATGTGAGCAACGCGCGGATATCTTCTCCTAACGTCATATCTTCCGGCGCGTCAAAGAAATCCGGCATAATCTCCTCGCCGATAAAAGCTTTCAGGCCTTTCTCTTTGATGAGCTTTTGGACGCCTTCAATCGTATAACGCTGATTATACAGCAAATCACGGATTTTGCGTACCAGTTCAACGTCATCGGGACGATAATAACGGCGGCCACCATTGCGCTTCATCGGTTTAATTTGCGGAAATTTGCTTTCCCAAAAACGGAGAACATGGGTGGCAACATCCAATTCGTCAGCAACTTCGGCGATTGTGCGGAAGGCGGATTTTGACTTGTTGACAACCATATTTTCCTCCTATAAAAATTCAGGCATTAATGGTTTTTCTCATAACCTGAGAAGGTTTGAACGAAATGACCCGGCGCGGGGAAATTTCCGCGGCAACACCGGTTTTCGGGTTGCGGCCGGTGCGGGCCTTTTTGTGTCTTAAGGAAAAAGTGCCGAAAGAAGAAAGCTTTACATCATTGCCGCGCACCAACTCATTTACAATTTCGTCCAGCATCATATCAAGAATATCTGCGGAATCCTTGCGGGAAAGCCCAATCTCTTCATAAATGGTTTCAGCAACATCAGCACGCGTAACTGTATTCATATCTCTAATTTCCTTAAAAATTATATTATACTTTTTTTAATTGACTAATGAACATTTATAACATAACCACCATAATGACAAGCGTCTTATGATGGTTATTACACAAGTATTTTTATTTTTTTACAGACGGATGGCCGCTCCGCCCCAGGTAAAGCCGGCGCCCATGGCCGTGAAGACAACCAAATCGCCTTTTTTGATTTTACCGCTCTCCATATTTTCAGAGAAAGCCAGCGGAATTGAAGCCGCGGAGGTATTACCGTGGTGGTCAACGGCAACGATGACCTTTTCTTCCGGCAGTTCCAGCTTTTCGCCGACATTGGAAATAATGCGAATATTGGCCTGATGCGGAATCAGCCAGTCAATATCTGCATTGGCATAACCGGCCATAGCCGTTACGGTTTCCGCAGCCTGCGTCAGAGAACCAATGGCGTATTTGAAAACTTCCTTGCCATCCATGGAAACAACCCCGGCATTCTGCGTGCTGGACACGCCGCCGTTGGTCTTTAAATGGTCATAATGGCTGCCGTCAGCATAAA
>JAUNPO010000059.1:2734-10988 GCA_030536665.1 Pseudomonadota bacterium
TGGTGGCCAAAATACCGGTGTCCGTCTTTGTCCCCTCGCCTTCTTTGGCGCGAAGGACGACAGCGCCTGCGCCGTCGCCGAACAGAACGCAGGTGTTGCGGTCCGTCCAGTCAACAATTTTAGACAGGCTTTCCGCACCGATAACCAAAGCGGTTTTAACCTGCCCCAGGCGTATCATGTTATCAGCCTGAGTCAACGCATAAACGAATCCCGAGCAGGCGGCCAGAATGTCATAAGCCGGCGTGCCGACTTTTACGCCCAGACGATTGGACAATTTGGTTGCAACCGACGGCGTGGTGTTATCCGGCGTTACGGAAGCGACAACGATGAGTTCAATGTCTTCAGCAGACAGGCCGGCGCGGCTGATTGCCATTTCTGCGGCATGGAAAGCCAAATCAGACGTCAGTTCGTCTTCAACGATATGACGGGTTTTAATTCCGGTACGGGTGCTGATCCATTCATCATTCGTGTCAACAATCTTAGCAAGATCGTCATTTGTCACAATTTTCTTGGGCAGATAGTGCCCCCAGCCAATAATTTCTGATCTAATAAGAGTCATATAATATTTCCTCAGATAAAGCGTCTAAATCGACAGTTTCGAGTTCGTCTTTAATAGTCGGGACAAAGTTCTGGCGAACCAGAGAAACGGCATTGCCAACGGCAACGGAATATCCCAAGGCGTCCGTTCCGCCGTGGCTTTTGACCGTCAGCCCGTTCAGGCCGACCAGCATCGCCCCGTTATACAAACGCGGATCCATGGTCTTTTTGATATTCATACCGACACCCAGCATAAACGGCAGACCAAGCTTGGCAAAAAAAGATTTCTTTATGCCGTCTTTTATCAGGCGGACGACCAGTTTGGCCGTTCCTTCAATCGACTTCAAGGCGATATTGCCGGTAAAGCCGTCGGTTACGATAACGTCAGCTTTGCCTTCGGGAATTTCATGCGGTTCGATATAGCCGATAAAATCAATATCCAGTTTGGCGCGCTTTATAAGCTTAGCGGCTTCGTGAATCTCTTCCTTGCCTTTCATTTCCTCGGCGCCGATATTCAACAGAGCCACCTTTGGACGCGCAATGTTCAGGGCATGTTTGGCGAGGATGTTGCCCATCAGGGCAAATTCGGCCAAGTTCAGAGAATCGCATTCGGTATTTGCGCCCAAATCAAGCATAACATAACGCCCGGTGCGGTGCGGCATAATCGTCACAATCGCCGGGCGATGAATCTTCTGGATGGTTTTGAGGGTTAATTTGGAAATTGCCATTAAAGCCCCGGTGTTTCCGGCCGAAACGACAGCCTGCGCTTCGCCCTGTTTGACGGCGTTAATCGCCATAAACATGCTGGTGTTGCGGTTGCGGATGACGGCGGAAGGTTTGTCCTCATTGCTGACGACTTCGGGAGAATGGCGCACTTCACAGACTTTTTGAAGGGCGGGCCAGCTTTTCAGCAAGTCATTGACTTTTGTTTCATCGCCGAACAGCAAAAACTTGGCGTCCGGGTTCTTTTTGGCGGCTATTGCAAGCCCCTCAATAACGACTCGAGGGGAATTATCTCCCCCCATCGCGTCTATGGATATTACCAGATTATCAGACAAAACCTGTCTCCATTAGTATGTGTTTTTATATAAATTACTCGTTAGTTGTGTTCTGAGCAACAACTTCGCGCTTATCATACTGACCGCATTTCGGGCAAACGTGGTGTGGTCTTTTCAACTCACCACAGTTCGGGCATTCCATGTAAGAATTAGCCTCTAAAGCATGATGTGAACGACGCATATCGCGGCGAGATTTTGATACTTTCTTTTTAGGTGTAGCCATTTTCTTATACTCTTGATTAAAACAATTATTTATTCAACCGACATTAATAACGGATTTGATTTTAAAAATCAACCCATAAAACGCCGCTTAAACATTTGCTAAGTGCTTTTTATATAAAAAAATACGTTTTGGCAAGACATATTTTTCAAAAACTGCAGTTATTTGAGTTTTTTCAGCACTTCAAACGGGTTTTTGCGGTCATCTTCGGGACTGAATTCCGACTTGAAAGCAAAAACTTCGCCCTCTTTGCGCGGATAATCCTCCATAATCAGGGCTATCTGCTCAATGGCGAGGTCGGCAAGGTCAAGGCGGCCGTTGATGATGACATCGGGAATGTTGTCGGAAATGGTGATTTCCTCTTCTTCCTCGCGCTGGCTCTTCAATGTCGCCTCGGTATCATAAAGCAGGTCAAAATCAGCGGCATAATCTTTGGAAAAGACTTCCAGGCTGACGACGCTCTCGAGTTCCAGCGAGGCCTCCGCCCTGCCCCAGACTTTTAACAGGTGTTCCTTGCGGTTAAATTTTAATCTGATATCAGCGGAAAAGCCGTTAACCCCCGGAATTTTCAAGATGTCTTTGATTTTGGCACAATCTTCGGCATCAGCCGTGAGGCGGTAACGCTGTTCGCCCTGCGGGAGGTTATCAACAATTATCTGATAAGAAAAAAAATTTTGCATTAATTAATTCCTTATGTTATATATCTTTCAGGTTATTAATTAAGGGGTTGCCAAGAATATGTCAATAAAGAAAGTATGGCTGTTTAGTTTTATCGTTGTCTTATCAACCGCTTCATGCGCAAAAGACTGGTTTACGACTTATAACGGCAATATGCCGTCAAACGAGAGAATCGCGCAGGTCGCCCTCGGCCAGAGCAAGGAAGACGTTTACGCCAACCTCGGCGCGCCGTCTAACGTCGTTTCCCTTGACCGCAACGTGTGGATTTATATGTCTGCGGAAGTGAAGCGCATCGCCTTTCTCAAACCGGAAGAAGTTCAGCGCGATATTCTGACCATTCGTTTCAATGACGAGAATAAAGTTGACGAGATACAGCGCCTGAGCCGCAAAGACGGAAAAACCGTTGCCGTCAGCACGGACGAAACGGAAACGCTGGGCAATACGCCGGGCTTTTTTGAACGCTATTTCGGCGGCGTCGGAACCTATATGCCGTTTGGCGGAAACAATAATCCGCAGATGTAAAGTTCTTTCATGGAGAAAGCCCCGGCACTTAAACCGGGGCTTTAGTTATTTTCCCCTGAGGAAGGCTCTGACCTGCTTGAGGCGGGCTTTAAGTTCCTTGCGCTTCTGCTTATATTTCCGGCGCTTTTTGCCGAAGGTGATTTTTGACAACAAACGGTAACGCCAGTATTTGATTTTGTTTTTGAAATAGTTTGCCGTTTCGCGGACAAAGGTTAACTCTATGGTGTTGTTTGTATTAGCGCTTTTGTTTTTCAGATTTTTGAACAGTATTTCCTCATAAAACGGCGTCATTCGTGCATAGTGCCACCAGTGGTCGGCCAGGTCGCTTTCAGGCGCATTCCATGGTTTTGTGATGGAAGCATAGTGGATAATTTTAGGTTTACTTCTGTCGGCTAGCCATTTATTATACAGTTTTTCGGGAAGAAGCTGCATTTTTCCTTTACGCAGTCCGGCGTTCGTTATTGTATTCCACGATGAATCCAATAATGTTATTGCACTGTAACAAACTTTGTTTAAAACATCTTGGTCGACATAATAGAAGTTATTTTCGAGAGCGGTTTTAACTAGTTTTTCTTCAATATTTTTCTTTTTCATTTCATCAATATTAAAAAGCAGGATGCCTGCTTGAAAATATTCGGCAAAAGGATTTTTGACGCCGACAATGTTTTGAAAATATTCCAAAGGTTCATATTCTTCGGATTTTATTTTGGCAATGACGCCATAGTCTTGAGCAGCAGCCAGAAGTTTACCGGTCATGTCCGTCTTATACAATGCGGCGATATCAGCTAAAACAATCATGTCAATATCAAGATATAGGATTTTAGAATAGTTTTGAAAAATGGAAGGGGCGAACATCCTATAATAAGTTGCTATGGTAAAATGCGCGCAGAGATGAAAAGATTTGTTATTCATCAGATGAGATACATTATAAAAACGAATAGATACATTTGGATGATTTTGCTGTAATTTTTTTATTCTCTCTTTTTTATCATCAGAAAGTTTTTCTTCTAAAATGATAATGTCATAATTATTTTCGGGGCTGCCGTTGGTGATGATTGATTGTATCAAAACACCGCAATACGGCGCATAATTATTATCCGTAGAGCAAAAGACGGCGATGTTATTTTGCTTAAAAGCGGGGAATAAAGGCTGGATGATTTTTGTGTTTTCTATATAAACAATCGGGCAGTAATTAACATTTCTTCCGCGATGTTGACTGTAAGTTATGAACATTCCGGTCAAACGTTCGGAAATATAGGCTAATACTCTGCGGCCGTTAGCCGATTCATTTTCTAGATTTGTATTTTTCAGAGTTGTTATTAAAATTTTAGACATGAACTCCATATATTTGAAAAAGATTTCTTTTTTCATAATAAAACAATTAAACCAGTAATGTTCTCTGCTTTCAAGGTAATCATTTATGACAGGTTTCATCTTTGGATATAGTTTGACCGTATTGGTCATTACGTTTTCAAATATTTGCTCATTTAAACAAAATGGCGGGCGGCTTAATCCTGAAAATTGTTCCTTTACCGTCTGAGCATGTTTAATTGTTTGAGCGTGTATAATATCGGTATTATCAAGCTGTTTTTCCAAGACAGATTGTGTCAGTCCAAGATTCTCGGCAAAGTTTTCGCCAATATATTGATAGTTTTCAATATTATTTTTATCAGAGTTAAAGTTAAAAATCCGCCGATAATGCATAAAACCGATATAGTCGGGATTGCCGAGTTTGTCATAATTTTTCCAAGCCCAGTATAAGCCGGTAAATTCACAAAGTTCACGGTTAAGATGAGATATATTATCACCGGTGTCATCGCCAATCATATTGTCAAGCATCCACAGGTAATCTTCTCTGCTCATTGTACCGTCTTTGGAAGCTTTCGTTGTCAAAGCGCGTCCTAAGTGAATTGGCGTTAAAATGTCATTTTTCAGCAGAACTGCCGGTTTGTGATAACCGACCAAGATTTTTATACTTGGTGCTTTTTTCATTTACATTTTCTCCAGATAGTCAACAAATTTTTGGGTGATGTTTTTCTTGGTTGAAAAGAGGGCATCAGCTTTTTGGCGGTTTTCCTTTTCCAAAACAAAACCGTTTTTGATATATTTTTCGATGGCAAAGATGGTGTCATCAATGGAATAGCAGATGTTGAACAGTTTGTTATCCATGGTTTGAGCGTGTTCCATATCACCCCGGTCATTGCCGTTAAGCGTTGTATCGTCAAAATCAGGACGATAAAAAACAATTGGTGTATGCAAAAATGCAAAGTCAAAAAACAGGGAGGAATAGTCGGTAATGAACATATCCGCTTTGCCTATATACTGGCTGATGTTTTCGCAAGGAACATATTCCAGGTGAGAGGCGGAAAAATCCAGCTTCTCGCGACATTGATTGAGGAGTGAATGATGTAAGGTGTAAATTAATTTTACGTTGTTGTCTTGGAGCAGTTTTTGCAGTTTGGGACTGCGGATAAACGCCATAATGCCTTTATAATATTTTGTTTCGGTTAAAGGCGTTGTAAAATTTTTGTTCCATTTGCCAAAGCTATTGCGCCAGGTGAACATCATGAAGATATTTTTTTGTGCTTGAGGTTCTTTTTTCAACAAATCCCACCGGGGCAGGCCGATTTTTATCAGGTTATTTTTATCCCAGCCGAAACGTTGGAATATCTCGCTTTCGGTATCAGAGGCAACAAGGAATTTGTTAAATCGTAAAGGGCTAAAATATCCGGTTGACAGTATAAATGTTTTTAAAAATACCGAACCGTGACCTGTATGTATATAGCTTATATATTTGTTTTTGTATAATAGTTCTGTGATTTTAGGACATAATTCACCGAAAGACGTGATAACGGCTTTGCTTCGCAACAGTTTGCGCCAAGTTAAAAAGAAGAAATCAAAGTTATTTTTCATGTCTTCTTTGCATGAACGTTTCATAACCAGAATGTTTTTTAATTTGTTTTCTTTTTTCAGTTTTTGATATAACGGATTTTCTTTCCAGATGACATAGTATGATTTGATGCCGTGTTTTTGCATATATTGAAAAACGCAGTATGTATCGATACATTCGGCATTTGCTTCATATAAATTGTCAAACAAGATATAGCTGTCTTTTTTGAAAAACGGCTGGAGTTTGAGAAAAATTTTTCTGAGAAATTTGAAATATTTATGATACCAGTAATCACTAGCTGTTTTTATCATTGTTTGCCTGCGTCAGAAAGTATAAGAGATTACTTATAAAGCGCTTTTTCTCCTGTTTTGAACAAAACAAGATGAAGAACTTGTTTTTCTGCAATTTTCTTTGCATAAACGGCTTTAGGATTTTGGATGTGCGAATCAGGGAAAGAGCTCTTTCATAAACTGTTTGCGGAATGTAATTCCAGAAATATTCAGACAGGATTTTATCTCTGTCTGCCCACGGTTTTATAGCTCCGGCATAGTGAATTATTTTAGGTGATTTTCTGGCCAGAGTATATTCCAGGTAAAGATTTTGAGGAAGCTTTCCTTTCATTATTTCCGGTTGTTGAATATACCACACATGATTCCAATCTAGCGGGAGAAATCTGACCTTGTATTCTGCGATGGCGTTTAAAACGTCTTGGTCAACAAAAATTGGAGAACCTATTTCTTTCAACTTATTCATACAAAGATGTAAAAAGTCTGTTTTTCTCAGTTCTTCAATATTAAAAAGCATAACCTCAGCCTGAAACAGGTTTTCTCTGGGATCTTTAATGCCGCAGACATATCTGAAATAGTTTTCTAGAAAAATACCATCTTTTGTGACTTTATTGTTAAATAAATAGTAGATCGAATAGACATTACGGCAGACGCCAAACCAGTTTTTATTTAAGTCAGTATCATAAAGTTCGGCAATATCACTGTTAACCGCAATATCACAATCAAGATATAAAATTTTTTGAATGTCTTTAAATATGGTGGGGATAAAAAATCTGAAATAAGTTTCCGGACTGAAATATTTGTTTATAGCCAAATCTTCTATACGGATTTTTTCTTGTTTCAGGATATTTTCCAGATTGATAAATTTAATTTTAACATTATCTGTTTGTAAATTTAGAATATAATCTTTATTGGTTGGTGACATTTCATTTTCAAGAATGTATATATTGTACATTCTGTTAAGGGATGTATTTTTTATAAGTGAATTTATCGCCACGACAAGATACGGTGCATAGCTGTTATTGCAGGAAAAACATATGTTAATGGGTGACGGGAAAGAGTCTGTCAATAATAATATTGGATTATATAAATATGATATTTTTTTCTGTTGTATTAAATAATTAAAATAAAATGAAGTTATATATTCAGAAATAAAACCTATAGTTCTTTTATTTTGAGCTGTTTGGCCAAAGTTCTCATATGACAAAAAAAGATTTTTAAATATAAATTTGCAATAATGAAAAAATAACTCTTTTTTCATAATAAACATATTGGAAAAAATAGATGAATTCTGTTGACGAAACGATGGTAAAAAATCACAGTATTCGGGCAGATTTTTAATATAATTTAAGCTTGTAAGTAAATCTTGAAACTTATTTTTTCCGTATTCTTCAATTGAAGAATACTCCCTTCCGCTATCTTTCATATTGGAGGGAAAACGACATACTAAATCTATGTTGCTTTTTACAATGTTATTTACAAAAATGTCAAACTCTTTATTTTTTATGTAAAACACTCTTCTGTAATGCATTAAACCGATATAATCTGGGTTTCCGAGTTTATCGTAATTTTTCCATGCCCAGTAAATGGCGGTCATTTCATTGAAAAAACGGTTGAGGTGAGAAATGTTTTCGCCGGTATCGTCACCAATCATATTATCTTTCATCCATTGAAAGTCAGAAGCAGACAGGCTGCCGTCTTTTGAGGTATCGCATCCCAAAGCTCTCCCCAGATGTATGGGTACAAGAACATCACTTTTTAATAAAGGAGCTGGTTTATGATAGGCTACAAGTATTTTGACATTTTTTACGGACATGTTATTTTTTTCCTTTGATATGTTTAATAAAGGCGAAGTTGTTGTTATCGGAGCGTAAATTGGGGATAGAAATATCGGCCGGAAGAATATTATGTTTCCATAAAACATAACAAAAACTCAATTGGTCTCTCTTGGCATAATACTTAACTAAATACCACCAATCTTCCATAATCTTGTCTATGTCTTCACTGTTATGTTTTCTGTAAAGGCAGTTATTTTCCGTAAAACCGTAATTTTTAGGGAAAT
>JAUNPO010000226.1 GCA_030536665.1 Pseudomonadota bacterium
ATTGGCAAAGATGAGGCTGGGCGGAGCCTTTCAGGTTTACTTTCGGCTGTCAACGTTCACAGCCATCTTCTGCGCCTTGCCGATTATCCGACAATTGTAAAAACCCGCCTGATTGCCGGCGCCAATCATTTGACCCGGGTCGATCAGGAAGAAATTCTTCCGGTCATTACAGATTTGCTTCCGCGTTATAAACGGATTTTGACACATGCCGTCAAAAAGGCCGACATTGTCTTAATTTCAGACTATAACAAAGGGCTGTTGACCCCGGTTACAACACAAATGATTATTGACATCTGCCGACAGTTTGGAAAACAGACCATTATAGACCCCAAAGGAACCGATTATTCAAAATACATCGGCGCGACATTAGTTAAACCGAATTTAAAAGAGTTTTCGGAAGCTACCGGATGCTTGTACAATCCGTTGGCAGCAGATTTTCACGAACAAATCACGGCCGGAGCTAAGATATTATTTGATAAATTTTATATTAAAAATTTATTGGTTACGCTTTCTGAATACGGTATGGTTTATATTCCTGCAGACAATCCGGACGAACTGATGCAAATTCCAACCGAAGCCAAAGAAGTTTTTGATGTTTCCGGTGCCGGTGATACGGCTTTGGCTACATTAGGCGCCTGTCTGGGAGCCGGAGTTCCGATTAAAGATGCGATGAAACTCGCTAACACTGCATCCGGCATAGCCATTGGAAAGCTGGGTACAGCAACCGTTACGGCAGATGAGTTAAAAATGGCACTTTCACAAAGGGCGATGCCGGATGACGGGTGGAGTCAGAAAAAGAAAATTATCACATTGGAGCAAGCTAAAAGCATCGTCAAACATCTGCGTGACCAAGGAAAACGTGTCGGTTTTACCAACGGTTGTTTTGACTGCTGCCATTTGGGACATTTAAACTCATTTATGCAGGCAAAAAAACTTTGCGACGTTTTAATTGCCGCCGTAAACTCAGATGCATCGGTCAAACGTTACAAAGGGCCGTCGCGGCCAATTCAGGACGAAAAAACACGGGCGCTTTTATTAGCTTCATTGGAAATGATAGATTATGTTATCGTTTTTGAAGAGGATTCCCCTTTACATATTGTAGACGCACTACGGCCGGACATCGTAGCCAAAGAGGGGTATGCGTTGGAAAACTGGCCCGAGGGGAAACTGGCACAAAGTTATGGCGGCAAGGCGGTTATTTTAAAGAGGCTGGACGGATATTCCACTTCCAGCCTGGTAGAAAAAATGAAAGGATAGGATTATGAACCGGATAAAAAACATAGATTTTCTCAGAATTTTGTTTGCATTACTGATAGCCTTTCATCATTTTACCAATACGGGTGCTATCAAAAATTCTGCCGACATATTTGTCAGATCTTTGCCGCAAAATACATTTAACCTTCCTTTTATTGTAGATTTTTTCTTTATCATCTCCGGCTTTTTTTTGATTATTTCCTGGAAAAAACAACCGACAATTGCTTTTGTTAAAAATAAGTTTTCCCGCTTATTTCCTCTGATGCTGTTATATCTTGCGTTAAT
>JAUNPO010000227.1 GCA_030536665.1 Pseudomonadota bacterium
GAGTATCTTTATGGACACAAAGACGGTGAAAATTTCGTTTTTGATCCGGAAAATTATGGCATTATCCAATGGCTGGAAATCATGGAAGCAAAGTCAGACCAGGTCAAAGTCGTAATAACAGATACGGTTATAGACTACTGGTCAAACGGCGTTCGTGAAATTAAAGCTGCGGAACGCCCTGTGGTTCTGGCGCCTTCTATCCGTTATTGGGCAAAGAAAAGCTCATATAACCGTGACGAAGACTGGGCAACCATGGAACAAATGCTGAAAATGTTTAAAAAAGATCCGCATTTGAAAGAACTTGATCAGAAATATCCATATCTTCGTCAAAACGGACGTTTTCGCATGGATGAAAATCTGGAAACTTTCGAGCTGGCTATGGTTCCGTACAATGCTTACTGGCTGTACGGAAACAAGGAGTTTCTTATTCAAAACGGGCATTTTTCCACTCTTGGAAATCTGCATAAAATATTTAAGATGTATGCCGATGCAATTCGTGCCAACAGTTACGAACACATTGACGCATTCATGGCGCAGAAAAGCATTATGGCCTATTATGGTTCTCAATCGCCGGCCGAATGTAAGCTGATGGCCGGATATACCGGACTGCCTTTTGACGTTGCCTGCCAGTGTACGGACGATATCAAGGCTTTACGGCGCGAATATATGAGAAACGGAGAACCGATGGCGGTTACTCTCGGGAAAAAAGTCATTACATCAAAATGCAATGATTACTCTAAGTTCAGTGAAAAACACGGTTGCGTAACCTCCGGCGATTTAATGTTTGAACCGGAAGTTTACTTCAAATGGGCTGAAGATTTTACTCCTGCCGAATTAGCAATCATTAACCGGGAAAGGTATTTTGATTACTATAATCCGGACATGGATATTCAAAAGCAAAAAAAGCTCATTGCAAACAGCCGCGCGAAAGAATCGATTAAAAAACCCTCTAAATTTCTTGCATTATGGCACTCATAATTTTATTTATTGTCGCAGGAATTTTTCTTTATAAAGGAACCTGCATTGTTGACCGGAAACTTCAAAAAAATTACGACAACGGCGTTGTCATTGATAAACCGGAAACAGAAGAAGAAAAAGAAGCAGCTCAAACAACGGCTATCAAACAGTATGGTGCAGACACAAAGATTCCGATTTTGTTTTACAGGCAGTCGGAAGAAAGTGAAAACAAACGCGACCGCATACTGATAATTTATTTTCTCTATGTTGTTGCGATTGTTGCTGCAACCTGTGGTTTGATGTTTGTTTTGTATTAACGGGAAACAGTCTTGCTTAAAAGCAAGACTGTTTTTTTATGCTTACAGGCATTTAGCTCTTGAAAATCTCCTATTTTGAAGGTATAAATTTTGCAGACGCCGGCGTAGCTCATCAGGATAGAGCAACAGTTTCCTAAACTGTGGGCAGGAGGTTCGAGTCCTCTCGCTGGCGCCATTTACTCAAACAGCCCCCTCTGTGGGGCTGTTTGAGTAAATACCTGCGAGAAGTGATGTGGACACCTGAATATAAATATGATAAAA
>JAUNPO010000060.1 GCA_030536665.1 Pseudomonadota bacterium
GTGTGAATCTAAATAAAAAAAGCTAAAGGGTGCGAGTCTAAATAAACTATCCTTATACACCGATTCCATGCCTTACCTCCCTCCCCCTAACACACGCACAAAGCGAGTGGGAGATGACGCGCATTAACCTTACAGATTATCCTTTTAAACAACATCATTTATAAGGCGGTTTTTAAGCCCGTAGAGCGCGTTTATTATTATACTCTAAATACCCCAAAAAAATTTTCAGCTCCGCTGCGCGGAGCTGAAAAAAGGGGTAAAGGGTTAAAAATTAAAAAGCTAGCACCGGGCGAACGACGTAGCCGCTGCTAGCGTTGCCCTTACCGTAGTTGGTCACGCCGCCGTAGCTAGCGCCTGTGTCCGTACAGAAGACCCACGCGAGGTTGTGGCCATACTCGGACGACGACCAGATATGTTCGTTATCGCCTGTAAGTTGTGTGCCGCCTATCTTAGATATGGTATTATTAATGGCATTCAAGTTAGTATACAAGCTATTCAAAATACCCGCTGTCGGAAGCATCCACTTACCCTTAGAGGTCGGGGCCGCACTCGGGGCATAGTTTAAAGCTGCGTATGCTGCCGGATATTTGCTGCTGTTACCGTTGGCTGTCTGAATAATCTTAGTCATATTGCCGCTGACATCAAAGTCCTTAATGGCATTTTGCCAGCTGGATGACTGGAATGCCCCCGTATTAACATATTCTGACGACCACATAATACTTCTTTGAATCGGACTAGCGGTCATTGCGTAACCACACTTGTCCGTACCGCCACTGATATAAACAACCACACCAATCGGAGTCTTGCCGCTGACTTTATCATTAGAACAGCTACCGTCATTATTCAAAATCTGGCCGACAGAACAACTCTGCGCCTTACCGGTACAAACACCCAAAACCGCAACCGATTCGCACTTGCCGCTGGTGGAATTCCATTCATAATTTGTCGCACACTGACAAGCCGAATACTTGCCGCCGCAACTGTCCGCGCCCTTGCTCTCATTAGCCCCAGTACAGGTATATTTATACTTGCTGTCACACTGTTTACAAGCGCCGCTGTTCCATTCATAACCGCTGTTACAATCACATTTTTCATAACGGTTGCTGCACGCCGCGCTGCTCGGCTTTACTTCATTTGCCCCGGTACAGGTATATTGGTATGACGCCTCGCACCGCTCCGGGCAGTAATAACCGTTGCCAAACGGGCATTTCAGACACCCACCGTCATCCTTGCTTGATTTATAGCCCAAACTCGCGCAATCCGTTGTTGCCACACACTGCGCCGAAACAACGCCCGGAACGGCACTCAGGGCTATCGCTCCCAATACCGCCAAACTGACGTGTTCTTTTTCTCTTAACATAGTTCTCATGGTCCAAGTCCTTTGCTGTCTTAATAATTCTTATTCCCCTTGCCCCGCGTTTTTCAAAAGCCCCTAACCCCGAAAAACGGATAAAGCGTTAAACATAATAATTCTTTTTTATCTTCTTTCCTCTTATCCCTCCCTATTCAGGGAGGCTCCCTTCCTCCCCTGAGTAGGAAAACATTTCCTTTTATCCTCCCCCTGAGTAGGGGGAGTTAGAGGGGGTATGAATCCAAAATAATCCGTCCTTGTATCCCTCCCCTAAGGTAGGGGAGGTTAGGTGGGGTGTGATAGCGCAAGCTGTAATCTAACATATCAAAATAACCTCTCGCTCCGCTCCTCCGAGGATGACATTCCTCTTTCTCCCGACAGCCCCTATCTAAGCATCGCGCCTCATTACGCTAGGAACAACCAACGGCGAACCGATGGGGTGAAGCTGCCTCAGCTTCCTTATAAGCAATACACATACCCTGTATCAAACGGGCAGCGCAAAATATCGCCGCTGCAAGATATGCTGTTGCTGTAACCTAATGCCTTACAATCCTTAGGAAGGGCGCAAAAATCCGTTCCCGAGCAGACGCAAGCGCCTTTCGCCGCATCCCATTTATAAGTCGTGGCACATTCGCACTCGCTGTACTTGTTGTCGCAAACATCTCCCTTTCCCTTAAGATAGCCCGTTCCCGTACAACTGTACTTAAAGCTCGACGCACAAACGCATTTCCGCTGTGTGGTGCTCCATTCATAATTA
This sequence comes from Pseudomonadota bacterium, assembly GCA_030536665.1. Lineage (GTDB taxonomy): Bacteria > Pseudomonadota > Alphaproteobacteria > RF32 > CAG-239 > HGM16780. The sequence continues at coordinate 2,109 of JAUNPO010000060.1, forward strand.
AGCGGACATTTACACTGCTTATAATGCGTGCCGTTTTCATCCGTACACGTTCCCCCGGTTCCGCCTAAAGAACCGCAGGCAACAGAATCGACAAACGTATTCGGATTACATTTAACCTTATATTTTTTACCGTCACACGAGTCGCATTCCCCGGCGCTGACATAATTTGCGCCAATGCTGGTTTCCGGATAATCGGGACAGGTATTGCAACATTCCTTGTATTTGCCGTCACATTGCGCACCGACTCCCTGATACGGATAGGTACAGGTTGCGGTCATGTCAGAGTTGCACACACACGGCGTATGATAACTGCTGTCCCCCGGACAAGTGCTTTCCGCATGTGACCCTTCCGGGCAAACGCCGTCAACATACCCCGCCCGCAGGCACTCCTCTCCCGGCGTCGTTCCGCCGTCAAACTTATAACCGCCGCAATTCTCCGTATCCGTAATAAAACACACCGCCGCTATTTTAAAAACATTTAGCTTATTATCCTCCCCTTGAGTAGGAAAAACTCCAATTTTACCCTCCCCTAAGGTAGGGGAGGCTAGGAGGGGTGTGAGTCCCGTAAGAGCCACATCCCCAACCAAAGAATTCACGGCATTTCCCAATGTCTGTTCCCGCAAAGACATGGCAAAAGGGTCTAAACCTAAACCGATGGTTCTATCGGCTGAGGCTAAAACCTCTCCATTATGACTAATACGGATATCTGTATTCTGAAAAAGATGAAAATCTGCTATAGTATGATTTGGAACAGTATGAACTGCACCACTTGCAGCCAGACAACTGAAAGGAAATGATGCCAGAAGAACGGTTGGAACAAAGTTTAAACATAAATTCTTCATATTCATACCTGCCTTTCACATAAAAATAGAAAAGGGATCTTAAGGTGATATTATGTGTGATGTGTGTGTAGAGTACCGACCCCTTTTCTTATAGCCGAATTCATAATTAATTATGAATAAACTATACTTTCGGCTATTAAATTAATAATAAAGTAGTAATTTTATTTTGTCAACCACAAAAATTACTATTCTTTAGTATGTATTATTTCACAATAAAATAGGAATATGAATCCTATGACTGAAGATGAATTTGCGATAAGACTGGGAAGCCGCATCCGCGAGCTCCGCAAAATCAAAGGTGTGAGCCAACTTGAACTCGCTTATGACATGGATATGTCAATGAATACTATCTCAGGTATAGAACTTGGAAAAATTTCACCTAAAATTGATACTTTAAGAAAAATCGCTTTAAAGTTAGAGGTCGACCTGCCGGAACTCTTTGAATTCTCCCAAACGCAATCAAAAGACAAGCATGTGCGCAAAAAAATAGAAGAAGTTTCGCGCAAACTCCAGCCACATAATCAAGATTTCATTGACCTGGTCTGCGGCGCCATTGACCTTCTCTCCAAAGCCGCCAACCTGCAAAACAAAGAATAAAAACGCCCCGTAATTTTCTTCCCAAACCGCCGCCAATCAAAGACTATCCTTCCGATTGTCATGCCGAACTCGTTTGTCCCTGGCAAGCTCGTTCACACCAAAAGGCTCTGTCCGCGCTATCGCTTGCCAATCGCCAACTATCCATCCAATTGTCACCCTGAGTTTAGCTCAGGGTCTAAAACTCTCACCAAGAACGTACCCCAACCAAGCAAAAAAAACGTCATCCTCGGGCAAGCACAGCGCGACCCGGGGATCCAGGTGAAAATATTGAATCTTTATTTAACCTGGATGTCCGGGTCAAGCCCGAACATGACAATTAGGATTCTTACCTCAGATTCACACCCACCCTTCTAGCTTCGCAAGCTCGTTCCTCGCTAACTCCGCTTCGGTCACTCGGTTTGTAACGCAGGTATCGCGTCGCTATCACTAGCTTACCTGCTAACAAACTCTCGCCTGTCGTCAGAAAACAATTCACCGGATTGTTTTCTTTCCTCCAGCCTCCCCTACCTTAGGGGAGGGAATAATTTGATTTTTGTTTTTAAATTATCTTCAAACAGGCACTATCTAATCCCCTCCCTGAGTAGGGAGGGTTAGGGAGGGTATGAGTCAAAACAATCATCAAAATTTCTGTGCATAATACAAAGCGAAATACTTACTTCATCAAATATTCCATAATTCTAATATAACAGCCTTCCCAATTGTTCAAAACATCATTGTTCCACAAACGCAACACATGATAGCCCAAGGCCGTTAAATTCTTATCTCTCCGCACATCCTGTTCATTACCACAATGTTGTCCGCCGTCAACTTCTATAATAAGCCGCTTTTCCATACAGATAAAATCGACAATATATTGATTATTGATAACAAATTGCCGTGCAAACTTATATCCCAACTGTCTTCTGCGCAATTTACGCCATACAAACTTTTCGGCCTCCGTAGGATGACAACGAAGACTTGACGCTTTTTCCTGCATATTTTGAGATACAAACATTTTATAGAATCCTTTTTTGCTTCATACCCTCCCCTGCCCTCCCTACTCAGGGAGGGAGTATAAGGATTTTTCAACCAATCATCCTTGGGTGGGATAAAGGGCTGTGCTGCGCCGTGATTTTTGAGCAATGGCTAAGCAAAAAGCCTTTAATATGGCTTTTTTGTCTGTAACATCTCAGAAAACCTTAGTAAGTGAGGCTGTGACAACAGCCGAAACGAACTTAGGTTCCTGAGCTTGTACAAAAACAGTACACGAGCGATAAAATTACAAGCATGACAGCCCTTTATCTCACCCCATGACACTGGTAAAAGTTCGGAGTTTGAGGCTTATAATAAGATTTTAGGGCGGCGACACCGGAGTTTACATTGTAGTAAATGAGGATGGCGCCGACCCGCTAAATCTGTATTAGAAGCCCAAAATACGAACTTTTACTTAATTGTGGCGTCAAGCGGATTGAAACGGAGTAACATCGTCTTCCACATATCATAGTTGTCGGCATATTTCTCGGCAAATATCTTATAAGGCGCACAGATATAAACGGCACGTCGCGCGCTGTCCGCCACGGAACGGAAATGCGTGTCGGAGTTATAGCGGCTTTGGTCGAGAATATCAACCTGGTCAACGCTGCCGTCTTGCCGCAGATAGGCTCTGATTTCAACAATCATATTCTGCGCCCCCATGGCTCCGGGGTCAAGATTCCAACAGGCGCGCAAACGTCCAGCAATCGCGTCTATCTCAGAGATGGACAATTCGCTGAAATACGAACCTTGCGTCCCGCCCTCAACACCCATGTTGTTGACTCTAGCATCTTCTTCAATGACGGCTTCCTGACTGGTTTCCCCCAGATTTTTTTCCAATGCGTCAACAGAAGCAAGCAGGCTCTTGAGCGGATTCGCCAGCTCCGGAGTCTTATCGGCTTTCGGTTTGGGTTGCTGCTTGGGCTTTGGTTTCGGTTTTTGTACCGGCACAAATTTTTCTTGCTTTTTCTTCACCGGCGCCTTGGGCTTTTTCGGCTGCGGTGCGACCAGATAATCGTCTTTCGGCTCTTCCGGTTTTTCATCCGCCGCCTGAACCTCCTGCTTTTTGTCAGGCTTGGCTTCCGGCTTCTTTTCCTCCGCCGGCTTTTCTTTCAGCTTGTCCTGAGTATAATTGTCTTCTATCTTGCGCTTAATCGTGCTGGCGGCTTTTGCCTCCTTGCCGCGCTTGGCTTTGGGCGGCAGATTGGTCATTTCGGAAATTTTCACTTTATTCAAATCGACAATAATCGGCACCTGACGAAACGGGTCGTCGCGATGCCAAAACAGCGGCAAATCTATCATGAAAATGATAAATACCAGAAGATGCAGCGCCAGCGATTTGTAAAGTGACTTTTTCATTCCGCCTACTTTTTGTTTTTCTTTGACAGGGGCTTGCTTTGCGTTTGCAGCCCGACTTTTTCATAACCGGCGTCTTTGAGAATAGCCATCAGCCCGATAACCCGGCCGTAATTGGCCGCCTGGTCGCCGGAAATCGTCACCGTCAGCTCATCATTTTCGCCGCGAATGGCTTTGAGCTTGTCCAAAATCTTGTCCTGAGGAATTTCGCTCTCGCCGATATAGTAATAACCGTCTTTGTCAACGCTGACCGTCACGGAAGTATCCTTGCCTTCCATCGCCTTGCCGCCGACTTTCGGCAGATTGACGGCAATGCCGGAAGTCATCAGCGGCGCCGCCACCATAAAGACCACCAACAGCACCATCATCACATCCATCAGGTTCGTCATGTTGATGTCGGCATTGCGGCGCGATGTTCGCTGCGAACGGCGTTGGCGCCTTTGTTGCTGCGGAATAAAAGCCATTTTTATTCTCCTGCCATTTCGGCTTTGATAGCGGTATCGTCAATCTCGCGCGACAAAATGCTTGAAAACTCAGACATAAAGTTTTCCAACCCGCCGGCATAACGGTCAATATCCGAAGAAATCTTGTTATAGGCCACCACCGCCGGAATAGCGGCAATCAAACCGAAAGCCGTCGTAAACAGGGCTTCGGCGATACCCGGCGCAATCGCCGACAAAGAGTTTGTCTGTGTAACGGCAATGGCGTTAAAGCTGTTGATAATCCCCCAAACCGTGCCGAACAGGCCGACCAGTGGTGCCACCGAACCGGTTGATGCCAAAAAGCCCATCCGCGTGTCCAAGGCTTCCAGTTCCTTGTCCATCGACACTTCCATGGCCTTTTCAATACGCTGTTGCAAAGACACACCGCGCAGGCCGCGGTCTGTTTTTGACTTGAGGATATTGGTGCGCTTCCATTCTTTCATGGCCGAGATAAACATGGCCGACATCGGATCACGCGGATGATTGCCGATAGAATCATACAGCCGGTCCAAAGACCCGCCGGACCAGAACTTCTCTTCAAAAGACTTGGACATCCGCTTAACCTGGCGCAGCGTCCCGATTTTTTCGATAATAATCGCCCACGACCAAATTGAAGCGGCAATCAGGCCGATCATGACCACTTTGGTAACCATGTCCGAAGCCCAAACCATATCCCACATGGACATTTGCGCGGCTGCATTGGCGGTAACGTCGGTTAAAGTCTGTGTATCCATTTTCTTCACCTTCCGGGTACTGTAAAAAAATTATTCAAATTAGGGTTATGTTTAACATAAAATATTAAATTTTCAATTAATTTCGCCGCTTCGGGCAAAAAAAATCCCCCGGCAAAAAACAAAAGCGGAGGACTGAAAAAACAACGCCGTTTTTACAAATTTTCCACCTTTTCAATCAGCGCTGCCGGAAGACGCACCGGACGCTTTTTCGTCAGGCTTACATAAGCCAGCTTCACCTCGACAACAGCCAACAGCGTTTCGCCGCGGCGGATTTCCTGCCGCATTTCCGCCCCCGCGCCTTTCATCTCAATCAACGCGCAGGTAACGCTCAACAAATCGTCAAGAACCGCCGGCGCTTTATACTCAATATTCAAACCGCGCACCATGAAAGCGCAGCGATCTTCTTCCAACACGGCCTGCTGCCCGAAACCAAGCGCGCGGATAAACTCCGTCCGCGCCCGTTCGGCATATTTCAGATAATTGGCATAATAAACCACGCCGCCGGCATCGGTGTCTTCATAATACACCCGCGCCGGAAAAATAAAAATCCCGTCTTCAAAACGCCCTTCCGGGGCTTTAATCTCATAATTCATTTTCTTCTTCCTCAATAACGCTAAGCAAATCAAACTGCGTCGGCGCCTGCTTCATGCCTTTTTTAATCCGCGGCGCCCCCATATATTCGCAGCCCAAGTCAGAAATCACGCGGCCGCGCGGTGTCCGCTGCAGAAAACCAAGCTTGAGCAAAAACGGCTCAATCACTTCCTCAATCGTATCCCGCTCCTCAGACAAAGCCGCCGCCAGCGTATCCGCCCCCACCGGGCCGCCGCCGTAATTTTGCAAAATACAGTTCAGATAGCGGCGGTCAAAAGCATCCAAACCATAATTGTCCACATCCAGCCGCCGCAGCGCCTTGTCGGCAATTTTCACATCCACCTGTTCCGCTTTGGCCACCGCGCCGAAATCGCGCACCCGGCGCAGCAGACGCCCCGCCACACGCGGCGTTCCGCGCGAGCGTTTGGCAATTTCATGCGCACCGTCTTCGGAAATCGGCATACCGAGCAGCCGGGCGCCGCGTATAACAATTTTCATCAGTTCTTCGGGAGAATAAAAATCTAACCGCAGCGGAATGCCGAAACGCTCCCGAAGCGGTGTCGACAGCAAACCCGAACGGGTTGTCGCCCCCACCAGCGTAAACGGCTGCAAATCGATTCGCACCGAACGCGCCGACGGCCCCTCGCCGATAATCAAATCAAGCTGAAAATCCTCCATCGCCGAATACAGCACTTCTTCAATCGCCGGATTCAAACGGTGGATTTCATCAATAAACAAAACATCGTTGCGTTCCAGATTAGTCAGAATGGCCGCCAAATCCCCGGACTTGGTAATCATCGGCGCCGACGTCGCCCGAAACCCCACGCCAAGCTCTTTGGCCACAATTGATGCCAGCGTTGTCTTGCCCAGCCCCGGAGGGCCGAACAGCAGCACATGGTCTAACGCATCGCCGCGTGACTTTGCCGCCTCAATAAACACTTTCAGATTCTCGCAAACCTGCCGCTGCCCCACAAAATCATCCAGGCTGTTCGGGCGCAGGCTGACCGGATTGCCGCTGCCGTTACTCTCGTCCTCGCTCTGCTTCTGCGGGCTGACTATTCTTTCATCAATCATTTTTTACAGTTCTTTCGTTGCAAATTCTTTCAAAGCCAGCCTGATTAAAGCCGAAACATCGGCATCCGGCTGATTTTTCAACGCCAGATTAACCGCGCGGTACGCCTCTGTCTTTTGATAACCGAGGTTGACCAGAGCCGAAATCGCATCATCAACCTTGCGGTCGTCTTCCTGCGCGTCCATTGCCACAACCGCGTCTTCATAAGCTTCCGTTTCAAGACTGCCGGCCTCGCCTTCAATGGTTGATGTTAAATCGCTTTTCACGCTGACCTCCATGGGAATTGTTACAATCTTGTCTTTCAGTTCCGTGACGATACGTGCCGCCAACTTCGGCCCCACGCCGTTCGCCCGGGTAAAGGAGGCCTTGTCCTGCGCGGAAACGGCCTGCGCCAGCTGTGTCGGAGATAAGGCTGACAAAATGCTCAGGCAAACCTTGGCGCCCACACCCTGAACTTTGGTCAGAGTCAGAAACCACTCTTTTTCCCAGGCATCGGCAAAACCGAACAGGGTAATGCTGTCTTCACGCACGACTGTTTCCGTCAGCAGCGTCATAACCGTCCCGCGGGACAAACGCGCCAAAGTCCGTGACGACGCAAAAACCAGATACCCCACGCCGTTGACGTCGATAATACAATAATCTTCGCCGATTGTATCAATAACGCCGCGCAATTTTGCAATCATCTCAACCCCTTTCCTGTCAATTTGCTCCAGATTATACAAATCCCGGAGAATCTTCAAGCTCTTTTTAAACAAAACAAGAACGGAATGTGCACATTCCGTTCTTGTTTCTTTTCTAATCGTCATCATCTTCGTCTTCGCCGTCTCTGATTGCGTCAACCTGCGCTTTAATACCGCGAAACCAAGAATCGTTTTCCAGAGAGGACAAAGCCCTGATAATCAGAATATAGCCGTTTTGCAGCAATATGGCCTCCGTCAGCGGCTCTGAAGTTTCAAACAGATACTCAATCATCGGCAGCGGAAAAGCCGAATAAATGTAACATCCCGTCAGAAAACTGCTTTTCTGCTCATGCTCAAGGTGCAAAACAACATTGTCCGTCCCATTTTTCCGAAATCTTTCTCCGACTGTCGACAACATCTCGTCAAAATCGTCATACGCCGTGTCAATAAAAGCAATCTGCGAATATTCTTCATACAGAAAAGCTTTTTGGGATGGCGTCACACCATGCTTCAAAAGGCGATGCAACTCAGCGTAAACCTCTTCCCTGTCCTGCTGTTCCACGGCTCTGAGCAAATCAGCAAAACTCAAATCGTCTGCCGTTTTGCTGCCGAAACAAACCTGATAACGTTCTGCCCAGCGCGCCATAATTTTATTCTTCTGAATATAAGACTGGCGGTCAATTTCCAAAATTTTATCCATATCCATAATTATAATGTTTTGTTGTTAATAATATTAAAATCACACCCATACTATCCGAAAAAACATAAAAAAACAAGAAAAATTTTGTCAATTTTTCTTGTTGTTCTGTCTTCACGGCCAATCAAAAACGCCGGCGGTTGTTAAAATGGCAAATAGCCATCGCCAAAGCATCGGAAGAGTCATTATTTTTGGGCTTGCAACCGGGCAGCAGGATTTTAACCATCGTTTCCACCTGGGACTTTTCCGCCCGCCCCACGCCGACAACCGCTTTTTTCACCAAAGTCGGCTCATACTCCGTTACCGGAATGCCGTAAAGGGCCGGCGCCAGAATAACCACGCCGCGCGCCATGCCGAGCTTAATTGTCGATTTTGGGTTATCATTCAGAAAAACCTGCTCAATCGCCGCTTCTTCCGGCTTATACAGCTCAATCACCTGCGCCAGCGTCTTGTGAATCAACGTCAGGCGCTCCGGCAGCGGCTGCTTGGGATCCGTTTTGATAAAACCGTCGTCCACATAACGCAAACGATTGTTCTCAACTTCAATAATCCCCCAACCGGTCGATGACAAACTTGGATCCAACCCCAATATCCGCATATAAATATCCTAATAAAACATCCCTATGCACCAACTTCACTCGTGGCACTGTAAAAAGTTCGGAGTTTGAGGCTTATAATAAGATTTTAGGGCGGCGACACCGGAGTTTACATAGTAGTAAATGAGGATGGCGC
>JAUNPO010000228.1 GCA_030536665.1 Pseudomonadota bacterium
CTGGTGGTCGGCCCTTACTGCTCTAACCGTTTTGACGAGATTGCAGGCATTTACGAGCGGGCGAAAATATTCCAGATTGTGCCGACGACAGTGGCGTATAATGCCGGAAGCGCCGGCAAAAAAGGGCAGATACTGCTTTTGGGAACCAAAGCGCAGATGAGCGGCGACTTTTTTCAGTTTTACAATCGTAATTTTGCCGGGCTTAAAGTCGGGTTTGTCTATAACGACAAGCCCGAAGACGGCTATTCCGAAGTGGCAAAAGCCTTGTATGACGAATTCCGGCGTTTCGGCAAGGGGGAATTGTTGAAGTTTTATGCCTTGAACCGCGAGCAGGGCGGCATGTATGATTTGGCGCGGACGATGGAAAAAGACGGGATAAACGTGGCGTTTGTTTTGGGCGAAAACGATGAAACGGTTAATTTTATCCGCGCGGCCAAGGATGTGCAGCGCAGCATTATCCTGTTTACGAGCAAAAATATGGTTTCTCCCGACAGCCTGAAACGCCTGGGCAAAGATGCGGAAGGGCTTTATGTCATGACGTTGCCGGGATTGAAAGACAGCCTGATGTTTACGGAGAATCTGGTTAACCTGCGCCTGTTGGGAATAGAACCGGAAGGTTTGGAAGTTTACAGCTATGTGGCCGTCAAGCTTTGGGGGGATTTGGTGCGGCAGGTCAACGGCTTTGCGTACGAAAAACTGGCCAAGGCGGCGAACAGCGCGGCTCTCAGGGAAAAGTGGAGCGAATTTCTGATGCACAGCGGCAGCATCGAATCGTCGAAATATATTATTGAGATGTATCAGAACGGCGAATTCAGGCAGGTCTATTAATGCGGCGGGCGTTTGCAAGCGTATCCGGTGAGTGTCGGAACGACGAATTTTTTTAACAGCAGCTTATTTTGTCCGGCTTTTAAAAGTTTTGAATTGTAATTTTTGAAAGGGCTGTCGGATTTTCTTTGATTATATTAAAATGTATCCGAATATTCTGCCGAGAATGTATCCGAAGTGTTGAAAGGCAGTAACATTCCGCCAAAAGAGTAGAAAATTACGTATGTCAGGAAGAAAAAGACCGTGTAACTTAAAATATTGGCGCGTAATATTCCTTTAGAAATGACTTCACGGCTGTATGTGTTTTGCAGATATTTTTGGGCAATGAAACGTTCGATAAAGTATGAGAAAATGCAAAAGAAAACATTATAAAGCACAAGGAAGAAGATAAGGCCAAACATAGCAATTAACGGACTTATGGGGAAAAGATATTCCATTATCCCATATAAGGGGCCGAAAAAATATAATTGTTCTGCCGAGCAGGAAACCGATGCATTCCATAAAAATAAGAATATTCCGCCTAAAATAGTTGAAATAAGGTTTGCAACAGAAATCACCTCAATTATTTTGAAGGAATTTGTTTTCTTAAAATATCTTTTTTTAAGAACAAGGCTTCACAGAATATAATCAGCACTACACAGATGAATGGAATTATGTAACTTTCTATGCGGTTACCGCCCGGCACTCCAATTCCTGAAGTGACG
>JAUNPO010000229.1 GCA_030536665.1 Pseudomonadota bacterium
TCCACCATGTCGCATAGGTCGAGAATTTGTAGCCGCGGCGGTATTCAAACTTGTCTACCGCCTTCATCAGGCCGATGTTGCCTTCCTGAATCAGGTCAAGGAACTGCATGCCGCGGTTGGTGTATTTTTTGGAAATGGAGATAACCAGACGCAGGTTGGCTTCAATCATTTCCTTTTTGGCGCGTTCGGCTTCGCGTTCGCCACGCTTAATCGTATCTACCATTTTGCGGTATTCGGAAATCGGCAGGCCGCATTCTTTGCTCATCTCGGCCAGAGAATTGCGGAGTTCGGTGATTTCGGCACGGTTGTCGTTAATAAAATTCTGCCAGTGCTTGTCTTTCTTTTCCGCCATTTTTTCAACCCAATGCGGGTCGAGTTCGGAACGCTGGTAAGCTTCAAGAAAGTCTTCGCGTTTAACGCGGGCGTTTAGAGCGAGGCGCATCAGCTTGCCTTCGACGCCCATCAGGCGGCGGTTCAGCTCGTTCAGCTGTTCGACCAGCTCTTCGACGCGGGCAGAGTTAAGATGGATTGAGCTCATCAACTCAATCAGTTCCTTTTTGATGTTGATATATTTCTTTTCCAGCGAGGTCTGCGCCTTGCGTCCGGCCAGAATGGCCTTCATGCGCTGCGCCTGAATGCGGCTCAGCTCGTCATAATAGCTGGAGATTTTGTTTAAGATGTCCAGCACGGGCTCAAACAGCGCTGCTTCCATGGCGCTGATGGAAGTAGTGCTGTGTCCGCCTTCTTCATCCTCGTCGTCGAGTTCGCCGTCGGTTTCGCCGTCCATCTCGCCGGTGTCTTCAACGTCTTCTTCTTCGGGCTCATCGTCGACCGTGCCGTCAAATTCGATATCGGTTTCCAAATCGTCGTCGATTTCGTCAAGGTTTTTGCTTTCCAGCTCTTTGGTAACCTGTTCAAGGTCGTCGTCAACCGGCGCGGCATCGTCGTCATAGACAATTGCTTCGGAATCAACGCCGTACATCATTTCAAGGTCAATGATGTTGCGCAGCTGCATGGTGCCGGCGACCAGTTCGTCGCGCCATTTGGAAATGGCTTTCAGCGTCATCGGGTTTTCGCAGAGGCCGCCAATCATCACGGTTTTTCCGGCTTCGATGCGTTTGGCGATGGCAATTTCGCCTTCGCGCGACAGAAGCTCGACGGTGCCCATTTCCTTCAGGTACATCCGCACCGGGTCGTCCGAGCGCATCAGGTCTTTCGCGTCCAGATTACCGACGGCGTCATCGTCTTCCAGCACGTCGTTTTCCGGTTCGTTTTCCGTCTCGCCGCCTTCGTCGTCAAAATCTTCGGTTTCGTCAGCCGAGATGATGCTGATTTCCATATCGGAAATTGCAGCCATAATGTCTTCTATCTGGTCGGAGGTTTCTTTTTCGGACGGAAGCGCCTGATTAAGCTCTTCAATTGTGATGTAGCCCAGCTCTTTGCCTTTGGCAATCAGCTTCTTCAGAGCGCTGCCGAATGAATCCAAGAGGGGGGCATCAGACGTTTTGTAATCTTCGTTATCTGTATC
>JAUNPO010000061.1:0-10609 GCA_030536665.1 Pseudomonadota bacterium
CCTGTCTGCATTTGCTAATGTAATGGAGCTGCGGGGAAATGTAAAGGGATTTTTTGCGGGGAGCCCCCGCGGGCGCAAGTTCGCTGTGGGTTGATTGTGCATAATGAGGCGCGTTGCTTAGATTGTTGCAGACCGTTTGTTCTGTTAAGATTCACACCCCACCCTTCTAGCTTCGTAAGCTCGTTCCTCGCTAACTCAGCTTCGGTCACTCGGTTTGTAACGCAGGTATCGCGTCGCTATCACTAGCTTACCTGCTAACAAACTCTCGCCTGTCGTCAGAAAACAATTCACAGGATTGTTTTCTTTCCTCCAGCCTCCCCTACCTTAGGGGAGGAATAATTTGACTCTTTGATTTATTTATTATCTTAAAGCAGGTGCTATCTAGTCCCTCCCCTAAGGTAGGGGAGGTTAGGTGGGGTGTGAATCAAAAAAATATCTGAATATCATGTTCGGAGGCACTCTCAGAGTGACGCGACAATGACGTTTTTTTGCTTGGTTGGGAGACGTCTTTGTTGAGAGTTTTAGCCCCTGAGCTGAACTCAGGATGACATTTTTTTGAGTGCTTAACTATTTGCGGCAGGGGCGGAAGATGTCCAGTTCCGGTTTATAGTCCCGGGTGGAAATGCCCGCCAGACCGAGAAAACTATGGAACAGGTTATCATGAGAATGATATTTTTTTGCGTTTCTTTTCAGGCAGTTCATGTCTATGCCAAAGGCCCGAGCGGTTGAGGGCGGCAGCCAGATGATTGCCGGAATATGTTTTTGTTCATCCGGGGCGCTGTCGTAGGGATAGGCATGGAGATAACGCCCGCCTTCGCCCAGTGACTCGCCGTGGTCGGAAGCATAGATGACGGCAATGTTATAATCTTTTTCAAATTTCTTTAATTCAGCAAAGAGGTTTTTCAGGAAAAGGCCGGTATAGTAAATGCTGTTGTCATAGGCGTTGATGAGTTCCTGCCGTTTGCAGCTCTTCAGCCCGGCATCGGTGCAGATCGGCTGATAAGGCGCTTGCCACTCTTGGGGATAGCGGTTGAAGTAGTCCGGGCCGTGGCTGCCTTTCTGGTGCAGGATGAGAAAAGTGTTGCGGCCGATTGCGGTGATTTTTTTATCAAGGCCTTTCAGCAGCACGTCATCAGTGCAGCTTTTGCTGTTGCAGGACATTTCCAGTTCAATGCGGTTGCAGTTGTCCTGGCAGCCGGTGTTGTTGTCGCGCCACAGGGCATGGTAGCCGTTGTTTTGCATGACGTCGGCGAGGTTGCCGCTGTTCAGTTCCGAGCCGGTTTTGAATTCCAAGCGGCCGTCCTTGGAAAACATACAGGGAACGGCGACGGCGGTCGAGGTGCCGCAGGCGTAAAATTCAGGATAATAAACCATTTCTTTGGCATAAGGCGACAGGGCTTCATTGGTTGGGCGTTGGTAGCCGCCGAGGGAAAAATTGGCGGCGCGGGCAGTTTCGCCGACGACAAAGACGAAAAGGTTTTTTTTATCATTTTTCCAGTATTTATTCACCTGCGCGTCGGTGGCAATGGGGGTAAACGGGCGGGTGAGCTCCCTGTGCATTTTGGCAACGCCGATGAAAGCGCCGATGTAATTTGACGGCACCAGCGCGTAGCGGAGTTCATAATGGTTTTTGAGCGTTTCCTTAAATGTCCGGGGCGCGGGGAGAATACATATTCCGGCGGCGGCCAGCAGAAGCAGGCTGTGTTTCAGGCGGGCAATGAGTTCCGCTTTGCCGTTTTGGAAAACAATGTCCGTTTTGTAAAGCAGATATGCCGGCAGCACTCCGGCGCCAAGGAAGATGAGCACCAGCTTCCACTGGAAGAGGTCGCCGGCTTCATAAATGTCGGTGCGGATGACGTTTAAAATCATTACCTTGTCGATGAGGATATTGTAGCAACTCATAAAGGCCAGTGCCAGACTGTTGAGAAGGAGCAGGGTTATGCCGATGATTTTTGCAGCACGGCGGCTGAAAAAGAGGAGGTTTAACGCCAGGCACAGAAAGGCATAGACGATAACAGCCCCGCCGCATAAAAACAGGATTCCGGAGTTGACAGCGTGCAGTTTTTCAAAAAAAGTTCCGTTATACAGGGCGAGCGTCAGCAGGGCGTAGAGGTTGATGAAAGCCGTTGCGGAGAGGGTGAAAAAATAGCGGCGTTTAAACATTTTGAGTCCTTAAATTAAAAGAGTTCGCCTTGTCCGGTTTCGTCCGAAAAGGTAAAGAGTTCGCCCTGCGTGTCGTGTTCCAGGCTGTTGACGGCTTCTTTGACAATGGCGGTGGTTACGGCGTGTTTGCGCGCCAGCGAGATGTTGTCGATTTCTGCCACCAGTTTGCGCGCATAGGCAAAAGAGCGTTGCATATTGGCAATTGTGTAATTTAAAACTTCAGGCGAAACGGCTATCTGTCTGTCCATAAACAATTTTACCAGCAGGGCGGAAAGCAGGCCGTCGTCCGGTTCACGGATTTCCACGCTGGGGACGATGTTCATGCGGGAGCGCAAATCGGGCAGGGTAAAGTTAAGGCGGGCGGGCGCCTGCGCGGCGGTGAAGAGAATCGAGCCGCCTTCGTCGCGGTACATATTGTAAAGGTGGAAAAGGGTTTCCTGATCGACGTCGCCGTCCAAATCTTCAATAATCAGGCAGGGATTGGCCTCAAGCAGGCGGCGGGGCAGTTCCGGCGTCAGGTCGCGGGCTTTAATGCTCGGGATTTTGTAGGGGTAGTGCTCTTCAACGGACACTTTGTCGGAAAAGATGTTGGCAAGGTGGGTTTTGCCGCAGCCCTCGGGGCCGTAAATGCAGGCGGCAAAATAAGCCCAGTTCGGCCAGGAATCGACCAGACGAAAAGCCTCAAAGTTACATTCGGCCATCATGAAATCGTCCCGTCCCATGTAGGGGCGGTGATAAAATTCCAAAGGCAGCTGTTTAACATTATCCCGGGTCATTTTGTTTTTCCGCAAATTATTCCTTACTATTTAAGACATCAAAAACCTTTTTAGTCAAGTCGCCAAGGCTGAACGGTTTGGCAATAAAGGCAAAATCATCCGACCCGGCGAGTTCGCGGCGGGCAATTTCCTCCGAATAGCCGGAAGCGAGGATGATTTTGATGCCGGGGATTTTTTCCCGGACGATACCGGCAAGTTCGGCGCCGTTGATACCGGGCATGACCATGTCGGTAATCATGAGGTTGAAGTTGGTGTCTTTTTCGAGGTGTTCCAAAGCGTTTTCCGCCGAGTTGCAGCCGACGACGTCATAGCCTTTTTTCTTGAGGGCGCGGACGGCAAAAGCGCGGACGGAATCTTCGTCCTCGACAAAGAGGATGCGGATGTCTTCAACTGCGCCGCCGGTTTCGTGGCTGCGGTCGATTGACGATACGTTCAGCCCGAAGATGAGCTTTTGGTTCATGGCGACCGGCGAGTTGATTTTTTCGTTGACGGTCAGCACCGGGCTGCCTTCCCGGTCGGTGAGGACTTCGCGGGCTTTGGGCTGCGCGTTTTCCGCCGTTTCCTCTTCTTTTTCAAAGCGCGGCAGGTAGATGGCGAAGGTGGTGCCTTTGCCGATGATGCTGCTGACTTTGATGAAGCCTTCTGTCTGGCGGACAATGCCGTAGACCATGGCCAGCCCCAGCCCCGTTCCCGAACCGACGACGTTTTGCTTGGTGGAGAAAAACGGCTCAAAAATGCGGGTGAGGTTTTCTATGGGGATGCCGCAGCCGGTGTCGGAAACTTCAATGACGACGAATTCGCCGGGCTTGATGGTGTCGGCGCCGAACTGATAAGGCTCAAGCAGCGTTTCGGTACGGGTGGCAATGGACAATGTGCCGTGGTTGTTCATGGCGTCCTTGGCGTTGACGGCCAGGTTGATGATGACCTGCGAAAACTGCACCGGGTCGACGCGGATGTAGCCGAGTTCGCTGCCGTGGTGGAAATTCAGGGTTATCTGTTCGCCGAGGATGCGTTTCAGCATGTGGCTGAGTTCGACAAAGTTTTCGGTGACTTCTATCAGCTTGGGTTTCAGCGGCTGTTTGCGCGAAAAGGCGAGAAGCTGGCGTACCAGTCCGGCGGCGCGGTTGGCGTTTTGTTTTATCTGGATGATGTCGGTAAACGACGGGTCGCCGACGCCGTGACGCTGCAGTAATAAATCGCAGAAGCCGATCATGGCGGTCAGCAGGTTGTTGAAGTCATGGGCAACGCCGCCGGCCAGCTGTCCCATGGCCTGCATTTTCTGCGCCTGGGCAAACTGCATTTCCAGATTTTTGCGGGCGGTGGCGTCAATCATGTAAATAACGCAGCCGTCTATTTCGGCCAGAGACGCGGCATGGCGCCGGCGCAGCGGGCTGATATACATCATGGCGACGCGTTCGCCGTTGCCGCCGAGGTCTAAGCGGACATCCGCGGTGGCAAAGTCTTCCTGCGCGTTTGCCACCTGAGCGAAAGCTTTGGCAAAGTGCATTGTTTCATCGTTTTTTACAAATTCGGACAGGCTGCGGCCGTTCAGGCGTTTGCGGTCCGAGTTCATAAACAGGGCAGCGGAATTGTTGCTGTCGATAATACGGCCGTCCCGGTCGCAGAGCAGAATGCCGACGGGCGAAAATTCAAACAGGCTGCTGATGCGGTTTTCATCTTCTTCCAAACGGTTTTGCAGGCTGCCTTCTTCGGGCAGGTTGCTGATGAGTACGCCGCGGCTTTTGATTTCGGAATTGTCGCGGAAGTTTTCCTGCGCGGCAAAGCATTTTTTTGGTTGTCCGGCAGCGTCGACAATATACAGGCTGCCGTTCCATGACGAACTGTGCAGCGGCGGCAGGGTGCTGTTTGTGGCCAGAAAGTCTTTCAGGCTGCGGCCGGTTATTTCTTCGCGGCTGCGTCCCAGAATTCCGGCCAGAGCATGGTTGCAGTATTCTATGCGATAGTCTTTGGCGCAGATGTACAGGCCGGCGGGCAGATAATCAAGAAAGTCGTGCAGGCCGCGGCGTTCTTCCTGAAACACCTGATCCATGTTTCTGGCGGCGGTGACGTCTTTGACGGTCCAGTAAAAATAGGTGTCTTTTTTTATGGCTTTGATAGAGTAGGGGCCTTCAAAAATATCGGTTTTTTTGAGGTATATGGGGCGGACGGCGACTTCAAACCAGTCTTCGCGGTCAAAAATGCGCCCCGGCGTGCGGTTGAGTGACAATGACAGCGTTACCTGTTCGCGGCTGAGGTTTTCCAGAGCGGTTTGCAGGCGGCCGAAGGCGGCTTTGTTCTGGCGGTTGTCGGAAAGGTGTTTTTCCAGAAAGTCCATGACGGTTTCTTCTTTGAAAAAGTCACGGGCGGCGCCGTTCTCCATGACGGCCTCGAAAGCGGCATTGTCGATGCGGCGAATCCGTTGTTCGTCTTTGATGATTTCATTGGCAAAGCCGCCGTAACTGATGGCTTCTTCCCCGGCTTTCAGGGTTTTTATGGTGGAAATGAGGCTGAAAGCGCTGATGAAAAATATGAGGCAGATGAGGTACGGCGAATAAGCGGGATAAAGCAGGTACAATATCACGGCGGCAGTCAGGAGCACCAGAGAATAAGACAGGAACAACAGGCGTCGTTCAAGAATTTTATCCGGGCGTTTTGTTTTTAAGCTGCATAACATATCCAATTACCTCGGCTACGGCTTTAAAGTGTTCTTGCGGAATGGACTGGTCCAGGTCGACGGAGGCGAACAGGGCGCGCGCCAGCGGCGGATTTTCCACAATGGGGACGTCATTTTCCTCGGCGACTTCCCTGATGCGCAGCGCCAGGCTGTCCAGACCTTTGGCGGTGACGACAGGGGCGTCCATGGTGTTCATGTCATATTTCAGGGCAACAGCGTAGTGCGTCGGGTTGACGATAACCACGTCGGCCTTGGGGACATTGTCCATCATGCGGCGGCGGGCGCGTTCGACGCGCAGCTGCCGGATACGCGATTTGACCAGCGGGTCGCCCTCCATTTGCTTATATTCGTCTTTGACTTCCTGTTTGGTCATACGCAGTTTTTTCAAATGCGAATATTTTTGGTAAGCAAAGTCGGCAACGGCGATGACCAGCACGGCCAGCACAATCGTGAAAATCAACAATACCACGATTTTATGAATAAATCTTAAAATTGTTATCGGTTCCATGGCCGGCATGAGTTCGCTTTTTTCCAGATAAGGCCGGAGAACCAGAATCGCGATGTAAGAAATGACGGCGATTTTGATAATGCCTTTTAAGCTTTCAACAATTTTCTTCATGTTGATGAAGTTGGGCAGCGCGGCGAAGATGTTGAGCTTGTTCCAGTTGGGCGCCAGTTTTTTGGGCGCATAGACAAAGCCGGTCTGCATAATGCTGGCGAAGACGCCCAAAAGCATGAAAATGGCAAAGGGAATGCCGAGGATTTTCAAAATGGCGATGAAACAGTCGAGCAGAAGGCGCTGCAGGTGGCGGGAATCGGTCGGGAAAGCTTCGGGGTGTTCAATGAAGCCGGAAAAGGCGTTGTAAAACCAGCGTCCCATCAGCGGCAGGATGAGCCAGACAACAAAAAGCATTCCCAAAAGCATAATAAAGCTTTTGGCGTCCTGGGATATCGCAACGTCACCTTCTTCTTTGGCTTTGGATATCTTTCGTTCCGAAGGTTCTTCGGTTTTCGAGGCTTCATCGTCGTCTTCTGCTACCATGGCTTATCCTTTATTGAAGGAACTGATGCAGGCCGTTTTCAAAATATCTCAGAAACCAGAGAATCATAATCGGCGTGGTGATGAACAACAGCCCCAGTCCCAGATATATTTGCAGCGGCAGCGACAGAAAAAAGATGTTGAGCTGCGGCATCAGGCGGGAAACCAGTCCCATGCCGCAGTAAAAAATAATCGAAAAGGCAATGAACGGCGAGGCGACCTGAAAGCCGACGACAAAGCTGTCATTGACGGTTTTGGCAAAAAAATCCGCCCAGTCGCCGTACATCAGGCTTTGGCCGACGGGAAAAAGACGGTAGCTGTCAATGACGGCGCTGAGCATGATATGGTGCAGGTCGGTGACAAAGATGACGGTCAGGGCGGTAATGCTCAGAAAGCTTTCCAGAACGATGGACTGGCTTTGCGTTGTCGGGTCAAAAAGCTGGGCGTTGGCAAAGCCGATGGCTTGCCCGGCGAAGCTTCCGGCCAGATTCAGGGCAAAGTACAGGCATTGCATTGCCAGCCCGAGAATGACGCCGTAGGTTATTTCAATGAAGCCCAGTCGCAGGCTTTCGGCAAAATCGGTTGGTGCCGGGGGAAGCAGCGGGCTTAAAAAAGGGCTGAGAACGACGGTGACGGCGAGGGCGATACACAGGCGCTGGCGGGTGTTGACATAGGTTGTCATAAAGCCCGGCATGAGCATCAGCGCCGAGCCGACGCGCAGAAAAATCAGGATGTATTTGTATATTTCCAGATTCAGGAGTTCAGTCATCGGGGTCAACTGCCGCTTATGATTTTATCAAACAGGGTTTCGGAGAGCATGCGCATTTGGTTGAGCATGAACGGAAAAAGCAGGATGATGGCGACAAAAACGCAAAGGATTTTGGGGACGAAAGCCAGAGTCATTTCCTGAATCTGCGTCAGCGCCTGGAAGATACCGATGATAAGACCGATAAACAGCGCCACGAGCAGAATCGGGCTAACCACTTTCAACAGGGTGAAAATGGCTTCGCGGGCAATATCTAAAACTTCGACTTCATTCATCAGTCTTATCCTATTCTAACGGGGTTAATTTTTCAAAATAACGGAAGTTGTTAACGCCGGTGAAAAAGACGCCGTCATAGTTTATCATGACGATGCTTTTGAAATATTCGGACATAATCCTCTGCCAGTTGATGTTCCAATATTCGGTGATGATGCCGTTTTTGTTGGCAAAGGACAGGCGGCGGAGCCAGGAGGGATTGTCGATTTCCCAGTCCTGATGCCAGTAGTAGGCGCCGCTGGTGGCTTCTGAAATGTTTTGTTCGGCGACAATCAGGCGGCGGGCGCCGTTTTTTTTGTATTTCAGGCTGTTGACTTCGTTGGCGCTGAACGGTTCCTTTTCATGAAACAGCGGGTTGATGACGACAATGTCATAATTGGAATTGCGGATATCTTTTATCATGGCGGCCTTGTCAGGATAGGCGCTGTCGTCAATCAGCAGCGAGATGTTAGCCGCTTCGTTAACCCGGAAAATGTTGCGGGCGTTTTCGTTGATTATCGGCTGGCGCCGGATGTGGCGAAAGGCCTTGTTCGGTTGCAAAAAGGCATAGAGGAGGACGCCGTCTTTTACGGAGAGTTCCGCGGCCTTGTCAAAGGCTTTGGCGTTGGGGCAGCGGCTGACGGCAATCAGTTTGAGCCCGGTGTCTTTGATTTCCCGGTCAAGTTTGCGCGGGGTACAATATAAGTCATTGTAGGCAACGGCATTGATGTTTTGGCGGAAGGCGGCGGCGCGCGTTCCCGGCATATATTTACTGGTGACGCCGAGCTGTTTTAACTCGGCCAGAAAACTCGGGTCAGAGGTGTCTATCCCGTGAGTACGGGCTTTTTCATAGCCTTCAAGGTGGTATTCCCACAGGCCTTTGGCCAGGAGTTCGCCGCCCTCGTGGAGGATAATCTGAAAGTCCGGATTATGCTCATGGGCGAAGTCTGCCAGCATATTGATGTTATTGCGCATTAAGTCGCGGTAATTGAGAATGGTTTCGGGCGGAAAATCCATATCGAGGATTTTTTCTTCCTGAGTCAGAGGATGCGCGTCGGTAAAACCGTATAAACCGGCAGAGGCGCTTGCCGAGAAAGCAAGCGCTGCTGCCAGTCCAATTAAGGTTAAAACGCTTTTACGTATTGACATCGGCTTTGGTTTTTCCCGTTCTCTTGGTGATTTCCGCAACATCCATGGCGATTTTCAGCAAATCTTTGAGCATGGTGAGGGTATCTTCTTCCAAATCCTTATATTCCGGGCGTTCCAGATAGACGCGCAGGGTGGCGCCGCTGGAACCCGTGCCGGACAGGCGGTAGGTGATTTTGGAGCCGTTCGTGAAGTCAATGACCAGGCCGTTTTTGGTGACGCTGCCGTCAACCGGGTCGTTATAAACAAACGGTGCAGCCTCGGAAACTTCATAAGTGCCGAATTTTTGTCCGGCAAGCGCGGGGAGTTTGTTTTCCAGGTCAGCCATCAGTTTGTCGGCAACGTCGGTTTCCAGTCCTTCAAAGTCAAAGCGCATATAGTAGCTGCGACCGTATTTTTTCCAGTTTTCACGGGTGATTTCGGCAACGGATTTTCCGGTGGCGGCGATAATGCTCAACCAGAAGAGAATCGCCCAGATGCCGTCTTTTTCACGGATGTGGGAAGAGCCGGATCCAAAGCTTTCTTCTCCGCAGAGGGTGATGCGTTTGGAATCCATGAGGTTTACAAAATATTTCCAGCCGGTCGGTACGACATAGCAGGGGAGGTTGTTTTTCTCGGCGACGCGGCAGACGGCGGTTGAGGTTGCCGCGGACTTGGCTACGCCGTATATGCCGTTTTTGTAAGCCGGAATATAACGGTAGTTGTCGGCGAGAATCGCCAGACTGTCACTCGGGGTGACAAAGAAACTGCGGCCGAGAATCATGTTACGGTCGCCGTCGCCGTCGTTGGCGCCGGCAAAGTCTGTGGCTTTGTCCGAGAACATGAAGTCAACCAGGTGTTTGGCATAAGTCAGGTTAGGGTCGGGGTGCAGGCCGCCGAAATCCGGCAGCGGCACGGCATGAGTGACGGAACCTTTGGCTGCGCCGAGAATCTCTTCAAAAATGCGGATGGCGTAAGGGCCGGTGACGGCGTTCATGGCGTCAAAGCGCATGGTGAAGCCGGATTTGAACAGTTTTTTCAGCGCGTCAAAGTCAAAGATTTCCTGCATCATTTCAACATAGTCTTTAACAGAATCTATGATCTCGATTTCCATATCGCCGAGTTTGACCGTGCCGAGTTTGGAGAGGTCGACGTCCGGTGCGTCATAAATTTTGTATTCGCTGATGTTTTTAGAATTGGCGTAGATTTTGTCACTGACGGAGGTTGGTACCTGGCCGCCGGTTTCGTTGGCATATTTGATGCCGAAGTCGCCGTTTTCGCCGCCCGGGTTATGCGAAGCCGAGAGGATGAAGCCGCCGTTGGTGTGGTTCTTCAACATCAGGTGCGAGCCGGCCGGGGTGGAAAGAAAGCCGTTCTGTCCGATGATGAGTTTTTTAACGCCGTTAGCTGCCGCCATCTTGATGAGTTTCTGGATGGCTGTTTGGTTATAATAACGGCCGTCGCCGCCGACAACAAAGACTTTTCCCTTCATGTCGCCGACAGTATTAAAAATACTCTGGATGAAATTCTCGAAGTAATTCGGCTGCATCATGACTTTTGTTTTTTTACGGAGGCCGCCGGTTCCCATTTTCTGGTCGGCGTAAGGTGTCGTCGCAATGGTTTTAATCATGTCTTTCCCCTTCAAAATTATCAATACTGATAAGTTAACACTATCTTGGCGAAAGACAAGTTAAAAATTTAGCTTATCTTATGATTTACACCCGCGGGGTGAGCGGCGGGGAGCCCCCGCGGGCGCAAGTTCGCCGCTGGAAGCTGGGGCACACCCACGGGGTGAGCGATCGGTTTGCTGTTGG
>JAUNPO010000061.1:10619-10853 GCA_030536665.1 Pseudomonadota bacterium
AGCACTGCGTGCGCCTTGTGCCTGCCGGAAGCTGGGGCAGCTTCACCCCATCGGTCAGCTGCGGGATGATTGTGCATAGACAAGCGCGATGCTTACACCGTGCTTGCCGCTTTGTCGTTTTTCTCTCCTTTTATCAAAATTAATGATTGAACAATAAGAAAAATTATGATATAGTAATTTTGTGATGTCAATTGTGGAGGATACGATGTAGAATATTTCCCGAGTAATATTGCT
>JAUNPO010000062.1 GCA_030536665.1 Pseudomonadota bacterium
ACGCATCTCTACATCCTCCGCTCTTATCATCACGAATCTAATATATCATAAAAAATTCTACTATTCAACCACTATTTTTCGTGAGAGGAGGAAAAATTCGACAAAGCGGCAGGCACAGTCTAAGCATCGCGCCTCTTTATGCACTATCCCTCAGCGGCAAACCGAAGGGGTGAAGCTGCCTCAGCTTCTATCGCGCCCCATTACGCACGGAACAACCAGCGGCGAACTTATCGCTCAGGCCGTGCCTGTGCCCGTGGGGCCACAGCTTTACGCGAAGAACTAATCGTTCGCTACATTCGGCGGATATGCTAAAACTATGCAGATTTTTGTTTTATAAAGGTTGAGAGGTATTCCATACCGGAATACCCTCAATTGTCATTTCATCGGATGAAAGCGTCAGCGGTGTGATAATGGTGTAAAAATCTTCATCCTCGGAGATTTTTTGGGCTTTGTTGCTCAAAACGATTTTGCTCACAAAAACACCTTTCTTTTCTAAAATTTCCGCTTTTTCAAGATTATCCATCGTTTCAATCAGGGCTTTTGACGTTGTAATCAGCTTCAGAGACGGATTAAACTGTTCATCAAGATATATATTGCCACGGCTGACCATTACTAGAGGTTTCCAGTTCAAAATAAGTTTTTTAACCTCTATGCTTCCGTCGTTATCTTTCCATTCCCTCAAAGCCTGCTGATATGTTTTTGCACCGGTAATCTTACCGATAATATTGGCATTAATGTAAAACTCATCGATTCTCGGCGACATATTCCAGGTATTATTTGTCAGCAAATCAATATTTGCCAGTTCCAGATAATTTTCCAAAAACGGTCTGCTTCCGGTAAGGACTTTTGCCTGTGCCCGTTGTGAGGCAAATTTAACGGTTTCAATTTTGGCAATGTGATTGACAAGCAGGTCTCTTATTTCTCCCGCCAGATTGTAAAGTCCGTCGTCGTCAAACGTTAGGGATATGACAGCGCCTTCAAAACTGACCGGATATTCTTCCCTGCCAATGTTTAATGAAGCATGTTGGCTGATGTCTAAATCCAGCTTTTTGTAATTTAATATGTCAGCGTTCAGCCGAACTTCGGGAATGGTCAATTCCCAACGGGTATCGGCAATTTTATATAGCTTGAAGTTTTTAACCTCCATAATTTTAAAGGGAGAAACAGTGCTGAATTCAATCTGATCATAAGCAATATCATAGCCGGAAACATTTAAAGACTCAATTATTTTGCCCAGTTCCTTTTTCAGACTGTCAACACCGTAGTTCCTGGCTAAAACAGCCCAGATAATCAGCAGCATCGCCGCCGCAACGCCTAAACAGGTTGCCAACGGAAGGGCAAAAGGCCGAAGTTTTTTTGATAAATTAGCAATCACAGCGTTTTTCCTTTGGCAGCATATTTATCCAAAATTTTCTTTGTTTCGGGATAGTTTGTCGTGGTTTCCTTATTAAGTTCGGCACATTTGGCTTCAATGCGTTTTTGCAGTTCGGTCATAAATCCCCGTTTGTCCAGCCCGCGCGGCATAGGGGGCAAAAACTCAAAAATAATTTTTCCCGGATGCCGTAAAAAAGAATTTTTTTCCCAAAACAACCCCGTATTTGTGGCAATCGGGATAAGCGGAACATCCGTATTCTGGTATAAAAAAGCTGCGCCCGGCTTGTATTCGGTTGTCTTTCCGGGCTGGGTACGGGTACCCTCGGGAAAAATAATAATCGCCCGGTCCCGGTTCAGAAGTTTTTTGGCCTCGGACAGCATATTTTTCATGGCTCGGCTGCCGCCGGAACGGTCAACGGGAACCGAACCGTAAAAATGAACGGCCCAGCCGAAAAAGGGAATATGCGTCAATTCTTTTTTGAAGATGTAAGTTGCGTTCTTTATGTAGGAAGTCAGCAGATAGGTTTCGATAGCCGACTGATGTTTGCAGGTATAAATCGCCGCTCCTTTTTGAATATGCTCAGCGCCCCGGATTTCAATGTCCAGTCCGCAAATCCACTTGAGAAGTTTTCGCAGCAAAACCAGAAAAAAGTCATTCCACATCAGATAAATGGCTTTTTGCGGCACAAAAAAACCGAGAAGCGAAGAAACGACGGAACCTGTCAAAATCAGGCTGTAACAACAGATATTAAAAATAAGCGAACGAATATAGATCATCTTTTACTCCTTGTCCGTGAGCCATGACAAAATACTGATTTTTGCATAAACAATAATAAACTTTGTATATTCGGAAGCAATTAAAACAAAACTTCCCCAGTTTTTCCACCATTTGTCGGAAACCTTGTCCGAATAAACCGGATTAAGAATAATCTTGACGCCGGCATTTTGTGACTTAAACTCCAACACGCTGCGCGGCATATGATAATTAGATGTTACCAGGCGAATGCTTTTAATGTTGTTGTCTTTAATCCATTCATTGGTCTTAATGGCATTTTCAACCGTATTTTTTGAAGCGCGTTCAATAATTACTTCATTTCCGGAATGAATGTCAAGCTTCTGCACATTAACAATTTCATTAAAGGAAACGCCTTTTTCCACCCCGGAGATAAACAAAGTAGAACTATACCCCTCATTAAGGAGGGAAGCCGCTTCTTTAATTCGGTTGCTGCCGCCGGTCAGGGCAATGATAGCGTCAGTCTTTGTTTCCCGGTCATTCTCATAACTGTTGATATACCGGTTAAAAACGGCTAATCCGGCAAACCAGAGTAAAACGGCCGGAATCAGGCAGTATTTAATCATCAGCCGCATCTTACATCATCTTTTCTAAAGTGCGTTTAACCGTGTAATACGCGGTTATCATCGCCGCCAGAGAAGAAACCAGCGGCAGGCTTAAAATCAATCCCCAAGAAAACCAGTTCAGCCTGGCCTCGCTGATAATGCCGCCTTCAATCTGCTCCGCCAGCCCGGCAATCATGAAAATCGTCGGTACGGCAAAAAACAGCCCGATACAGCCGCCGACAAAACCGAGCATCGCATCGCGCTTAGCATATTGTTGAGCCACATAAGTGTCCTTTGCCCCCATAACGTGCAGAATTTCAATAATGTTTTTGTGCAGCCCCAGGTTTGTTTGTGTGGTGTAAAAAATAGCGCCGGAAGTAATGGCAATAACCAGAACCAAAATGCTCATCGCCAGCATTTTCAGGCCGTCGGCAAACTTCACCAGCTTGTCCAGCCAGAGTTTATGATTGTCAAGGGAGGCCAGAGGCGAAACTTCCGCCAGCTTGGCTGCCAGTTTGGCAAAATCAATTTCGGCGCCTTTTTTCAGTTTGACGTCAATCAGCCTGGGAGTCGGCAGTTCTGAAATATCGATTCCGTCACCGAGCCATGGCTGCAGAAGATTTTGCAGTTGTGCGTCGTCCAGAGTCGAAACCTGCTCCGCTTCGGGAAGCTTTTTCAGAAAATCGACGGCTTTTTTCTGCTGCTCCAAAGTTTCCTGACGGGCTTTTTCCTGATTAATGTTATTAACCGGCATAATCTGAACGGTCAGAGAACCGAGAATACTGTTGTTCCAGGCATTGAGCATTGAGTTGATGGACAGCACGCCGGCCAAAGTTACGGCAAACAAAAATACGGCAATGGAAATCATGACTTTTAAAAACAGGGTTGTTGAATTGTCTTTAAGCGGCAGTTCCTGTTTGCGCGTAATTAAAGGGTCGTTTTTAATCATACAGTTTGGCTCCCTTGATAAGGCCTTCCCGCGGCATAAACACTTTCAGCCCGCCGTTCTGCAGATGCAGCCGCGGATAGCTGAAGTCGTTAACCAGTTTTTCGCTGTGTGTGGCGATAATGACCGTTGTGCCGAGTTTGTTCAGCTCAATAAAGAGCTTCATCAGTTTAACGGCAATATCGCTGTCAACGTTTCCGGTCGGTTCATCGGCCAGAAGAATATCGGGCCGGTTGATAACGGCGCGGGCGATGGCGATTCTCTGTTTTTCGCCGCCGGACAGGGTGCTGGTTTTGTCAAGCATATGCTTGTCCAGTTCAACCCATTGCAAAAGCTCTTTGACTCTTTTTCGGACTTCTCTTTCGCTCATGCCGCAGACACGCAGCGGCAGGGCAACGTTGTCAAAAGCCGAGAGATGCTCAATCAGGCGGAAATCCTGAAATACGACGCCGATTCTCCGGCGCAGCAGCGCCAGGCTGTCGCGGTTGGTAAAATTAACATTTTTGCCAAACACGTTCAAAACGCCGCGGCTGGGCTTTTGCGCCAGATACATCATGCTGAGCAGAGAAGTTTTGCCGGCGCCGCTTTTCCCTGTCAGAAAATGAAACGACCCTCTTTTAAGCGAAACGTTGATGTCGCTTAAGATTTCCGGCCCCTGATCATAGCGTATGCCCACATTTTTCATATCGATGATGGCCTGTTCGTTTTTCGTGTCTGTTCTAAGCAAAATAAGCACTCCTGCCGATTATTGATTATGAATGAAATAGCACATATCAAGATTATACTCAAATAAAATATTTTTTTCTTTGCTTAAATGTGAATTATGCATATATTTATTTCAGCAAAGGGGAAAGAGATGTTGATACGTTGTCCGAATTGTAAAGTGTGTTACCGCATAAGCGAAGAACTGGTGCCGGAAAAAGGGCGCCGTTTCCGTTGTGCCAAATGCGGCAACGTCTGGACGGTAATGCCGGCGGATTTGTTTGAGGAAACGCCGGAGAACGAAGCGGAAATCTATGTTCCGGAAGAGCAGGAGGTAGAGGCTGTTTCCGCTGAAATTGAAAAGTCCGCGCTTTATGACGCAGAACAGCCCGACGAGCCGCAGGCCGCAGAAATGCCTGAACCGGCAGAAGAAGCCGAAACACCGGAAAAAACGGAAGAAGAAACGGCGGCGCCTGAAGAAAAAGATGAAATAGAAGCCGAAGACTTGGCTGTTCAGAGCAATATGCAGGAAATTTTTTCCCGCCTTGACAAACAGCAGGAACTTCTGGAAAAAGAAGAAAAAAACATTCCACCCCTCAAAAGGGCATGGTCTGATTGCAAAAAGGCCTTGGGGTTGAACAGTTTGTTTAACCGTTGCCTGTTTTCCTTTATTATTTTGATGATTGGCATATTGGCTTTGTTCTCGTTCCGTTATGACATTGTCCGCAAATTTCCTTGGGCCGAACATTTTTATACGGCAATGGGAACCGATTCCGTTATCGTTGGCGAGGGTTTGGAATTTCAAAATATTTCCCGCCACGAATACGAAGAAGATTATATTAAAAAACTGCAAATAAAAGGTTTTCTGGTCAACACGACGGAAAAGGAAATTGCCGTGCCGACAATTCATGTGGAGGTTTTGAGTAAAGAAGCCGTAAAATTGCAGGAAATGAACGTCCGTCCGCCGGTTGAAAAGATTCTTCCCGGCAAGAGGATTGCCTTTAATGTGACCATAACCCAGCCGTCTCCGCTCAGCAAACATATTCTCTTGACCTTTACCAAAGACAAGGCAGGGTAATGAAAATTTCCATTGATGATATTTTGCCGCATCTGACGGCTGCCGGCATCGCATCGCCCCGCTTGGAAGCGCGTATGATGCTGGCCTTTGTGCTAGGGCGTGAAGCGGATGAAATCCACGGCGGCGAATATGAATTGATGTCCGAACAGGAAGAAAAATTACGTTGCCTTGTTGCCCAAAGGGCTAATCACGCTCCGCTCGATAAGCTTTTGGGAATAAAAGATTTTTACAAATACCGTTTTCGGGTTAATGAAGATGTCCTGTCGCCGCGTCCCGATACTGAAATCTTGGTCGAAGCGGCCGTAGAGTTGGCTTGGCGGCACAAACTGTCCACGGTGTTGGACTTGGGCAGCGGTTCCGGTTGTATCATCCTGTCTGTTTTGGCGGATTGCCCGGCTTTGACGGGGACGGCCGTTGACAAGTCTGCGCCGGCTCTGGCCGTGGCGCGTGAAAATGCCGCTTTGCTGGGAGTGTCCTCGCGGGTTGATTTCCAAAATATGAGCTGGTTTGATACGGATTTTACGGCCAGACTCGCCCGCCGGTATGATTTGATTGTGTCAAATCCGCCTTATATCCCGGCCGCGGATATTTCGACATTGGAGGAAGAGGTCAAAGCCCATGACCCGTTGTCAGCGTTGGACGGCGGAAGGGATGGCCTGGATCATTATCGCCGCCAGGCAAAAATTGTCCCGGATTTGTTGTCAGAAAAAGGATTCGTTTTGCTGGAAGGCGGAATTGGCCAGGCAAAAGACATCGCCGCCTTGTTTGTTGCTGCCGGTTTGACGTTGGTTGAAATAAAAAAAGACCTCTCCGGTATTGAACGTTGTATAATTTTAAAAAAATAATTTGCAATTAAATAATTTATATGTATTATTATTATGTAAATGTGCTTTGTTTTTACATTTTGGTTTTGCACTTTACTGATTTTTTCCAAAACAAAAATATTTCAGTTTTAATTAATGATGGTATGATTTTCTTCGTGAGAAGAATCTTTGTCTGTAATTGTGGTATAATATGAAAAAAATAAACAATAAATATCGTAATAATAACAATAACTATTCAAATCAGATTTATTCTTTAAATTACAAATTTGACAGCAGCAGCCCGGCCGGAAAATTTAACGGAACGGCACTTGATTTAATAAAAAAATATAATGAATTGGCCAAAGATTCTTTGAGCAATAACGACTATGTCGGTGCTGAGGTTTACCGCCAGTATGCCGAACATTATCGTAAAATCGTCACCGATATCAATGAGAAAAAAATGCAGCGCAGCAACCAGCAGCGTGAAAATGAACGGAATGAAAACAGCATAGAAGAACCGGCATCAAGCAATGATAATGCCGTTGTTTCCGAAAATGCTGAAACGCCCGCCGCCGAAAAAACGGAAGCCGTTCAGGCAGTAGAAAAGAAAGAATTTAAGGTTATTGAAATAAACGAAACAGCGCCGCTTGCTTCTGAAAATAAAGAAGAAACAGCCCAACCTAAAAAACGTGTTTATCGCCGTAAAGCCGTTGCCGCTTCGGTAATGTAATTTTCTTCTTAATATTTTTGTTATAAATTTAAGTGCCTCTCCGATATCGGCAGGGCATTTTTTTCATAAAAATTTTTAAGGCGCTTGATTTAAAATCCACAAAATACCTATATATATAAATAAAGGATAAAAAGAAAGGTATCATACGATGGATTTTGAAAAATTAACCAATAAATCAAAGGAATTGGTGCAGGATGTCGTCAGTCTGGCGGCGCGGGAAAAACACCAGTTTATTGCGCCGGAACATTTGCTGAGCGTGATGTTGAATGCAAAGGACAATGGCACTGTCACGGAGCTTTTGCAAAAATCGGGTGCAAATGTTGAAAATCTCCGCAATGCTGTTGATGCAGCGTTGAAGCGCCTGCCGCAAGTCAGCGGCGAAAGCGTGCAAAGCTCCATGTCGCAGGAATTTACCCGTGTAATGATGGAAGCCGAAAAGCTCGCCGAACAGGCCGGAGATTCTTATGTAACGGTTGAACGTATTTTGCAGGCGCTGGCGCAGACGGCCGGAACAAAAGCCTATGAGGCCATGAAGTCTGCCGGCGTTAACCCTGTTGCTCTAAATCAGGCTGTTAATGAAATGCGTAAAGGGCGTATTGCCGATTCTGAGAGCGCGGAAGATAATTTCAACGCTCTGAAAAAATATGCGATTGATATTACGGCGCGCGCTAAAGAAGGAAAGCTTGATCCGGTTATCGGCCGCGAGCATGAAATCCGCCGGACAATTCAGGTCCTATCCCGCCGAACCAAAAATAACCCGGTGCTGATTGGCGAGCCGGGCGTCGGTAAAACGGCGATTGTCGAAGGTTTGGCGATTCGCATTATTAATAATGATGTGCCGGAAAGCCTGCACAACAAACGTCTGCTGGCTTTGGATATGGGCGCCCTGATTGCCGGCGCCAAATTCCGCGGCGAATTTGAGGAGCGTCTGAAAGCCGTCTTGAAAGAAGTGGAGGAGTCTGACGGTACAATCATTTTGTTCATTGATGAAATGCACACCATTGTCGGCGCCGGTGCTTCAGAAGGTTCAATGGACGCCTCAAACCTGTTGAAACCGGCTCTGGCGCGTGGCGAGTTGCATTGCCTCGGCGCCACGACCTTGAATGAATATAAAAAATATGTTGAAAAAGATGCGGCGCTGGCACGTCGTTTCCAGCCGGTTTTTGTCGGAGAACCGAGCGTTGAGGAAACAATTTCCATTCTGCGCGGCATCAAGGACAAGTTTGAACTGCATCACGGTGTCCGTATTGCCGACAGCGCGCTGATTGCTGCCGCTACCTTGTCCAATCGTTATATAACTGACCGCTTCCTGCCGGATAAGGCGATTGACCTGATGGATGAAGCCGCCAGCTCTGTTCGTATGGCTGTCGATTCTAAACCGGAAGAACTGGATGAGCTGGACCGCCGGATTCTGCAGTTGAAAATTGAGCGCGAAGCACTGAAAAAAGAAACAGACGAACAGTCGAAAAACCGTTTGGAACAAATCGGTTATGAAATCAGCGGCTTGGAAGTCAAAGCGAAAACGCTGGGTGATAAATGGCTGAAAGAAAAACGTTCTCTGGCAGATATTACCGAACTTAAAAACCAGCTGGATAAGGCCAGGATAGAAGTCGATATAGCCAAACGGGAAGGGCGCTATGACCGCGCCGGCGAGCTGCAGTACAGTATCATTCCTGAGTTGGAAAATAAATTGAAAGAAGAAGAGACTGTCGCCAAAAACGCCCATAGCCATGCCGGAGAAACCGTAACTGATGAAAACATTGCGGCGGTCGTTTCCAAATGGACCGGTGTCCCGGTCGATAAAATGCTGGAAGGTGAAAAGGAAAAGCTTCTGCACATGGAAGACTTGTTGAGCAAACGGGTTGTTGGGCAAAAGGATGCCATTGCAGCCGTTGCCAATGCTGTCCGACGTTCTCGTGCCGGAATTGGCGATGCCGGACAGCCGATAGGTTCCTTCCTTTTTCTGGGGCCGACAGGCGTTGGTAAAACAGAGCTGTCGAAAGCGCTTGCCGAATTTCTGTTTAATGATGAAAAGGCGATTCTGCGTATTGATATGTCTGAATACATGGAGAAACACGCCGTTGCTCGCTTAATCGGTTCCCCTCCGGGATATGTCGGTTATGAAGAAGGCGGTCTGCTGACCGAAGCCGTCCGTCGCCGCCCGTATCAGGTTATCCTGTTTGACGAGGTTGAAAAGGCTCATCCCGATATTTTCAACATTCTTTTACAGGTTTTGGACGACGGTCGCCTGACTGATGGCAAGGGACGTACGGTGGACTTCAAAAATACCATAATCATTATGACTTCCAATCTGGGGTCTGATATTCTGACTAATGCGACCGGCGGTGATGATCCGCGCAAGATCCGCAACCAGATTATGGATATTGTCAAAGCCTCGTTCCGTCCGGAATTTATCAACCGTATTGACGAAATTATCTTCTTCCACAAGCTGGATAAGAGCAATATTAAAGAGATTGCCAAGATATTGATTGCCAATATCGAAAAACGGCTGAGCGAACACAATATTCATCTGCGTGTCAATGATGCGGCCTTTGTCTGGATTGTCAACAACGGTTATGACTCTGTCTACGGAGCAAGACCTCTAAAACGCTTGCTAAAAAATCAAATTGAGAATAAACTGGCAATGAAGATTTTGAGCGGCGAAATAGAGGACGATGATACTGCCGATATTATTGTCAGCGCCGACGGACAGTTAGATATTGTAAAAAGTAAGAGGAAAAGTTAATGCCTTCGGAATTATTTAAGAAAGCCTTTCGCGTAGCGCAGGATTATGACGTTTCAACGCCGGAAAACAGCATTGTATTGTACAGCGTCAGCTTTTTGCCGACCAAGGAAAACCGCGAGAATGCGTTTAATTATGTCAAGAGTCATCCTGAACGGATGATGATTGAACATACTGATTGCGGTGCCAAACTGGTTGAAATGGGGCTGCTGAGTTCAGATTGCGGTTTGAGCAATGATGAAATCTCTGATATCTGGTCAATCGCTTCAAAACGCTTTATTGAGGCAGCCAAGGGTGATGTTGTGGCTTTTGTCAAAGGAGCTGACCCGCGCAGTGTTTTTCGGACGCAGGAGCTGCCGTCTATCCTTAACAATGAGCATATTTCTACTATAAACGGTGAAAATAAATTCAATTTCGCAAAGAAGTTTTCTAAATAATTTAGAGAAAACTTGACAAAACAGTCTTATCAGTGTTATGATGAGGCTGTTTTTTTATTATTATTAACGAAATCATATAATTATTATGGAAAAGGAAAAACTTTATTCAACCGAAGAAGAAATTATTGCTGGTTTGCGGCAAGACTGTATCAGTTGCGGAAATGTCTTAAAACAGTTATCCCCGGAACAACGTGCGAAATATGCGGAATATGTTCTTGATGGCGTAGGGTTTTCTGCGCGGGCGAACTATCTGATTCTCTACAAAATGTGGAATTACCGCCTTTTTGAGAAGCTTTTAGCCCAGGGAGATGATGCGGTTGAGTGCTATCTCAGACAATGCGCGAACAAATCAATTCGTCGCATTTTAGGAGATGCCTGCACCAGATTGTCATTGTTCAAGGATATAATTTTTGGCAGAGGAAAAGGCAGGCTTATTTCAATGTTGAAAATTTATGATTTGTTTGACGGTGAAGACGAGGCAAAT
>JAUNPO010000063.1 GCA_030536665.1 Pseudomonadota bacterium
GATGAGGTACGGCTGCTTATGGCCGATCTTATCGAACGCAGGATGGCCAACAGCTATGAGGACGCCTATGAGCAGGCTGTTTGGCTGAACGGCACTGTGCGGAGCCAACTGATTCAAAGTCAGGCAGAGGCGCTGCTCAGAGCCAAAACTGAAGAAGCTCAACGGGCAAAACAGGCCGGTTTCTCCGCTAAAGGGAAGCCGGCCGCCGTTTCTGAAGAACATCTGACAACACGTCAGTTTCTTGAGAAATATTTTAGTGATCTTTAATTAATTTATTTGAAAAGGAAATTTATTTATGTCTAATTCACATTATGATGACGTTTTTACCGTGACTTTGGAAAACCGCACCAAATCTTTGGCCGACAATGTCAGTAAAAACAACGCTTTGCTGAAACGCCTTAATGAAAAAGGCAAAATCCGCAAAATCAGCGGCGGTTCCAAAATTTTGGAAGAGCTGGAATACGGCGAAGGCGATTTGGTTTGGTACACCGGTTATGACAACATTACTTATACGCCGAAACAGCTGTTTACTGCGGCTGAGTTTGGTTTGAAGCTTTGTGCCGTTCCGGTGGCCATTTCCGGTGAGGATTTGCTGAAAAACTCCGGTGAAGGACGCATGATGGACTTGTTTGAAAAGCGTGTTGAAAATGCGGCCAAAACCATGAAAAACCAGATGTCAAAAGCGGTTTACGGTGATGGTACCGGTTCTTCCGGCAAGGAAATCGGCGGTTTGCAGCTTTTGGTGGCTGATGCGCCGACAACCGGTACGGTCGGCGGTATTAACCGTGCTACTGCCGGAAATGAATTTTGGCGCAACAAGTCAACGACTGCAGCTGCCGCGCTGACTTCCGAAACCATTCGCCCGGCTATGGATGCCATGTATCTGTCCCTTTGCCGCGGTGCAGACAAGCCGGATTTGATTGTTGCCGGCGACAAGCTTTATACCTTGTATGAGCAGTCTTTGACCAATCTGCAGCGTTTTACTGATCCGAAGATGGCGGAATCCGGCTTTGCTGCTTTGAAATACAAAGGTGCCGACGTTATTTTTGACGGCGGTCAGGGTGGTAATTGTCCGGAAGACAAGATGTATTTTCTTAACAGCGAATACATTTATCTGCGTCCGCACAAAGATCGTGATATGAAAGTAATCGGCGGCGAACGCATGTCTGTCAACCAGGATGCGATTTATAAAATCATCGGTTGGGCTGGCAATATGACGATGTCTAATGCGGCTTTGCAGGGCGTGCTTATTAACGGCAAATAGTTAAAAGTTCGGTAAAAGTTCGTATAGCACGTCATCTAGAGCAGTTTTACGGTGGTTTGAAAAATCCATGTACTAGTGCCAATTCCGACTAGGTTGTTGTTTCGTTGCGCTGCCGCTTCTCACAACAACAAGTCTCATTGCTTTTCGGCGAAAAATAGTCCACTGGACTATTTTTACTGCCGCAGTACTAGGATTTTTCTCACACCTAGAAACTACTCTATCTAACGCACTCTCCGAACTTTTACAGCGGCTAAAGACCGGGAGTTGGGTGAAGCATACCCCCTCTCACTCCCCCTACTCAGGGGGAGAACTGGATGGTGCCGAACTTTTACAGCGGCTAAGGAGGGAGGTTTGTTCTGATTTTTGTTGCGGCTAAGGGGGGAGATTGTTTAGAGTTTTATAGCGGCTAAGGGCTGAGATTGTTTCTTATCTGTTTGGGTATTTCTTATTATTATCAATATTAGCTGTGTGGGTTAGTCGGTAAAGTTTTTTTGTTTCACAGGGGATTATGGGTGAAGATATTTTTTAGAATTTTTTTGGGGTGTTTACTGGCTGTTCATACGGTATCGGCCTCTATGGCGGCAACAAAGCGGGTGGAGTATCAGGTTGACCCGCGGGTTTTACAGCAGAAAATTGATGCCGATGTTTATCGGCTGATTTTGGAGCAGGGTTACGTTTCCCGTGAAGATGTCAAGACTTACAAGAATATTTTCAAGGCTCTGAACGAGGGCGACATTGAAGAAGCGGCGGATTTGTCCGCTGATTTGGACAACGATGTTTTGGCTGGGCATGTTCTGGCGGAGAAATATTTATCCAAAGACTATCAATCGACTTATGAAGAGCTGAAAGACTGGCTGCTGAATTATGCCGATAATCCGCAGTCCCAGCGGATTTATAATCTGGCAAAGCGCAAAGCCGGCGCAAAAGCCGCTGCGGAAGATTTGCCCGACCCCAAGCTTTTGCGGTTGGACACCTATAATCGCAGCCTTTATGCCAATGACATGGCCGCTTATGAAAATCTGAGCCCGGCGCGCAAGAAAATCGTGCAGAAAAACGTGACGCTGTTTTATAAATATCTGCGGCAGGGAAAGACGCTGAAAGCCCGCCGTGTTTTGGAAAACAAGCGTTTTCGGATGGCCGTTCCCGATAAATACTGGGATGAGATGAGCGCGGCTCTGGCGCAGGAATATTTTCTGGACAATCAGGACAAGCTGGCTTTGCAGTGGACATTGAAACCGATGCGGCGCAGTCATAATCCGACGGCCTATTGGATTGCCGGTCTGGCATCATGGCGGCAGAAAAAAATCAGCGCCGCCGCCGGGTATTTTGCCAAGCTTGGCGCCATGAAAGGCAAAGACGAATGGCTGGAGGCCGCCGGAGCTTATTGGGCATACCGTTGTTATGACCGTTTGAAACAAAAGGGAAACGCCCGCAGGCAGCTTGAGCGCGCAGCGGTTTATCAGCGTACGTTTTATGGTATTCTGGCGTCTTATGTGCTGGGCTTGAAGATAGATTACAACTGGTCGGGGGCGACTTATTGGAACGATTTTTCTTCACCGGATTATGCCGAGAATCTGGCGTCTTCAAGCGCCGTTCGCCGCGCGGTTGTGCTCTTTCATGCCAAGCGTCCCGATTTGGCGGAAAAAGAGCTGGCTTATGCTTATGAAAATATGAATGAGAAACAGCGGGAAGCGGTTTTGTTTCTGCTTAATCACAACGAACGACACAGTATGGTTATCCGTTTGGCGAATACATTGCACGATCATGAAAAGGGCGTTTTTTATGACAGTTTTGCTTATCCGGTTCCGGCCTTTCTGCCGGAGGAAATGCGCGGGGACAAGGCGCTGGTTCTGGCTGTCAGCCGTCAGGAATCGAATTTTAACCCTTATGCCAGGAGTTCGGCCGGCGCTTGCGGCCTGATGCAGGTGATGCCGAACACGGCTTATCATGTGAGCGGCAACAGCCAGGATAAAAAAGACCTGCGCCGCCTGTTTGATATTTCCTATAACCTGGAAGTGGGGCAAAAATATTTGGAATATCTGCTTAACAAGCCCTATATCGGCGGCAATTTGTTTTATATGCTGGCGGCTTATAACGCCGGGCCGGGAAACCTGGTCAAATGGATGAAGACAATGCGCTATCAGAATGATCCGCTGTTGTTTATTGAGGTTATTCCGGCGCGGCAGACGCGTTTGTATATTGAGCGGGTGATGGCTAATTATTGGATTTACAGCATGCAGCTTGGCCTTCCCGGCGGGGAACGGACGCTGCAGGCGGCAGCTGACGGAAAATTTCCGCTTTTGGAAGAAGATTAACGGCAAAACCGTTGTTTCGTAACAAAAAATTCACGGCAATGGCGGGAAGAGGTTATTGTATTTTTAACTAAATTGTGTTACTATAAAAGCATAGGACATATTAGTTTAGATGAAATTTTGGTTTATTTTTATGTTGAGGAAAATTGTTATCGTCCGGGGTTAGCGCTTTGGTCTTTGATGATTTTTCATATGTCTTATACAAGTTTTAATGTTGATGTAAAACTCAAAAATAATATATCATGGGAACTATAATAGGAATATTGTCTATTCTCGCGGGCATCTACTTTATGCGGGAAATCGCTTCTTGGCTGTGTGGATTGATTGGAAAGGCCTGGGCTAATGTGGAAGATGCTTTTGGCGTTATCCTCTGGTTGGTCTTTATCGTGATTGGTCTTAATTGGCTGATTGGGTGATTACAAAGCTGTCGTTTGAAACAAGATTGTGTATTTATACATGATTTTGCGGAAAACGACAGCTTTTTTTAATCGCTATAAAATTCAAAATAGAAAAAACCTTTACATTTTACGCCCTTTCAATTACACTAAAAAATGCAGATAGGCGTTCTGTCTGTGGTGTCTGAAAAACACCCCGTGTAGAAAATATCCACTTTCGGAGTGGAGTGTGGTTAATATGTTGAATACCCACGTCTGTTACACGCAGTTTTTCAGCTCCACTCTCCTTTGTTTTGTTAACACAGGGGAGTTTGTTTTAACAGAACAAAGGAGCTTGATGATGAAACTCAAATTTTTACTCTTAGGGACGAGTCTGTCCTTAATTCCAAACTTAACTTATGCGCAATGCTCACCAGCCCAAAGCTGTGTCGAGCTTGGTTATAAAGAAACGACCAACAAAGGCGGCTGTTTGAAATGCCCGTTTGGAAACAGTTATTACTGCCCGGAACGGTGCGAGGTATCATATCAATACACCTGCACCGGGGCAAATGAACAACCGGGAACTGACAAATGCGGCGACAAATATAAATCTTGTAATTGTACTTCCGGCTTTGAGTGGAAAGATGGCAAATGCCAAACAAAAGGAGCTATCCTCGGCGAATGCACAGGCTATGCTAAAAACTGCGCCATCGGCCAAATCTTAAACAGCGACGGAACTTGCTCAAATGATAAGGTTTCCGGTAAAACACCGATTGGGGTTGTTGCCTATATCAGCAGCGGCAAAGATAAATGTGGGCAGGCTCTGGCATTGAAGGATTTGGGAAATATGCGGTGGTCAAACGGACTTTTTGATGTTCCGGATTTACCGAATTATACAAGTATTTCGGCAGCAGAAAAAGATTTTGACAGTTGTGGCAATACGCAAAAGATTATCAAACAAGGTAATGCAAACACTTACCCGGCAGCATGGGCTGCGGTAGGTTATGCGCCTGCGGCAGCTCCTGAAACAAAAGGGAAATGGTGTTTGCCGGCAGCGGGAGTGGGGTGTTCAATGATGAACAATTATGATAAGATTAATTCCAGTCTGTCAAAAGCCAGAGGTAAAATGTTGCCATCAAAATCAAACTATGACTACTGGAACTGGGCATCGTCCGAGGCCTCTGGTGATGGTGCGTTGATATGGTGTTACGCTAGTGATGACTGGAGCGGTTCCGTTAAGATTGAAGACTTTGCCTATGTTCGGCCGGTGATTGCCTTTTAATAATCATTTATCCCCATTATTCCCGTAACGGAATAATGGGGATGGTTGGTTTTGATCTGGATGTCCGGATGTTGCTGCGCTCCTCTGAAGATGACATTCTTTTTTGGGGAGAAGGGGCGTATGGATGGTTGGGGGTTGAGGAAGGTTAAGAGAGGAAAGATTGAGACTGGGTGCGGGCGAGGGTATCGACGCGTTCGTTTTCCGGGTGGCCGGCGTGGCCTTTGACCCAAATCCAGTGGATTTGGTGGCGCCCGAGCAGGCTGTCCAGCGTTTGCCAGAGGTCGATGTTTTTGACTTCCGATTTCTTATTGCTGGTGCGCCAGTTGTTCTTTTTCCAGTTGGGCAGCCATTTGGTGACGCCGTCCATAACATAACGGCTGTCGGTGTACAGCGTGATGTCGCATTCCTTTTTGAGGGCTTTCAGCGCCTCAATCACCGCCGTCAGTTCCATGCGGTTGTTGGTGGTTTTCCTTTCGCCGCCGCTCAGCTCCTTTTCCGTGTCCTTATGGCGGAGAATGGCGCCCCAGCCGCCGGGGCCGGGATTGCCCGAGCAGGCGCCGTCTGTGAAAATTTCAACCCGGTACATCTTAAAACTCGCTCCTGAAAAAGTCGTTAAAGAATTCGTTGACAAGCAGGCGGTTTTCTTCTTCGTCGCCTTCCTCCTGACGCAGGGCTTTGGCGACATAAGAGCGCAGGGTGTTTTTGTTGATGTAAAAACGGAAGCTTTTCGGGGCGGCTTCATCGGCGCCGACAACTCCGTCAAACAAAAAGTCGCTGTCGACAAAGGAGGTGAAAATCATTTCAATATTGGCAAATTTCAGCGTGCCGCGCGGGGGCAGACGCAGTTCCGGGCGGCTGATGAGATTGAGCTGGTTGGGCATGCCGGCAATCGAATCCATCTGGTTATAATTCAGAAAGCGGACTTTGTTATATTCGCCGCCGCTGCTGCCGGTGCTGCAGGAGAGGTAAAGCTCGCGGGCGATGACGCTGCTGTCGTTTTGGAGGTGGACGGCAAAGCTGATTTTGATGATTTTTTCAATTTCCGGGGCGGCCTTGGGGGCGGCAGTTTCGTTGTCCGGGTGGATGAGCTGCTCGGTTTTGTTGTCAAGGATTTCCAGTTTGCGGTCAGTCAAAATCAGCTCGACATTGGGCTGAGGGCTGCGGCCGAACATGCCGGCAATGACCGAATAAGGCGCGGGGACGTTGTTGGAGCCGGAACGGATGTAAATGTTGTTACCGACGGTGGACATCAGCGGCGCGGCTTCCGCTTTGGGGATGTATGTGGCGATGTAGCCGTTGCCGTTTTCGTCGCTGCTGATGATGTGGTTGCGGACTTTGTTGTGGCTGGGAATGGTGCAGCCGGAAATGGCGTTTTCAAGCCAGCTCAGATAGCGGTGGACGTTAGGCACTTTGATTTTGGCCTTGGCGACGTCGCCGATGTCCATGTCGCGTGAACATTCGACGCCCCAGACAATGACGCCGCCCTCGGAATTGCCGAAGCCGGAAATGCATTTAGCGAGGTTTTTGCGGTCGTCGCGGGGCAGGGAGGTGACGTTTTTGCCGATGCCGGGCGTGGTTTGCTTGAAGTCGAGAAACAGCTCTTCAGCCTGACGGTTGATGATGAAGTCGTCAAGGGCGTCTTCCCCGAAGTAAATCAGTTTTTGAAAAATATCTTCCGCGCGTGACATGTTTTTTTCTTTCCGCTGTTGGTGGGCCGGTTCTGCGGCGTATGCCGTCAGAGTTTGAAATTAACTTTTTCTTCAGCGATTATAACCCGGTGAATGTTAATTTTGTCATAACGCCTTGCAAACTCTTTGAGCAGGTCTTCCACCAGATATTCGGGAGCGGAAGCGCCGGCGCTGATACCGATGCGGTTATAAGGGGCGACGGCCTGCCAGTCGAGTTCGGCGGCGTCGTTTATGAGCAGAGCCTGTTCGGCGCCGGCTTGCAGGGCGACACGGCGGAGCTGGTTGGAATTGGAGGAATTTTTGGAGCCGAGGACGAGAATGCACGGTGCTTTGGCGGCCAAAGCTTTGACGGCCTGCTGGCGGTTGGTGGTGGCGTAGCAGATATCCTTGCTCTTCAGTCCGGAAATGGCGGGAAAGCGGCGTTTGAGCACGGCGATAATGTCCGCGGTTTCGTCAACCGACAGGGTGGTCTGGCTGACAAAGGCGATATGCTCCGGGGTTTGCGGGCGCAGGCTTTCGGCTTCCGCGGCGCTGTTGATGACGTGGATTTTGCCGTATCCCGGGAGCTGGCCGACGGTACCGATGATTTCGGGGTGGGCGGCTTTGCCGATGACGATGATTTCCCGTTTCTCGGCCGCGTATTTTTTGATTTCGCGGTGAATCTTGTCAACCAGCGGACAGGTGGCGTCAATCACGACTTTGTGCCTTTGCCGGGCGTCTTCAACCACGGCAAGGCCGGCGCCGTGCGCGGAAATAACCAGCGGGCGGGCAGGGTTGGCTTCTGCCGTTTCTTCAACAAAAACGGCGCCTTTGCGGCGCAAGTCATTGATAACGTGTTGGTTGTGGACGATTTCGTGACGGACGTAAACCGGGGCGCCGTAGCGTTCCAGCGCCTGTTCGACCAGGGCGATGGCGCGTCTGACCCCGGCGCAGAAGCCGCGGGGTTCGGCAAGGCAGAGGTTTAGTCCGTCAGGCATCAGCGTTGTTCCAGCAGGCGGCGCAGTTCGTCATAATCCGGGTGGCCGTCAATGTCACCGACCAGCGTGTAAACCGGTTTTGACGCGAAAATGCGGTTGGCGATTTTGGTGATGTCTTCCGCGGTGATGGCGTCGATTTTGGCGGTCATTTCCTCGGTCGGGATAATGCGGCCGAAGACGAGCATCTGGCGGGCATAAATTTCCGACGTGGTGGACGAGCTTTCCAGCCCCATCAGCATGCTGGCCTTAAACTGGACTTTGGCGCGTTTCAGCTCTTCCGGCAGAACCGGCGCGGTGCGGATTTTGTTGATTTCCGCGGTGATGACCGGGATGAGTTCCTGCAGTTCCTCACGCGTGGTGCCGGCATAAATTCCCATCAGGCCGCTGGAGCGGTGGGCGTTTATAAAGCTGTAAACGGTATAGACCAGGCCGCGTTTTTCGCGGATTTCCTGAAACAGGCGCGAGGTTGAACCGCCGCCGAGGATGGCGGAGAGAACCGCCGCCGGGTAGTAGTCGTCATCATGGTAGCTGACGCCCTCGAAACCAATCAGGACGTGCGCCTGTTTGATGTCCCGCTGTTCGGCATAATAGCCGCCGACGTATTTCTGTGCCGGGAATTCGCTGTCGAGGTGTTGCGGGAGGTTGGAAAAGCGTTTTTTGACCATGTCGACAAACTTTTGGTGTTCGATGTTGCCGACGGCGCAGACGCAGATGTTTTCCGCAACATAAAAGCGTTTGCGGTATTTTCTTAAATCATCGGCAGTAAAGCCGCTGACTTTTTCTATTGAGCCGAGAATCGGGCGGCCGAGCGGCTGTCCGGCATAGGCCTGCTGCTGGAGGTAGTCAAAAATAATGTCGTCCGGCGTGTCGACGGTTTGTTTGATTTCCTGGATGACGACGTCGCGCTCCTTGACGACTTCCTCGTCCGGAAAGCTGGCGTTGAGCACGATATCGGCCAGGACGTCCAGCGCCAGTTCAGCGTCGTCTTTGAGCATTTTGGCATAAAAGGAGGTTATTTCGCGCGAGGTATAGGCGTTGGTCTGGCCGCCGGCGTCCTCAATCTCGGCGTCAATCTGAAACGACGTGCGAGTCGGCGTGCCCTTGAAGACCATGTGTTCCAAAAAATGGGACAGGCCGTTGATTTCCTCTTCTTCCCGGGCGGAGCCGGTGTTTATCCATATTCCCAGCGAAACGCTTTCCGTCCCCGGGCGGGAGGCGCTGATGATTCTTAATCCGTTGGGTAAAGTCGTCAAATCTGATTGCATAAAATTTCTTTCCTCATATTATTGTCGTATATACATATAACCAATTTATCAACAAAGTAAAGAGGAAAAGAAAATGTCAGAAAAAGCCAAAAAATATGCCGTCGTTCTGTCCGGGTGCGGCGTTTTTGACGGGTCGGAAATTCACGAGGCCGTTTCACTGCTGATTGCGCTGGATAATGCCGGAGCGGCATATCAGTGTTTTGCGCCAAACAGTTGGCAGGCGCGGACGGTTGACCATTACACCGGGCAAGCAACGGCTGTTGCCGGGGATGACGACAATCGTAATGTTTTGGCTGAATCTGCCCGTATTGCCCGCGGAAATATCAAGGATTTGTCCGCGCTTTCCGTCCGTGATTTTGACGGGGTGTTGTTTCCGGGCGGCATGGGCGCGGCCATGAACCTCAGCAATTTTGCCGAGAAAGGCGCGGCGTGCGATGTTCATGAAGAAGTGGCGCGCGTGCTTAACGAGGCTTATGACGCCGGGCTTGTTATCGGGGCGATGTGTATTGCGCCGGCGGTGGTTGCCCGTGTTCTCGGCCGGCATCATATTAAAATCACGCTCGGGTCTGATCCGCAGACGGCGGCAGGAATTGAGAAAACCGGCGCCGTTCACGAAAATCAGCCGGCGGACGGCGTTTGTATTGACGCCGCGCATCGTATTTTTACAACGCCGGCTTATATGTCGGCCTCCAAAATCAGTGAGGTGGCGCACGGCGCGGCTCGTTTGGTTGCCGCCTGCACAGGCGCGGGAAGCTGAGGCACACCCGCGGGGAAGCTGAGGCAGCTTCACCCCATCGATTAGCTGTGGGTTGTTCCGTGTATAATGAAGCGCGATGCTTAGGCGGGGAGCCCCCGCGGGCGCAAGTTTGCTGTTGGTTGATAGTGCGGAAGGAAGCACTGCGTGCGCATTGGGGCGGCCGTGCTTGGCTCACCAAAACAATCCGGTGAATTGTTTTCAGACGACAGGCGAAAGTTTGTTAGCAGGTGAGCTAGCGTTAGCGACG
This sequence comes from Pseudomonadota bacterium, assembly GCA_030536665.1. Lineage (GTDB taxonomy): Bacteria > Pseudomonadota > Alphaproteobacteria > RF32 > CAG-239 > HGM16780. The sequence goes on from JAUNPO010000063.1 coordinate 10,167, forward strand.
CGATACCTGCTAACAAACCGAGTGACCGAAGCGGAGTTAGCGAGGAACGAGCTTACGAAGCTAGAAGGGAGGGGATGAATCGAAAATAAGAATCTGAATGTCATGTTCGGAGGAGCGGAGCGACATCCGGACATCCAGGTCAAATGAAGATTCTATACTTTCACCTGGATTGTCGGGTCAAGCCCGACAATGACGTTCTTTGGGGTGACGGGGTACGTCTTTGTTGTGGGGTTTAGATGCTGGTTGAGATCCTGAACATGCCGCAGCGAGAACTGCGTTCCGGCGCGGCTTTCAGGATTGTTAGATAAAAAAGAGTTATGCTATAAGAAGCATCG
>JAUNPO010000064.1 GCA_030536665.1 Pseudomonadota bacterium
TACGCACGGGACAACCAACAGCTAACTTGCGCCCGCGGGGGCTCCCCGCCGCTCACCTCGCAGGCGTGTTCCAGCTTCCGGGAGTGCTTGGTTTATAAAATCTAACAAAAAAAGGCTTTGGAAAACTCCAAAGCCTTTAGCTTTTTACAAATTATAAACCGGACGTACCAAATAAACTTCTTCGCGCTGACCGTTTTTCCAGTCACGATGCAGAAAACACCAGCGCCAGGCGTAAGTATAAGGCCTGTCAGAAGCCGTCCAGTACCAGGAACTGAGCTGAATAGGCTCGCCGCCGAAATATTTTAACATGGCGTTAATGACTTCGGCATTGGCTCTTTCCTTAAAATTCAGCCAGAAATTATAGCTTCCGGGCGTCATTTTCTTCCCTTCGGTCATCATCTGCTGGCAATAGGCTTTTGCTTCAGTCCAGCTCATTTTCTGAGGAGTGTCTTTGAGCGTGATAACTTTGTTTTCAAAACAAATACCCAGAACTTTTTGCCCTTCAAGAGGTTTAAAGGAAACGACATTGCCCTCATAAACAACGCCATACCTGAAATTTCCCTCACTGTCAAAAACAAGGCTGCCTCTTTCCGGAGCATCGCTCTTCATTTCGGGAAGAACAATCTTCACCCCGTAAAGTTCCGCTAAATCCTCAATACTAAAACCGGATGCGTCCAGCATGGTTTTAACACTTTGTAAAAATTTAACTTTTTCCATAATAATGTTGTTTTGGTAAAATAATAAAAAGACATAGTCCTTATAGGCTTCTGCCGGAAAAAAGTCAAGAAATTAGAAAATATAAAAAATCAGGCGGCGTTGCTCAGCTCTTCCAGCACAAGTTTCTTGAGGGAAACATTGTCCATTTTGCCTGTTGCAAAGACGGGAAGTTGATCCTTAAACAAAATGAGCCTTGGCAGATATAACTCTGACAATCCGTTATTTTTGATATAATCATGAATAACTTCTTGTGTGACCTGCTTGTTGTTGGTTACAAGAACAATCTGCTCGCCTTTGCTTTCATGCGGGATAGCAACAACGCCGTATTGAAATTCCGCCCCCATCCATTCATAGGCTTTGCACACCATTTCCTGAACGGCATTTAACGAAACCATTTCTCCGCCGATTTTGGCAAAGCGCTTAATCCGGTCTTTGATATAAACAAAACCAATCTCGTCAATCTCAACAACATCGCCGGTATGATACCAGCCGTCTTCCAACGGCACCAAAACGCCGGGTCTGTCCGGCATAATGTAGCCCAGCATGACATTGGGACCCTTAACAACCAGTTCGCCGCCTTTTTCAATGCCGTCAACCGGAACAATGCGGTGCTCAATAGCCGGCAGAAGCTTTCCGATGGAGCCGAAACGGTTAAATATGCGGTTGTTGGCGCAAACGACCGGAGAACATTCCGTTGAGCCGTAAGCTTCCATAACGCGAATTCCCAGCCGCTCCATCCACATATTGCGCGTATCCGGCTTAACGGCTTCAGCGCCGCCGAACATGAAGCGGACATTGTGAAAGTCAAACGGATGGGCGATTTTTCCGTAGCCGCGAAAGAAAGTGTCTGTTCCGAACATAATCGTCGCGCCGATTTCATAAACAATCTCAGCCACAACACGATAGTGCAGGGGAGAGGGATACAAAAACAGTTTTGAACCTTCCAAAACCGGAAACAGCGTTCCCACCGTCAGCCCAAAGCTGTGAAACATCGGCAGGGCGTTGAAAACCGTGTCCGTGATGTTGATTGTTTCAATGGATGACATCTGTTTGATGTTTGAAAGAATGTTGGCATGGCTCAAAACAACGGCCTTTGGAGCACCCTCGGAACCTGAAGTAAAAAGAATGGCCGCTTTTTTGTTGCCGCCGTCTTTATGCGGAACACGCTTGAGTTTATAACGGACATACGCACCGATTTTGTTTAGAAGACTGATTTTTTTTGCCAGGCTTTCCAGATAAACGACCTCAACGCCGTTGGCTTTCATGACTTCGACAGCGCTTTCAAGCTTGGCCGTTTTGACAAACTTCAGCGAAGTGATAACTTTTTTGACCATGGCTGTTTTGCACATTGAAACCATGTTCTGAGCACCGACGGAAAAGTTCAGCATAACCGGAACGCGTTCATAGGCGGTCAGGCCGAAAAAACTGCACAAGGCAGCGATAGAGTTAGGCAAAAGCAGAGCAACCGGTTCGCCGGGCATTGTCTGTTTTTGAAAATATTTGCCGAGGACAAAAGACTTGATGATAATGTCTTTGTATGAGTTGGGAACACGGGTAATGTCCTCAATAAACTTCGGGCGTTTCAAAAAGCCTGATTTTGAATGAATTTTTGCGGCTTTCATCAGCTGGGCAAAAAGGGAAATATTGGGATTATAATTGGATTCAAAACACATTTCCCGCAGAATGAGATAAACCTCGTTGCTGATATGATCCCTTTGTCGCCGCAGGGTGTCTTTGAGTTTGAAACTGCGCGGCTTGCCGACGGTTATTTTCATTTTCGGCAGCGGACGGTGCGGGAGCTTGCCTTTGGTCTTGGAAAAATAGCCGTATTGCGGGCCGTTAATCCATACCGGAATCAGCGGCGCTTTTGACTTGTCGGCAACCAGCCCCGGCGCTTCATAGATTTTCATAAGCCCGCCGTCTTCCGTAACCCGTCCCTCGGCAAAGATGACGCACAACCGGCCGGAATCAACTTTGGCAATAAGCTCTTTGATGTCACCCGGCTCAATCGGGTTAAAGGGCATAATGTCAGCCGTCTTCATTAAAAAGCGGATAAGCGGCTTGCGGCAGAGGTGGCCGTTAAGGGCAAAAACCGGATTTCCCGGCAGAAAGGCAAATAACAGAATGGGATCCAGATAAGATACATGGTTGGAAACATAAACGCCTTTGGACGGCAGCTTGCTTTCATCAAATTCAATTTTGCATCTGACCTTAAAAACAGTTAAAACAGCCCGCAGGAAAAATCTGACAATATTTCGCAACCCCGTAAACTCCAAGTTAATATCGTCCTTTATTTAACTCGGATATTAACCATTTGTAAAGAAATAAATTTCAACCCATTGGATAGATAAAATACAACTATTATTATGTCGTTGAATTTTAACAAAAATATTTGCCCTATTCACAGTGAATAATTATCTTCTTGATTTTACATGAAAAATTTTGTAAACAAATTAATTGGTAACGTTTTGTTAATGATTATTGCAAGCGTTATCTTTGTTTTTAACAGCAAAAAGTGACTATTTATGAAAAAGATTTTAACCTTAACCGCTCTGGGAACAATTCTGTTGGCTTCGGCTGAGGCAGAGGCCGCCGGTTTCCTTTTGCGCGAACAATCTGCTGCGGCAATGGGAAATGCTTTCGCCGGGGCGACGGCCGGAGCGGAAGACGCTTCCTATTCTTTTTATAATCCGGCGGCCATTATCCGCCAGCCGGGAACTTCCGCTTCTTTAAATGCCACGGCTATTGTCGGCAACGCCAGCGGTTATGACGGTATCGGCCCGAATGGGTATAATGACTCTATGGCGCATATCGTTGACAAGAAAGTTTTGCCGTCGGCTTATGTTTCTCATGCCGTCAATTCCCGTACCTCTGTCGGCTTGTCGCTGAGCGCGCCGTTTGGTCTGATTACGGATTATGCGCCTTACTGGTCGGGAGCCAACCATGGCACACTGTCGGAATTGACAACTTATGACCTGACGGCAATGGTTGCATACCGTGCAACCTGTGATTTGACGTTTGGCGCCGGTTTGGTCGTCCAGTATGTCGATGCAACGTTGAAAAACGGCGTTGCACAAGGAATAGCGCCGCTGCCGGTTAAAATCAGTTCCAAAATGTCGGGCGATGATACCTCCGCCGGTTTTGTTCTCGGCGCTTTATACGAATATACGCCGCATACGCGTTTCGGCGTTGGCTATCGCAGCGAAGTCCATCATAAGCTGAACGGAAAAATTTCCTTTACCCAGCCGGTTATTGCTGCCGCAGCGATGGGGCTGTATCGTCAGGACATCACGGCCAAATTGACCACGCCGGCCATGCTGACATTCGGTGTCTATCATGATATTGACGATAAATGGGCGGTTATGGCCGAGGCGCAAAAAACTTATTGGTCGTCTTTTGACAATCTGACGATTAAGGGACAGTATCGTCCGATGCTGAGCATTACGGATGAAAACTGGAAAGACGTCTGGTTCTATTCTGTCGGTACGACCTATAAATATAATGATAAACTGAAACTGCGTCTGGGGCTTGCTTATGACAATACGCCGGTAAATGATTTCACCCGTACGCCGCGTATCCCCGATTCGGATAGAATCTGGTATTCTGCCGGCGCGGAATATCAGGTAACGGACAATTTGAGCCTGAATGCCGGTTACACTTACATTCGCGCCCGCAAAAGCAAGGTGGCTCTGGACGGAAGCAATCCTAACGATGCGACCAGAGGACCGGTTTATGCCAGTTATAAAGGCAATATTCACCTCTTCGGCCTGGGTTTGAATTATACTTTTTAACTTTTAACGACAGGTTATCCCAAGGCTCCGAAATTTATTTTCGGAGCCTTTATTTTTTTGTAAATAATGTAAATATTAGATATACAATAAAATTATACATAAAATGCTAAATTAATCTTCACAACTAATATAATAAGGGGTTGAAAAATTATTTATTTTGTTTAAGATGCAGTCACTGTCTAAAATAACAAAACTTTTGTTTTAGACATTTTAGCGAAACGGGGCCGGGGTGTCTTGTCCATGTTCAGGAAAATTTCTAAAAAACAAGAGATACGTTATCCATGTATTTCTCACCATCCCCGGTCTTATGTTTTTTATGTATGGAAGGCAGAATTAGTTCATGAAGACAATATTGGTAACCGGAGGAACGGGATTCTTAGGTTCGAATTTGTGTGCCCGTTTGGTCAGCGAAGGCAACCGGGTTTTGTGTGTTGACAATAATTATACCGGACGTATGTCCAACATTGCCGGTTTGACGGATAATCCGAATTTCAGGTTTATTGAACATAATATTATCAATCCCTTGACGGTCGATGAAAAACTTGACCAGATTTACAATATGGCCTGTCCGGCATCGCCGCCGGCTTATCAGGGAAAAGCTGCCATTATGACGACCAAAACCTGCGTTTTTGGGGCGATTAATATGCTGGAACTGGCAAAGAAGCATAATGCGACAATTCTGCAGACATCTACTTCTGAGGTTTACGGCGAGCCGTTGGTTCATCCCCAGGTCGAAACTTATCGCGGCAATGTTAACCCCAACGGTATTCGTGCCTGTTATGACGAAGGAAAGCGCTGTGCCGAAAGTTTGTTCTTTGATTATTGGCGGGAAGAGGGCGTTGATATCAAAGTTATCCGCATATTTAATACCTATGGTCCGAATATGGATCCGCAGGACGGCCGCGTTGTCAGCAACTTTATTTGCCAGGCGCTGCGCGGCGAAGATATTACAATTTACGGCGATGGTTCGCAAACCCGTTCATTCTGTTACGTTGATGATTTAATTGAGGCGATGGTGCGGATGATGAATTCTCCAAAAGACTTTACCGGTCCGGTCAATACCGGAAATCCGGGAGAATTTACCATTAAGGAACTGGCTGAAAAAGTTGTCGCCAAAATCGGCGGAAAGTCAAAAGTCGTGTATCGTGACCTGCCGAAGGACGATCCGACGCAGCGCCGCCCGGATATCACATTGGCAAAAAACAAATTAGGCTGGGAACCCAAAGTGCAGCTTGATGAAGGTCTGGATAAAACAATCGCATATTTCAAAACACAAATAGGAGCTTAAGATGAAAATTGGGATTATCGGAACGGGTTATGTCGGCTTGCCGACAGGAGTCGGATTGGCTGAGCTTGGAAATGAAGTAACCTGTATCGACCGGGAACAAAGCAAAATTGACCGTTTGCGTGCCGGTAAGATAACGCTGTTTGAAGAAGGGCTGGAAGAGCTTTTTGAAAAAAATGTTAAAGCCGGCCGCATCAAATTTACAACCTCTATGAAAGAAGGCGTTGAGAATGCCGATTTGGTGATTATTGCCGTCGGAACGCCGCCGCATCCGGTTACCAAGGAAGCCGACATGAAATATATTCATGCTGCCGCAACGGAACTGGCTGAATATCTCCGGGGCTATACGGTCGTTGCCACAAAATCGACCGTCCCGGTCGGAACCGGCGATGATGTCGAAACCTTAATCCGCAAGAAGAACGCTCAGGCAGATTTTGACGTTGTTTCTCTGCCGGAATTCCTGCGCGAAGGTTTTGCCGTCCATGACTTCTTTCATCCTGACCGCATTGTCGTCGGCGCCAATTCCGAACGCGCGGCAAATGTCATCAAAGAGCTGTATAAGCCTTTTGAGGGCAAAACCAATATGCTGTTTGTCAAACGCCGTTCTTCGGAAACGATTAAGTATGCGTCCAATGCTTTTCTGGCTATCAAAATTCATTATATTAACGAAATGGCCAACTTCTGTGAAAAGGCCGGTGCTGACATTTACGAAGTCGCCAAAGGCATGGGGCTTGACAGCCGTATCGGCAACAAGTTCTTAAATCCGGGGCCGGGATACGGCGGAAGCTGCTTCCCCAAAGACACAAACGCCATGGCTTACATGGGACGGCGCAACGGTGTTGACCTGAGCCTGATTGAAGCGGCGATTAAAGGGAATGATGCCCGTAAAATTGAAATGGCGGAAAGAATACTGGATGCCGTAAAGGACATTGAAAATCCGGAAATTGCCGTCCTTGGTCTGGCGTTCAAAGGCGGTACGGACGATTGTCGCGAAAGCCCGGCGATGCAGATTATCGGCGAATTGATTAACAAAAACGCCAAAATCAAAGCCTATGATCCCAAAGCCATGGAAAATGCCGCATTGTTGGTCGGTGACAAAATTTCCTATGCTGCGGATATGTATGAAGCCGCACGCGCCGCCGATGTCTTGGTAATTCTGACCGAATGGGATGATTTCCGCAGTTTGGACTTGAACCGCTTGAAAGGCATGATGCGTCATGCGCGTATTGTCGACCTGCGCGACATCTTTGACCCGCAGGAAGCGCACAATGCCGGGTTTGAATATACCTGCATCGGGAGATAAATATGAAAAATGTTCTGGTTATGGGGGGAGCCGGCTATATCGGCTCCCATACCGTAAAGCATCTGATGCAGAAGGGATATGGCTGTGTCGTTGCCGACAACTTGGTGTACGGCCATCGGGAAGCCGTCCTGACGCCGCATTTTGAAAAGGCAGACCTTTTAGACAAGGCATCGTTGAACGCAGTTTTTGACAAATATGAAATTGAGGCGGTAATTCATTTTGCTGCTTTTGCCTATGTCGGCGAAAGTGTGGAAAAACCGCAGAAGTATTACGAAAATAATGTTGTCGGCACGCTTAACCTGTTGGATGTCATGCTGGCGCACAATGTCAAGAAAATCGTATTCTCCAGCACCTGCGCCACTTACGGCGAACCGGAATATACCCCGATTGATGAAAATCATCCGCAAAACCCGATTAATCCTTACGGTCGTACAAAATTGATGATTGAACAGATTTTCCGCGATTATGAAAAGGCTTACGGTCTGCGTCATATTGCTTTGCGCTATTTCAATGCCGCCGGCTGTTCCAAAGACGGTGAAATCGGTGAAAGCCATACGCCGGAAACACATTTGATTCCTTTGGTGTTAAAAGCCATAAAAGGCGAGCGGGAGAATATCAAAGTCTTCGGAACCGATTATGATACGCCGGACGGCACCTGTATTCGTGATTATATTCATGTTGAAGATTTGGCTCAGGCACATCGCCTGGCTCTTGAAAAACTGGACGAATACAGCGGCTGTATCAACCTCGGAACCGGTATCGGTACTTCTGTTAAGGAAATTATTGAAGCTGCCGAAAAAGTCAGTGGCCTGAAATGTCCGGTTGAATATGCGCCGCGCCGCCCGGGCGATCCGGCGAAGCTTTTCGCCGCCAACGCCAAAGCCCGGGAAATTTTAGGCTGGCAGCCGGAATATGCCGATATTGAATCGATTATCGCAACGGCGTGGAATTGGGAACAGAACAGGAAATTTTAATATGAAAAAAGTAAAAAATCTCATTGTCGGCTGTGGTTTGTCTGGCATTGTTCTGGCCGAGCGTCTGGCAACAGTATGTAATGAAAAAGTGCTGATTATTGACAAGCGCGCTCATGTCGGCGGCAATATTTACGATTATAAGGACAAAAACGGCATCACCGTTCACAAATACGGGCCACACGTCTTTCATACCAAAGACCGGAATGTTTGGAATTATTTGAGCCGTTTTACCGATTGGCATTATTTCATGTATCGCGTTAAAGCGGTTATCGACGGCCGGGAAGTGAATATTCCTTTCAATTTGGACAGCCTGCATAAGGTTTTCCCGGCCAAGATGGCGGAAAAACTGGAAGCGAAACTGATTGAAAAATTTGGTTTTAATGTCAAAGTGCCGATTTTGGAATTGAAAAAATCCAAAGATACGGATTTGGAATTTTTGGCACAGTATGTTTATGAAAAGGTTTTTCTGGGCTATACCGTCAAACAATGGGGCGTCCGTCCGGAAGATTTGGATGCCTCGGTCAGCGGGCGTGTTCCTGTTTATGTCAGCCGTGATGACCGCTATTTTCAGGACAAATATCAGGCCATTCCGGCAGACGGCTATACCAAAATGGTTGAAAATATCCTGAACCATCCGAATATTGAGGTTATGTTAAATACTGAATTTTCTGCGGTAAAAAACGATATCTCCTGTGAACGCTTGTTCTTTAGCGGTCCGATAGACGAGTTTTTTGATTATAAATTTGGCGAATTGCCGTACCGCAGTCTTGATTTGCGTTTTAAAGAATATGATACGGCATTTTATCAAAGCGGCCCGCAGATGAATTATCCCGAAAACTACGATTTTACCCGCAGTGTCGAATATAAATATTATCTGGATGAAAAATCTGCGAAAACGGTAGTTTCATTTGAGTATCCGGAAGCTTTTGAACGCGGCAGAAATGAGCGCTATTATCCGATTCCGGATAAGAAAAATCAGGCTTTGTATGACCGTTATCTCCAAGAAGCTGCCAAGCTGAAAAATATTTATTTCCTTGGGCGCCTGGGTGATTATAAATATTACAATATGGATCAAACCGTTGCCCGCGCTCTGGAGCTTTTTGAAAAGGTAAAATAGAAAAAACGGCTGAGAAATCTCAGCCGTTTTTTTCGTGTTAATATAATTCATTGAGAATCATTTCTCCGACATGATCAAAAGTAAATAAAGCGCGATTTTTATAAATGTTGTCACGATATTCTTGGATTTCTTCGTTGCTCATATTTAAAACTTTATTTATGTCTTCCGGTGTCTTTATCAAAATTGCCATTTTATTTTTCAGCATTTCTTTGTATACGTTATGCTCAGCATGTGAAATCAACGGAATAATACCGTTCATCAGATAACCGATATCTTTGCTTGGATTATTGATAAAAGCATAATTGGCCTCTTTTATTGTATAAGGGTTTTGGGTTTTGACTTGTCCTTTCAGGGTGAAGTAATATTTTTTATTCTTATGGTAATCATCAACACTTCCTCTGAAAATGTCATAAAAATGTGACAAGCCAAAACATATTTGTTTGTGTGTTTTATAAAAATTTTTTCTGTCTTCAAGGATGTGTTGATAACTGTCTCTTCCAGCCAGACTGTAACTGAGTTTTCTGCCGTTTACCAGACAATGCTTAAGCTTTGTAAAAAATCTGCGTAGTTTTCCTTTCCTCAACATATGAGGATTTGGATATATGATTATATCCATTTTTTTGTATTTCAACGGTAAGGAACAGAGAATTCTTCCGACGGAAACAAAAGATTTATCATATTTTGAAGAAGTATTATGGTAAACATAACGTTCTAACGGCGTTTCCAGCCATCCTAACAGAGATTTTTTCTTTCTTGCTTCGGGAATATTAGTCAACACAAATTCTTTTAGCAAATCGTTATCAAAAATTAAAATATCCGTATATTTGATTTTTTTGTTAAATATATTAACCATTTCTTTAGAACCAAAACCGGTATCCCCGTTGAATGTTCTGATAATTTTAGCTCCGGATTTATTGTCTGAATTATATTTTGATACCTTATATAAAATATCAAGTTCTTCCAGGCCGATTGCTTTAAATTCGCTGACACTGGGGATATCTCCACCGA
>JAUNPO010000065.1 GCA_030536665.1 Pseudomonadota bacterium
GGAAGTATTTTATTGAAAAGGTTTATAAAAAAATTCTTCTTTAGGGCTATAAAGAAGAATTTTGAAGTTTGAAAATAACTGTGTGTTTTTATTTTTTCAGCGCGGCGAGGTATTTTTCCGCTTCCAGACAGGCAATACAGCCGGAACCGGCGGCAATGACGGCCTGACGGAACTGCGGATCTTTAACATCGCCGGCGGCAAAAAGACCGGGAACGCCGGTTGCGCAGCTGTTTGGTTTGGTGACGATGTAGCCTTCGTTGTCCAGCTCAAGAATACCCTTGAACAAATCAGTGTTCGGGTGGTGGCCGATGGCGATAAAAGCGCCGGACACCGGCAATTCCGAAACGGCGTCAGTTTTGATGTTCTTGAGTTTAAGCGCGGTCAAGCCGAGAGGTTCGTTGTTGCCGACAAATTCGGTAACGACCGAATCCCAGATGACTTCAATTTTGGGATTGGCAAACAGGCGGTCTTGCAGAGCCTGATCGGCACGGAGGCTGTCACGACGGTGAATCAGCGTGACTTTGGCTGCAAAATTAGTCAGGTAAACCGCCTCATCCACGGCCGTGTTGCCGCCGCCGATGACGGCGACTTCCTTGCCGCGGTAAAAGAAACCGTCGCAGGTTGCGCAGCCGGAAACGCCGAAACCGCGGAACTTGGCTTCGCTTTCCAGACCCAGCCAGCGGGCCGACGCTCCGGTCGCAATAATAACGCTGTCGGCGACATAGCAGTTGCCGTTTTCGCTGCAAAGCGTGAAAGGCCTTTTACTGACGTCAATTTCGGTGATAATGTCTTCGTGCATTTCCACACCGACATTTTCAGCCTGTTGGCGCATATTGCTCATCAGTTCGCTGCCGTAAACAGGCGTCGGGAATCCCGGGAAGTTTTCAACTTCAGTGGTAATGGTCAGCTGTCCGCCGATTTGCGGGCCGGCGACCAAAATGGGTTTTAAACCGCTGCGTGCGGCATAAATTCCCGCCGTATACCCGGCGGGGCCGGAGCCGATGATCAAAAGTCTGGTTGTATATTCAGCCATAGTTCAAGTCTTTCAAAAAAATTATTTGTCCTTTTTCTGACAGACGCAAGGCTTGCCTTCAAAACAGCCGCAGTTGTGCTCTTTGGTGCAGGTGCATCCCGGCGCGTGTTCCGGCAGCTTCATGTCTACGCCTTCAACCTTCATGTTGTTAGGGAAGGTGCAGCCGCATCTGTCATCTTCGCTGCAATCACATTTCAGTTCATAGTTTTTGTCAGCGTCAAAATTCTTTGTCATTTTATTTCTCCTTATAATTTAAAGCCAGTATTTTTGATACTGACTTTAAATATATGCACAGAATTTTGAATTTAAAGATTTTACTGGTAAATTACTTCCAGCACTTCAAAAGATTTTTTGCCGCCGGGCGCCGTGTATTCGGCGATGTCTCCGGCTTCCTTGCCAATCAGCGCTTTAGCCAGCGGCGAGGACAGAGAAATGCGGTTTTTTTCGATATCAGCTTCATAATCGCCGACGATTTGGTATTCTTTTTCTTCATCCGTGTCTTCATCAACAACGACAACCGTGGCGCCAAAGCGAATGATACCGCCTTTGGTTTGGGACGGGTCAATGACCTGGGCGCGGCTGATAACGCTTTCCAGTTCCTGAATACGCCCTTCGATGAAGCTTTGCTTTTCCTTGGCGGCGGAATATTCCGCATTTTCAGACAGGTCACCGTGGGAGCGTGCTTCGGCAATAGCCGCGATGATGTTCGGGCGGTCTTCTGCTTTTAATCTTTTCAATTCGGCTTCAAGATCAGTATAGCCTCTTTTAGTTAACGGAAACTTATCCATGTTTTCACCTCAAAAATTACAGCCCAAATTCCTATAGAATTTCAGGCCGGTTCGTTAAAAAATGTCAGAAAAATTTGACTGCGAGGGGAATTAACCGCTCACAGCCCTGTTTTTTGAATATTGCCCCTAATATAACACCTAAAAAAACTTATGCAAGACTTTTCTGCTTTTTTCGCAGGCGACAGGGTGAAAAATCTGTGTACAAGCATTATTTTCCTATACACCGCAGGGTGTTTTGTTACACTCATTGCGGTATTCAAATTTGTTAATATAAGGAGAATCGTTTCATGAAAAAGATACTTTTGGCCTCCGTTTTCGGCGGTATGATGATGTTTTCCGCAGGCGCAAACGCCGTTGACAGCACGGGTTGCGGACTCGGCTCAATGGCATGGCGCGGGCAGTCCGGCCGCGTGCCGCAAATCTTGGCTGTGACGACCAACACCTCTTTCGGTATTCAGACTTTCGGCATCACCTTTGGTACATCCGGCTGTGACCCTAACGGCCGAATCACCGGCGGCACTCAGAAAATGGTTTTGGCTTTTCTTGAAAACAATATGGAGCAATATGCTATGGACGCTGCGCGCGGGCAGGGCGAAACCATTGATACATTGGCCGGTATCATGAATGTTGACAGCGAAAAACTGGGCGAAGTTTCCAAGCAGAATTTTGCCTTTTTATTCCCTAATCAGGATGTGCAGGCGGTGGATGTGACACTGAACCTCTTCACCATAATGAGTTAAAGGGCGTGCAAAAGGGCTGTCATGCTTGTGATTTTATCGCTCGTGTACTTGTTTTGTACACGTCGCTCAAAAATTACGGCGCAGCACAGCCCTTTATCCCACCCAAGGATGATTAGTTTTACCAATGTCATGAGCTGAAATTTATGAAAAAAATTTTCTTTCTTTGGGTGATTTTCTTTTCATTTTCCGTGCAGGCGGGAGCGGCGGCGGTGAAAAATCCCAATTTTGCCTTTTCTCCGGCATGGCTGGCCATGGTTCATTACCGGCCGCAGCTTTGGGGCGGGTATGAAGGGACGATTGACAGCGAAACTTTTTATTTGGCGCCGGAGGGGCGCACCTCGCCGCAGGCTGAGCTTGAAGCAACGGTTGCTTTATTTGAGCAGGGGCAGGATACCGGTAAAATCTGTTTTTTTCCGGCGCGTTACCGTTTGTTGAAGCAGCAGGGGCTGGTTAAGGCCGCTTTTCCGCATTGTCCCGAATATGAACAGTTTGTGGCGGATTTGCAGCCGGCGGGCGTCACTTTGTTGTTTACCGACGCTTATATGAACAACCCGTCGTCTTTGTTCGGGCATACGCTTATTCGTGTCGACACCGCGCGCAAAGGGACGCAGCTTTTGGCGCATGGGATGAATTACGGCGCGTTTACCGGAGAGAATCCCGGTCCGCTGTATGCGCTTCTGGGTTTGACCGGCGGTTATTACGGCGGTTTTACGGTTAAACCCTATTATGATATTATCAATACCTACAACAATATTGAAAATCGCGATATCTGGGAATTTAATCTTGATTTCAGCGCCGAAGAGCGGGAAATGTTTGTGGCGCATCTTTGGGAAGTCGGCCATACGCAGACCCGTTATTATTTCTTTTCGCAGAACTGTTCATATATGTTGATGGAAATGCTGGATGCCGTCCGGCCGGAACTGAAGCTGTCCGATGATTTTCCTGCGCAGGCCATTCCGCTGGACACGGTCAAACAGGCAGCAAAGCGTTCTGGGTTGGTTGCGTCCGTCAATTACCGTCCGTCGCGGCAGAATAAACTGATTCACCAATACCGGCAGATGAACGCGCCGCAGCGGCGGGCGTTTCGTCGGGCAATCAAAGAACATGATTTTGTCATGCCCGGGCTGGATGAAAGTGAAAAGGCCGGTGTGGTTGAGGCGGCTTACCGTTATCTTCAATATCAGAATGTGGCGGGAGATATTTCGCGGGAGGATTATCGTTCCGGCAGTTTTAAACTTTTGCAGGCGCGCAGCAATATTAAAGCGCAAGATAATTTTAAACCGCTAACTGACGGAAAATCCCCGCTGAAATCTCATGCTTCCAAGCGCGCGTCGTTTGGCGCCGGTGTGCACAACGGTCAGGGTTTTCAGGAAATTCAGCTGCGGCCGGCTTATCATTCCCTGACTGACAACGCTTACGGCCTTCTGCCCGGAGCCGAAATCAATTTTCTGAATGTAAAAGCCCGCCATTATGACCGTGACAAAGCTTATGTTTTGCAGGATTTTGATATTTTAAGCATTAAGTCGCTGTCACCGGTCAATGTTATGTTTATGCCTTATTCTTATAATATTGCTTTTGGCATAAACCGCGAGCTTAATCCGCAGACCGGGGATGAGGGGTATGTCGCCAATCTGACGGCCGGCGCCGGTTTTTCTTATGAAATGGCGGAGGGCGTGTTGGTCTACGCCATGCTGAACAATCATGCCGCTTACGGCGGTTTTTTGCCGCATAACCAGTATTTGGGGCTGGGAGCGGCCGGCGGCGTTTATGTTACTCGCGGCGATTTTCGGCTGTTGGCAGAGGCGGAGCAGGTTTGGGCAACGACCAATTACGGTTCCAAAATAAAATATAATCTTGAAGCGGCGTATGCAATGTCGACCAATACCGCTTTGTCTTTGCGGTATAAATATGAGCAAAACCGCGGGCGCTATGATGTGGATGAAACAATGGCCGCTTTGCGCTTGTATTTCTGAGAAAATTCGGGTAAGCTGTCGGTAACGGAGGAAAAGTCATGACAAAAATAAAATACTGTATCTGGGATGTCGGCAATGTTATTTATGATTACAGTCTGGAACCGCTTCACTGCTGGATGGCGGAGAATACAGCGGACAAGGCTTTGTTTGAAGAGCGCAAAGGGCGTTACAGCTATAACGACTATATGAAAGGGCAGGTGCCTTATGAAGCATTGTGTCGGGACTTGTGCGCTTTTTATGGTGTGTCCTATCAGCGGGAACACAATATTGCGTTGAACAAGGCTTTTCATCAGGGCGTGGGGCATTTTCATCCCGAAACGCGGCAGATGATGGCGGAACTTGACGGGCTGGGTATCAAAAACTGTGTATTGTCCAATGCTTTGCCGATTTTGAAAAATACTGCCCGGGTTGATGATTTGATACCGCCGGAGCGGCAGTTTACTTCTTATGATTTGGGATTGTTGAAGCCGGATCCGGCGATTTATACCGCAGTTCGCAATCAATTGGGCTGTGCGTTTGAGGAGCTGATTTTTGTCGATGACAAGCCGAAAAACACAAAAGCGGCGGCTGAATTGGGAATCCGGGCGGTTACTTTTAAGCCGCAGACAGTTCAGTCTTCTATCCGCACTATTGTGAATCCGCCGGTAGTTCGGATGGAAAAGGAATGGGAACGCTAGTTTTTTATTATTGCATTTTTGCGTTGATGCGATTATTCTCGAGGGAAATTAAGTTTATCAAGGAGAAAGAAAATGTTGAGAGAAGATTTGCAAAAGGCTTTAAAAGAATCCATGCTGGCTAAGGATACGCAGCGTGTGGGCGCTATCCGTCTGATGATTGCCGGAATGAAAGAAAAAGACGTCGATGCCCGCGGCAAAGGTTTGACGGAAGCTTCTGAAGCCGATTTGCTGGCTATGCTGCAGAATATGGTCAAGCAACGTCGTGACTCGATTGATATGTATATGAAAGGCAACCGTCAGGATTTGGCAGATAAAGAACAGGCGGAAATCAGCGTTATCGAAACCTTTATGCCCAAGCAGATGAGCGATGCGGAAATTCAGGCTGCCGTTGCCGCCGCGATTGCCGCGACCGGTGCTTCATCCATGAAAGATATGGGCAAGGTTATGGGCGAGCTGAAGGCGAAGTATGTCGGGCAGATGGATTTTGGAAAGGTTAATGGGGTTGTGAAGGCCAGCTTAACCTCTAACTAAGGTATGAGCTTGATTTTTTTGGCATCATACTTGTGATTTTTCTCCTTATGTACTTTTTGTTGTACACCGCGTCGAAAAATCACTGCGTAGCATGCCCAAAAAATCAAGCTCTCAAGGGGGCTTTGCTAGGGATGCTAAAGGGCTGTCATGCTTGCATATATTCTCCTCGTGTAGCTATTTGTACACGTCGTCGAATACATACTTCGTAGCATAGCCCTTTATCCCACCCAAGGATGATTGGTTTTAAATGGCGGATTTACAGAAATTCATAGAGGAATTACGGGCGAAAGTTTCGATTGTCGATGTGGTCGGAGCTAAGGTCAAACTTGTGCGTAAAGGGCGGGAATATCAGGCCTGCTGTCCGTTTCATAATGAAAAAACGCCGTCATTTACAGTTAATGAGGCCAAAGGCTTTTATCACTGTTTCGGCTGTGGCGCGCACGGTGATATCGTCAAATTTGAAATGGAAGCCAACGGGCTGCCGTTTCTTGATGCGTTGAAAAAGCTGGCTGACCGCGCCGGCGTTCCGATGCCGCAGTTGTCGCATGAAAACCGCGAAAAGGCGGAAGAACGCAAAAGCCAATATGAAATCATGGAAATGGCGGTCAAGTTTTTTGAAAAGAATCTGCGTCTGACCGGCGGGCGTGTGGCTTTGGATTATCTTTACAACCGCGGTTTTAACGACGATATTATTACCAAATTCCGTCTTGGTTATGCGCCGAACAACAATGGTTTGAAAGCTTGGCTGGCCGGCAAGGGCGTCAGCGAACATGACATGATAGAGCTCGGTCTGGCTTCGCTTTCGGAGAAAAGCAACGGCCGGGTATTTGATTTTTTCCGCGACCGGGTGATTATTCCGATTTTTGACAAGGCCAACCGCCCGATAGCTTTTGGGGGCAGGGTGATGGACGGCAGCCAGCCGAAATATCTTAACTCGCCGGAAACGCCGATTTTTAACAAACGCCATGTGCTGTACAATCTCAATAATGCCCGCGACAAGGCTTATGAAGCCCGCAAGATTATTGTCTGCGAAGGGTATATGGATGTGATTGCCCTCAGCAAATACGGTTTTGAATATGCCGTGGCGCCTTTGGGAACGGCGCTGACCGAAGACCAGATTGCCGAGGCCTGGAAAATCTGTCCGGTGCCGACATTGTGTTTTGACGGTGACGGCGCGGGGATTAAAGCGGCCATCCGCTCTGTTGACCGTGCGTTGCCGATTTTGAGAGCCGGTTATTCCCTGCAATATGTTTTTCTGCCGGACAAACAGGACCCTGATGAGTTTTTGAAGGACAAGGGGCATGACGCTTTTGAGGCGTATTTGCAGGAAACGACGCCGCTGGTTGATTTGCTGTGGAAGAAAAATACCGAAAACGTGCCGATGTCAACGCCGGAGCAAAAAGCGCTGATTGAGAAAAACATTATGGAAGAAGTCGCCAAAATCGGTGACGAGCAGGTGCGTGGTTATTATAACAATGAAATGCGGCAGCGGGTTTATAACGAATTGGGACGCGGTTCGTGGAAGCAGTCTTATGCGCGGCGCGGCGCTTATAACGGCTCTGACGGCGGCAGGCGCTACGGCGGAGCGGGGCGTGACAATTACAGGCCGGCCGGACAGCCGCGGGTCGAAATGGTTCGGCCGAAAACCAGCTTAAACGAGCTGGTGTTGAAATTTATTCTGGCATCAATGATTTTTTATCCCGAGCTGATTGCCGAATATGAAGAAAAAATCGCGATGTTTTCCATGCCGAACGCTGATTTGCAAAATCTGTGGGACGCCATGGCCGGCGCTTTTGCCGACTATGAGGGCGAAGAAGAGTTCAGCCGCGAAAAGCTTTTGGAAGAGCTGGAAAAACGCGGTTTCGGCAAGGCTGTTGCCGGTTTGTGGGAACTCAGGATGTTTTGTATGCAGAAGCCGTTGATTAATGCCGTGCGCCGCGACATTGACACCAAAATGCTGGAAGTGCAGGTGCGGGCGTTGGAAGATGAAATCAAGGAGTGTCTGAACACAATTGAAACTTCCGAGTCGTTTCCTGATGACGTTTATGAACGCTACCAGACCCTGAAAAAAGAAAAACAGGCACTTTTAGATAGCTATGTTCCGGCTGATTAGCCTTTGAAATTGTGAAATGATGCGGTTTTAGGGCAAAATAATGCGGCTTTTGTGAAAGCATGTGTTGACAAACCGTCTAAAAATTATTAAATGTTACCAGCTAGCAATTTATGGAGTCTTCTGAGCTCCACTTTCGTGTTTTAAAAAAAATCGATTTTTAAGGAACGACATGTCAGATATTGATAATCAAGACTTTTATGAAGGAAACGGGGCTGATGCGCCGTTAATCGACACTTTGGGCAGTGCGGTCAAACGCCTTATCGACAAAGGCAAAGTTCGCGGCTATATTACGGTTGAAGAGCTTAACAAGGCCATTCCTTCAGAACGCGAATCTTCCGAACAGATTGAAGACATTATGACCGAAATCTCCGATTTGGGGATCAGCATTCTGTCCGAAAGCGACGCTGACAGCAGCGAAGCCGACGAGGATGTCGAGGTTGAAGAATATGATGAAAGCGGCAATTTTGACGAGAAAGAACTCGGGCGTTCCGATGACCCTGTGCGCATGTACCTTAAGGAAATGGGCAGCGTTGAACTGTTGTCCCGCGAGGGCGAAATTGCCATTGCCAAGCGTATTGAGGCCGGCAAAACCGTTATGATTGACGGTTTGTGCGAAAGCCCGATGACGCTGAAAGCTATTGCCGGCTGGCGTGACGACCTGCTTGAAGGGCGGATGCAGCTGCGCGATATCGTCGATTTGGAAATGATGTACGGTGATGATGCCGAAGCGATGGTCTATGATGAATTTGACGCTCAGGTCGACGATTTGGACACCGTTGCCAAAGAGCTTGAAGACAAAGACAATCTTGACGATATTGACTACTATATTGACGATGACATTGAGCTGGAAGATGCCGTTGACGATGAGGATGAGGAAGACGATGCCGGCGCCGATATGGAAGCCAGCGCCGAAGACGTTGACGCCGAAGATGACGACGAAGGCGGCGCAGGACGCGTTTCCGCCTCGGTTTCGGCAATGGAAGAAGCTTTGATGCAGCCGGTTTTGGAAATCCTGACCAAAATCTCCAGCTATTATGATGATTTGAAAAAAATTCAGTGCCAGCGCATTGACGCGATGATTTCCGGCAAGAAGGTTTCCTCTGCCGTTGAAAAAAATTATCTCTGTGTCAAAAAAGACCTGGTCGAACTGATGAGCTCCATTCATCTTAATGCCAGCCGCATTGAGCAGCTGGTTGAACAGCTGAACGAGCTGAACAAACGCCTGATGGGGCTGGAAGGTAAGCTGCTGCGTTATGCTTTGTCCTGCAAAATCAAGCGCGAAGATTTTCTTGAGGCTTATCAGCTGTCGGAAATGGATCCGAAATGGTTGGAAAAAATTTCAAAAAAGACCGACAAACACTGGAAAATGTTTGTTGAAAAGTACGGCAAGGAAATTGTCGAACTGCGGGATTCCGTGGCGCATATGGCAACGGAATGCGGTTTGCCGATTAATGAATACCGCCGTATGGTCGATACGATTAAAAAAGGCGAGCGCGAGGCTGACCGTGCCAAGAAGGAAATGATTGAGGCCAACCTGCGTCTGGTTATTTCCATTGCCAAGAAATATACCAACCGCGGTTTGCAGTTTTTGGACCTGATTCAGGAAGGAAACATTGGTCTGATGAAAGCGGTTGATAAGTTTGAATATCGCCGCGGTTACAAGTTTTCGACTTATGCCACCTGGTGGATACGTCAGGCGATTACCCGTTCTATTGCCGATCAGGCGCGCACCATTCGCATTCCGGTTCATATGATTGAGACAATCAACAAGCTGGTTCGCACCTCCCGACAGATGTTGTCGGAAATGGGGCGTGAGCCGACGCCGGAAGAAGTGGCCAAGCGTTTGTCGATGCCGCTGGACAAGGTTCGCAAGGTTATGAAAATCGCCAAGGAGCCGGTTTCTCTGGAAGCGCCGGTCGGTGACGAGGAAGATTCCTCTCTGGGCGATTTTATTGCCGATGACAGCGCTTTGCAGCCGTTAGATTCCGCAATTCACTCAAACCTCAAGGAAACCTGACGCCGCGTGAAGAACGTGTTCTCCGTATGCGTTTCGGTATCGGCATGAATACGGACCACACTTTGGAAGAAGTCGGACAGCAGTTCAACGTTACCCGCGAGCGTATTCGTCAGATTGAAGCCAAGGCTTTACGCAAGTTGAAGCATCCGAGTAGGTCGAAGAAGTTACGCTCTTTCCTCGACAACTAGTAAAATCCCGCTCTATGGGTTATTAATACAGAAAAA
>JAUNPO010000066.1 GCA_030536665.1 Pseudomonadota bacterium
TAAATGACCGTTTTGGTTTAACAAATAATGCTACGACAATGAATTTTGCTTATATCAAAATAAACGAACCGGAAGAAATAATCAGGGCGCAAAAGCAGGCTGTCAGCGCTTATGCCCGCCTCAACGGCCTGAACATTGACGACTACCTTCTGGCCTCCGGCCTTGACATCGCCCAAAGCCTTCCGCCCCACAGTACCATTATTGTTTCAGAAATCATCCGCCTCGGACAAACGGTAAGCGAAATAAAAAACAATCTTGAACAACTTCTGCCGCAGCACAAAATCATTTCCGCGGCCGAAAATCTGACCTTTGACTTTTCCGCAGCTGATTTTCCGTTTATCCTGCAAGGCATGAACATCGCCCTGTCCCTGCAAAAAAACGTCACATCTTATTCCACGCGGCGCAAACTTTCCGCGCTCAAAGCCGCCGGCATCAAACTCGGTCACCCGGTCGGCAAAAAGCTGAAATCAAAATTGGCACACCAAGAAGCAGAAATCAAAAAGCTGTTGGCCGCCGGCATCTCAAAAGCCGAAATCGCCCGCCGCTTAAACCTCTCCCGCGCCAGCATTTACAATTTCCTCAAAAACCACCACTCTTAACCCTCCCCGCCACATTAACAACGCCGTTAATCATATTTTTGGTATTTGCCGCTATTCTTATTACAAAACAACAAAAATAAAGGGAGCAACGGCTATGGATCGACAAATAATCGAAATAATGAACGACGGCTTTGCGCTGTCCTTACACCGAGGTTTTCTCGTCGTTGAAAACAAAACAAGCCAAACCAAACAGGAAATCCCTCTGGATAACATTTTGGCGCTTTTGCTTTCCGCAAACAACGTAAACCTGACCAAAAACATTATGAACGCCGTCTGCGAACAAGGCGGTTGCCTTATTTGCTGCGGCAAAGATTATATGCCGACAGCCCTCACTATGCCCTATACCGGACACTGGCTGATTGCCCCGCGCATCCGTCAGCAAATAGACTGTTCCAAACCATTGCAAAAGAATCTTTGGAAAAGCATTATTCAAAACAAAATTTACAATCAGGCTAAAATTCTGGAATACTTTTTTCCCGACCATCCCAATATTGAACGTCTGAAACTTTTAGCCAGAGAAACACTGAGCGATGACGCCCGCAATCATGAAGGCATCGCTGCCGCAATTTATTTCAAGTCCCTGTTTGGGAGAAAATTTGTCAGAAACCGCCTTAATGATGATACAAACATCTTATTGAATTATACCTACACCGTCTTGCGAGCCATCATCGCCCGAGCCGTCGCCGGCAATGGTCTTCTGCCGTATATCGGCCTGAAACACCGTAGTCAGGGTAATCCTCTGCCTCTGGTCGATGATTTAATCGAACCCTTTCGAGCCCTGGCCGACAAAATTGTATTTGAAGAGCTAAACAAGCTGGTTGATATCGACCATATCGAACTAACACCGACAATAAAACGAAGCCTGACCAAAATCATAACCATCCCCGTTGAAACTGTCAAAGGAACCGTTTCCTTAAACGATGGCATTTACGAATTTGTCAGCAGTCTGGTTACCAGCTTCGAAAATAAAAAAGTTCTGCTGAAATACCCTGTTTTTTAAAACATAACAGCTGAAAACAGCTTCTCAGGCAAAAGACCTATTTGTGCCGACTGAATTATAGTTGACCATCTGATTAATCTCTGATAAGCTCCGGAAGCCGGCTGGGTATAAAGTGTTTTGGTTATAGTTGACCGTCTAATTAATCTCTGATAAGCTGCTTTATCTATAATATTCGCTGCCATATTGGTTATAGTTGACCGTCTAATTAATCTCTGATAAGCTTGAAACTCTGTACAAGAACGCAGCAAGCCTGTTATAGTTGACCGTCTAATTAATCTCTGATAAGCTCGTTTCTGCCGTAATCCCCAAATCAGACATGTTATAGTTGACCGTCTAATTAATCTCTGATAAGCTGGGCGTTTTTTGTTTCTGGATGCGGAGATTGTTATAGTTGACCGTCTAATTAATCTCTGATAAGCTATCAGGTAAATTTTTCCCGCCAGTCATTGCGTTATAGTTGACCGTCTAATTAATCTCTGATAAGCTTTATACCATAAAGGAGCTTATGGGGCACTCGTTATAGTTGACCGTCTAATTAATCTCTGATAAGCTTTCAATATGGTTATGTTTCAACAGGAGAAAGTTATAGTTGACCGTCTAATTAATCTCTGATAAGCTACTGGAAGCTGCCGGTATTGTTACCCGCAAGTTATAGTTGACCGTCTAATTAATCTCTGATAAGCTCGGAATTACTGATAATCGGTTAACGGTGTCGTTATAGTTGACCGTCTAATTAATCTCTGATAAGCTATCTAATAGCATAACACCTTGAAATTAAATAATTTCAAGGTGTTTTTATAAAATAAAAATGTCTCCCCAAAATCATTAAAACAGCAGCAACTGGCCATTTTTTTCACGAGTCTCCTCTTCATTTTCCTCATAGTTCTTCCCTAAATAATTCTCTGTCATCAAATATTGTTTATCTGTAATATATAAAAACGACACAGATGAATTATCCGGAATAAAGCGCGACAGCGTCTTCGTCACGGTCTGCCCGGCACTCAGGCTCTTCACCGGTTTAATATAAACCGAAAACTGCTTCATCACAAAACCCTCATCCAATAAAACATTGCGAAAACGCGTCGCTTTGCGCATCTCCTTTCTGGTTCTGACCGGAATATCAAACATACAGATTATCCACATCATCGACCATCCGGTTAAGGTTTCAAGCCGCTGCCTTCGTGCCATTCCCTAAAACCTTATGCTTTTTCTTTATCTTTCCAAAAGGCGTCAGCTCTACTTTCCGTGCTCTATTTTTAATAAAATAACTCAATCCCCTATTTACAAGACTATCAACAAACATATATTTTAAACTTTTATCTTTAGGTGACGTCATGCGGGCATCTGTCACAAAATCAATTGTAACACAGCCTTCACTAAACTTTTTCACCCTGGCCAAGCACCGCTCTCTATCCGTGTACCCTTTCCATTCATCCGGCGTATCCAGCTCCAGCAAATCCCCTTGTTGAACAGACCAGATAATTTTACCGCCGTTTTTCTTCCATTCCGGAACAAATTCCGCCTGATTGACATCAAAGCGTTTAATCACTTCCCAGCCAATCTTGCCGTCTTTCACATAAAAATCAACACAGTGATTATTACCCGATTTATAAGCAACCCCATGTTTCTTGATATAAATAAGAGATGAGGAGTTTTCATAACACTTGAATTTATCTCCCCGCCATAATCCTTTCTCCTGAATAATACGAAAAGCCTTCGCTATAATCCGGCCTTCACTGATTTTAATTTCCTTTTTGCCTTCAGCCACAGCCCGCTCATTTTCTTCTGCCAGAATCTGTTCTGCCGTATTCATATACAAACCAAAATCACGAAGCAGCTTCGCCTGTTTTTCCTTATCTTGAGCAATATCCTCATGCCATTCGTTTTTTATAGTCTCGGGAATAAGAAGCTTATTCAAATCCTGAACGGTTTTAACAACCTGCAGAATCTTTCTGCCGTAAACAGTAATCAATGCACCCGGCACATCAGGATTCAAACACAAAACCTTCTTCCCCGTTGCCTCATGCAGCTCTCCTACAGTACTGTGATTTGGCTTGTGCGATACATTAACCTCTTTCAACACCTCAAGCACCCTCCGCCGAAACGCTCCAGGAGAATCAACCGCCGCCAGCGGCAACGGACATTGAAAATGCCTCAACGCCGTATTGTCAGCCAGTTTTTTAATCATCGCCCGATTAACACAGGCCACAACAATCGCATCCATGGCATGATGCCGATGATCTATTCTCGGCTTGGAAAGCCATTCCTTATTTTTCTCCTTATCAACAAACCGCCAGTTTCCGTCAACATCAGGCTTGTCCGCCCCTTCTCGGACTTCCCCGGAATTTACCTCCAGCCAGTACGGCGTACAGGAAACATAACGGGGAACATCCAACCCCATCAAATCATATTCCAGCCCCTGCAAATTCCAGTTTTTGCGCAGTTGAGCCGTCTGCCCGCCCTTAACCGCCAAAATCCGGTTACGAATAACATCTTCACTGTCATCACAATCAACAATCGCCCGCAGATAACGCGCCGCCATTTTAGACACATAGCGCGTATCGGCCAAATAGCGGTTTGTCTCGTCTTCATCTCCGGCTTCTTCAAAACGTTCGCGCGCCTCAGCTTCAAAACGCCAGGCTTTTCTGGGCATATTTCGGCGGGCATTTTTCAAAATCTCACGCAAAACTTCCGGCTCTTTGGCTTCCGCAAAATAATCATAGGCAAAACGGTCACCTTTATTGAGATTATCATTGCGGTTGACCAGACAAAGATTGTCGTATGTATCCGTACCTCCCTTAGCCTGAGGAATAATATGCTCTATCTCCATACCGCTGAAATCGCGCGGAATTCTTTTTTCGGGATTATAAGCGTCCTGCCACCCCTGCTCCATAGCCAGCTTGTATTTCAAAATATTTTTTCCGTTAATGCAGAGCTTATGCTGCCGCAAATACTCTTTAGCCGCCTCATTTTGCTTTTCATTTGATTTCTGCCTTTGCTCCAGTTCGTTCTTTTTCTTAGTCGACAAACCGACATCCCGCCCTAACTCAATATTAATGTCATAAGGCCGACCGTAAATCCGAATAATATCATTCACCACCAGCCGAAGTTGATTTAGCATCATGTGAACCGCCGGATTGGCAATTTTTCCCCACTGCGCCTCATCTTTATTCTGCGTCTTGTTATTGTCAATAACCAACTGCGGCAAAGGCTGCGTATCCGATTGCAAAATTTCGCCGTAATAAGGAAGGGCAAAACTTTTTCCCTGTTTTTCCCGGGCAATTTCTTCTGCTGCCATAAAGCGCTTGTCCACAGCCAACAGCGCATCCGTTGCTTCTCTGTGTGAAAGAACCTCCTGTTTCATTTTTTCCAACAAGAGTTCGGTTGCCGATTTTCCGAGCATTCCCCGCCCTCTGGGCAGTTTTGTCAGCAAATTCCCGATTTCTTTCTCGTCATCAATATCCAAAATCAGCTTCAGCTTCTGAATTAAGGCATCTTCACTGTACAAACGTCCGTTTCTGTCGTCAGGATTCTTTGGTTCCGCCAAAAATTCAATAAAAGCGGCCAGTTCATCCGTTGAAAGTTTTTGCAAATATACCACCTCGGCAAATTCAGGCCGAGAATAAAGATAAGCCTTGATAACCCGGTCATCCGGCAAAGAAATTTTCTGTTGCCCTGATAAATTCAACAACTTCTTAATCGCTTGCTTGCCGGCATTTTTCCCCTGCAACAAAAGTTCATTAATGATTTTGTCCCGTTCTTCCGGCGCCAGGCGGCGTTTACCCGTATCATGCACAATTCGGATATTGTTGACCTCCTCATACACACGACGCAGCTCCGCCAACGGATGTGCCTTCAGCAAACGGTCTTCCTCCCGAAAATAAATACATTTTCCCACAGCATAAGGCGCTGCCGGACGTTCATAAAACAAAATATCATAAACCTCCTGTTTCAGCCCCTCTTTGCGCATCTGAGAAAAATACTGAGCCTGCATATCCCAGATTTTGTGAAATTCGTCTTTTACCAAATAACGCGGAATGGCATAATCCACTATTTTTTCTTTTAACGCATAAGCCCGCTGCCGCACCACTCTGTTCTGCGGGTTTTCCCTATCTTGTATCCTTTTGTAGAAAAAGGCCCCGACGGTTTCCGAATTGCTGTCTTTAAGATGTTTCAGCATCAAATCATACGGCGAAGACCGCCCTTTTGATTTTTCACCTTCCTCGAGAACCTCTTCCTCGCTCTCCTCTGCCGCAGAAACAAAACCGGCTCCCCGGTGTTTGGCTAAATGCAGCAACGCCCGACCAACATAATTTGGATTTTCAAGCCGCCCGCTTACGGCATCATAACGGATTTTATAAGGAGATTTTGCCGCCAGCCGCGCCGTACCTTCCGGTTGAGCATTAACCCATAAACCATTCTCAAAAAGCTTCTGCGCCAATAATTCCAAACGCTTGCGGGTCCTGACCAAATTCTTGCGCATTGTCCGTTTAAGGCGTCTGTCTTCCGCACCTTCTGAAACATCAAAAATCCGCACCCCGGCATCAATAATATCCAAAACATTATTCTGCTCATCCAACGCCATAACCGCACTGCCGATTGACCCGACACCAAGATCCAAACCTAAACGATATTTCATGACAAACTCCTATTTTTAAGTTCATTTGCCATTAGACTATAATATTATTATTGACTTTTCAATTAGAATATTGTTATATTAGTTGCAATATATGTTATGACGTAATTTTTTTCAGAGATTAATTAGACGGTCAACACATATATAATAAGGCTCAATGCCGCAAGATGAGGGGGTACATGTTGCCCCCATTATCTTTACCGCATCGCGAAAACGTGCACAGCCTGCGGACAAAGCGCTTTACATCGCCGCCGCTTCACCATATTCTGTCTTCATCTGTCATAAATACAACAACCAGCGGAGGCTTCACGAACCATGCCCGAAATAAAATGCCCCAAATGCGGCGCAGTCTTTACCGTCGATGAATCCGGTTATGCCGCCATCGCCGGCCAGGTGCGCAATGCCGAATTTCACAAAGAACTGCAGGAACGCGAAAAACAGCTCCTGGTCGAAAAAGACAACGAACTTTCCCTGCTCAAGACGCAGGCACAAATGGACAAAGAACGCTCCTTAAACAGCCTGACCCAGGAAATCGAACGCCTCAAAGCGCAAATCAGCGCCAATGAACAATCTAAAACCATTGCCGTCACCACCGCTCTTGCCGCCGAAAAAGACAAACTCGTCGAGAAAGACAAAAAAATCCTGCAACTCGAAAGCCTGTTGAAAGAAAGCGAAAAAGACAGCCGCCTGCACGAACAGTCCCTCAAGGAAAACTTCGCCCTCCAGTTAAAGGCCAAAGACACCGAAATCGCCTTTTATAAAGACCTCAAAACCAAAATGTCCACCAAAATGATTGGCGAAACGCTGG
Source organism: Pseudomonadota bacterium (assembly GCA_030536665.1). Classification (GTDB taxonomy): domain Bacteria; phylum Pseudomonadota; class Alphaproteobacteria; order RF32; family CAG-239; genus HGM16780. The sequence goes on from JAUNPO010000066.1 coordinate 7,044, forward strand.
AACAACACTGCGAAACCGAGTTCAACCGTCTGCGCGCAACCGCCTTTCAAAACGCCTACTTTGAAAAAGACAACGACGCCAAAACCGGCAGCAAAGGCGATTATATTTTCCGGGAAAGCACCCCGGACGGCGTGGAATTTATCTCCATCATGTTTGAAATGAAAAATGAAATGGACACCACCGCCACCAAACACAAGAATGAAGACTTTTTCAAAGAGCTGGATAAAGACCGCAGCGAAAAGGGCTGCGAATACGCCGTGCTGGTATCGCTGCTGGAAGCCGACAGCGAGCTTTACAACACCGGTATTGTTGACGTTTCGCACAAATACCCCAAAATGTACGTCATCCGCCCGCAGTTTTTCATCTCTATGATTACGCTGCTGCGCAATGCGGCTCTCAATGCGGTGCAATACCGCAGACAGCTGGCGGAATATAAAAACCAAAACATCGACATTTCCAACTTTGAGGCGGAAATGAATGACTTTAAGGACAAGTTCGGCCGCAACTACCAGCTTGCCAGCGACAAATTCCGCAAAGCCATTGAAGAAATAGACAAGACCATCGACCACCTGCAAAAGACCAAAGACGCCCTGATGTCCTCAGAAAACAACCTGCGTCTGGCCAACAACAAAGCGCAGGATTTGACCGTCAAACGCCTCACCCGCAACAACCCGACCATGGCGCAGAAATTTGCCGAGCTGGAAAACCACGAACACAAGGAATAACCCCGCTATCGCAATCAATATCAAAAAAATAAATAAACGCCCGCTACAGAAACTTATAAGCTTCTGTTACGCTTTATTTTATTTTTCCTCAAACATTATACAATTTCCAAAAAAACAGCACTGAAAAACAATGATGATAAAAATATCAATTTTGCCAATATCGGATGATTACGCATATTACTTGTACCAACAAGAAACAGCAATGCAAATATGATTAATATTAATTTTGTTAAAGCTAAATAAAAAGATTGATTATATATGAACCAAACTTCATTCATCCATATATTATATTGCTTAGGTGAAGGTGATAAATAAAATGACAATAAAATAAGATAAAACAGAATATATGGAAAAACATACCATTTAAACCGCCATAACAATTTAAAAGTTTCTGTTACGCTTTGTTTTATTTTTTTCTTAAACATACATTATCTCTAAAGTTGAATTTACAATACGCCAAACACCAGTCGCTATGGCAGCTCCGCCCAAATTTCCGGATAGATTTTTTCCCAGCCGGAATTATGGCTTGCCCCGTCAACCACGATGACCGGCGCTGTCCCACCAACAAACGCCCGGATTAAAGACGGCGGCATAACCTCGTCGTCACTGCCGGCATAATGGCGTTGCGGAACCAAAGCAAACTGCCGGCGGTAACTTTCCAAATTCATGGATTCATTAAGCGGCGGCAAGTTATGATGCTGCGTCCAGGCCAAATGGTCAAGATTCCCGGCAATGGTTATAACTTTTTTCACATTCAGCCCCGGCTTGGCGCTTGTTGTTAAACCTGCCACCTGCGCCCCACCGGAAAACCCGACCAAAACAACCGGATTATCCCCGGCTATCGCCTTCATCGCGGCAAACGAAGCGTTAACAACTTCCGGCGCAAAACGAGCCGTTGTCCAATGCCGCTGCGCGCAAATCCCGCTTTTAACATATTGGCACGGCCGCGCCAGATACACCACATTCGGGCTGTCATCGCCAAAGGCCAGCTCCCGCATCAGCGTCCCCCGGGGCGTCGGGTCGCTTGTCGCCCTGCCCCGCGCATCAAAAGCATAGCCGTCACCCTCAATATAGATTTTATACCCGGCGGCCGGATTGCTTATCTTCTGCCAGCTGGCAAGGGTAAAGTCCCGCGTCGGAATTTCTTTGTAAACATAATCCGGCGGCACGGCAACACTGCGGCACCCACCCAGAATAAGAAAAAGAAACATCACCGCCAATCTCAACATAAACGCCGCCCTCCCTCCGGCTATAAACACTATATCCTTTTCCCCATAAAATGCAATTTTCTTTCGCGCGACCATAGAATAACCGGCATTGACAAAAAATATTTTTTATACTAAAAAGAAAGAAGAAAATTATTTTTATGTTTTACTAAAAATCAATAATTATGGACATCAAAGAACAAATCGCATTCCAGCGTGAACGCGCAAACATGCCTCAAAAACAGCTGCAACAGACAATCGCTGTTCTTGAAAAACTGTATGAACAGGAACAAGCCTTAAGCCAAACAGAAGTTATGGCCTATGCGGCAAAAATCCGCCCGTTAATCCGTGGCAGTGAACAAAATGTCGATATTTTTTCCAAAGATGGGGAACTCTTTTGGGCGCAAAACGCACCGATACACACCGAAAGTTTCAGTTACAGCTATAACAAACCTCTGCAAAAAGCCGAGGGATTGACTGAAATCGGCCGTATCACAACTTATCACCGTTATGGCGGTTACTATGCTTTTTTGCGGCCGTCAGTCGATGAAGCAATTTATCAATGCCCCAAGGAATGGCGAGACAAAATATGTGCTTTTGAATATCATGCCGCTTCTGACAGGCTGGCCGATATTTACGATTCAAAGCTGGACCGCCATGTTCTGACCACGATTTATTATGCCGGAAAAATTCCCGCATCTGTCGCCGCCCTGCCGATAAAATGGTAAGCCGCACATGTTCCCGTCAAACAGACTGACTGATTTGACAACTTCAAAAGTTTGACCCCGTCAAAAACTTTTACCCCTCACAAAGCTTCCGCGCCCCTGCTGCCGGAAGCTTTTTTCGTTCCACCCTTTTCCCTAAGAAAAAAAAAGCAAATCAAACACTTCAACCAACAAAATAGGGGTAAATTGGGGACAGATTGGGGACAAACTCACAAAACAGATAAAACAAAAGGCTCTGCAATTTCTTGCAAAGCCTTTATTTCCTTTGGTTGCGGAGGCAGGATTTGAACCTACGACCTTCAGGTTATGAGCCTGACGAGCTACCGGGCTGCTCCAC
>JAUNPO010000067.1:0-9098 GCA_030536665.1 Pseudomonadota bacterium
TCGGCTTCCGTTTTCTGAACCAAGTCACCTATATAAATGATATTGTCATTTTTCAGACAGTTGGCAGAACGAACCGACAATTCCAGTTCTTCTACTTTCTTCAACAGATTTCTGTTGAACGGCAGTTCTTCTTTTTCAACTTCAGTTTCAGCTTCCGGCTCATCAAAGTTAATGAAGGGTTTCAACTGATCCTGTAAAATTCTGGCTGCATAAGCAACAGCATCCTCTGGAGTAACAACGCCGTTGGTTTCGATAACCATTGTCAATTTATCATAGTCTGTAACCTGACCGACACGGGTATTGTCAACCTTGTAGGAAACTTTTCTGACCGGAGAATAAATTGCGTCAACGGCAATAACGCCGATCGGAGCGTCCGGCGCCTTGTTCATGGCAGCAGGAACGTAACCTTTTCCGGTATTTACCGTCAGTTCCATATTGATTTTAGCACCGGCATCAAGATTACAAATAACCAGTTCCGGATTCTTAATCTCAACATCATGACCAGTTTCAATCATGGCGGCAGTAACTTCGCAAGGCCCTTCGGCTTTCAAAGTCATCGTCTTCGGACCTTCGCCGTTAACGGCAACTGCCAGACATTTAATATTTAAGACAATATCCGTCACATCTTCGCGAACACCGGGAACTACGGAAAATTCATGTAAAACACCGTTGATTTTGATTGCCGTAACAGCACCGCCCTGAAGAGAAGATAACAAAACTCTTCTTAATGCATTACCTAAAGTTAAGCCAAAGCCTCTTTCTAAAGGTTCAACCACAATCTTAGCTTTGTTGTCGCTAGACTCAACCTCTAAGTTTGTCGGTTTAATTAATTCTTGCCAATTCTTTTGAATCACTGGTATGTCCTCTTTTAGTGTATATGCAACATTTTGAAAACGAGAACGACGAGGCCGAAAGCCTCATCTTTCCCAAAATAAAACTAAACGCGACGTCTCTTTCTCAAGCGGCAGCCATTATGCGGAATCGGCGTAACATCACGAATTGTCGTAATCGTAAAACCGATAACCTGCAAAGCTCTAATCGCAGATTCTCTACCAGAACCAGGTCCCTTAACTTCAACTTCCAAGGTTTTCATACCGTTTTCCTGAGCCTTTTTGCCAGCCTCTTCGGCAGCAATCTGAGCAGCATAAGGCGTAGATTTTCTTGAACCTTTAAAACCGTTAGCACCGGCAGTAGACCAAGAAACAGTATTACCCTGAGCATCCGTAATTGTTACTCTGGTATTGTTAAAAGTAGAATTCACATGGGCAACGCCGGCCGTGATATTCTTCTTTTCTTTTTTCTTAATACGTTGTACAGTTTTTGCCATTTGGGTCTACCTCTTACTTCTTCTTATTAGCCACGGTCTTGCGTTTACCCTTGCGTGTTCTGGCATTTTGTTTTGTGCTTTGTCCACGAACAGGCAAACCTTTACGGTGTCTCAGGCCTCTGTAGCAGCCCAAATCCATCAATCTCTTAATGTTGACACCAACTTCACGGCGTAATTCACCTTCAACCAAATATCCGTGGTCAATAACTTCACGGATTTTGGCAACATCTTCATCAGACATCTGATGAACACGAAGTTCAGGGGAGATTCCCGATTTTGCGCAAATATCTTGAGCAGTTTTTCTTCCAATACCATAGATATAAGTCAGAGCGACTTCAATTTTCTTGGCAGATGGAATATTTACACCAGCTATACGAGCCAAATTAACTCTCCATTCTTTATAATTAATTATTACATTTAAAAAGTTGATCACCACTTTTCAAAATTAAGCCGGATTATAGGCTATAATTTAAATGTGTCAACCTCCATTCGTTAATTTTTCTTAAAAAACACCAATTTTTTTAAGAAAAAATATTTTTCGGGTCAAATTCGCCGCCGTCAGCCTGCCATAAATGGCAAGCAGAAACAAATAAAGCGATAACACCGGATTCTCAGAAAGACGATTCTTGCTCACCGATTCTCTTTTGGTTGAAAACCGTGACTAGGCAATTCCCAGAACGCTGTCAATTTTCTTGCTTACGGCCTCTATCGTCCCGGTACCGTCTACACAGCGCAGCAATCCTTTTTTCTCAAAGAACGGAATCGTCGGATAGGTCAGAGCGCGATAATTGACCAAACGGTTTTGAACCGTCGTACGGTTATCATCAACCCGGCGGTAAAAATTCGTTCCGCCGCAGACATCGCAAACGCCGTAAATCTTAGGCTTTTGAAACTTGTCATGATAACCGGCGCCGCATTTCATACAGGCATAACGTCCTAAAATTCTCTCCATAATAATTTCATCCGGCACCTGAATTTCAATTACGGCATCCAAATTGATTCCGCGCTCAGCCAACATACCTTCCAAAGCTTCCGCCTGCGGCAAAGTTCTCGGAAAACCGTCCAAAATGAATCCGTTTTTGCAGTCATCCTGGTCGATTCGCCCGGCAACCATTTTAATAATCATTTCATCGGTTGCAAATTCGCCCCTGTCTAAAAGAGCCTTAATTTCAAGCCCCAAAGGTGTCGCCTTGGCAGCTTCAGCCCGCAGCATTTCCCCCGTAGAAAAATGAGGAATAGACAGTTTGTCTTTCAGGATTCGCGCCTGAGTTCCCTTACCGCAGCCCGGCACACCGGTAAAGATAATATGCCGGCCAATTCCGTTTTTATCCATTATCTTCTCTTTCCTTTGTTTGCCAAAGCGGCCTTTTTAATCAGCCCTTCATACTGATAAGCAATCAGATGGGACTGCAGCTGGCCGACAAAATCCATGGTTACCTGAACAACGATAAGCAGTGTCGTACCGCCCAAAACGAACGGAACCGACAATTTTGAAATCAAAATTTCAGGCAAAATACACAGGGCAACCAGATAGAAAGCGCCAAGAACGGTCAGTCTGGTAATAACATAATCCAAATATTCCGCCGTATTTTTTCCGGGACGGATACCGGCAATAAAACCGCCGTGTTTCTTCAGGTTATCAGCCGTGTCTTCAGGATTGAAAACAACCGCGGTATAGAAGAAGGCAAAGAAAGCGATAAGGAAAGCATACAACCCCAGATACAGAGGCTGTCCGTGTCCCAGCAACTGGCTCAAAGTCTGAACCCAGGCCGGACCGTTTTCCGCTGACAAATTGGCAATCGTAATCGGCAGCAACAGCAAAGAGCTGGCGAAAATCGGCGGAATAACACCCGTCGGGTTAATTTTCAGCGGCAAATGTGAACTTTCCGCCGCAGTCATTCTCATACCGACCTGACGCTTCGGATACTGAATGGTAATCTTGCGCTGAGCGCGTTCTACCAAAACGATAACATAAATCAGCAACAAAACCATAATCATCAGCAAAGCAATAACACCTAAAGACATGGAACCAACGCGTCCCAACTCAAAAGTCTGCGCTAATGCTGACGGAATATTGGCAATAATACCAACCGTAATAATCAGCGAAGAACCGTTGCCGACACCGCGGGAGGTAATCTGCTCACCCAGCCAGACGATAAACATCGTCCCGCCGACCAGAGAAACAACCGTTGTAAAAATGAAACCAAATCCCGGATTAACAACAGCTGAAATGCCGGCGCTTCCCGTCATACTCTGCAAACCGACGGCAATACCATACCCCTGAACAATCGTAATCAGAACCGTCAGATAACGGGTCATCTGCGTAATCTTCCGATGTCCGGCTTCGCCTTCTTTCTTCAGCGCAGCCAAAGACGGAATAACCGATTGTCCAAGCTGAATAATAATTGACGCGGAAATATACGGCATAATATTCAGCGCAAAAATAGTCATACGTTCCAACGCACCACCGGCAAACATATTAAACATACCGAGAATACCGCCTGAATTTCTGGCAAAGATGTCAGACAAAACATTCGGATCAATTCCCGGCAACGGAATAAATGTACCTAAACGAAAAACGATTAAAGCAAAAACCGTAAACCAAAGTCTTTTCTTTAATTCATCTGCTTTGCTAAACGCAGCAAAATCCATATTTGATGCCATTCTTTCGGCCAGTGATACCATTTTTACAACCCTATTTCATATTTAAAATAAACAATCGCGGGCAAAAACACCCTTTAAGCTAAGTTATTAATACACTAAAAAAAATTTAATTCAACAATTTTGTAAAGGCATACACGAAATATTGCAAAAAGAAAAAATTATTGACTCTCAAACAGAGATAATATATGTTTAATAAGATAAAATAATTATTAATTTAAACTATACAATTATGGATAAGAAACAACGCGCTTTAAATTTGTGCAAAATTTTAGGCAAAATAAAAGACTTAAAAAGAACGGGATGGATAAGACGTAATGTAAGTTTACCAGAAAGTGATGCCGATCATATGTTTTCGACCGCCTTTCTGACTATGACGCTGACCCCACCGGAGTTAAACAAAGAAAAATGTTTAGAACTTGTTCTGTGTCATGACTTGCAAGAAATTTATTCGGGAGATCCCGTCCCAGGAGAAAAAGCGGATAAAGAAAAGCATCAAGCAGAAAGTAAAGCCATCAATCAAATTGCTTCGGAATTAAACTTTCCTTACCTTAAAGAACTTTTTGAAGAATTTGAAGCTCAAAAAACACCGGAGGCAAAGTTTGCAAAAATCATGGACAAGCTGGATACGGCAATATCCGCTTACTACTATGACTTAACTCAAAGAACCAATATTCCATTGGAAAAAGAATTCTTTTCTCACGCAATTAAAGAAATTGAAAAAATTGACAGTTCATACAAAAGCATCGGTCTGGAAATTTTACAAAATCTAAGCAAGGAATAATGACAACCAAAAACATCTAAACAACAAAGTTTAGATGTTTTTTTGCGATAATATAATCAAATTAACGATGAGACAATTATTTAACAATTTTTGCCATAGCCAAAACATCTGCTTTAACAGCACCAGACATTTTAGCAGCCTCCTTATACAAGGCTTTCAAATCATTTGACTTGTTGTCAACTTCTTCTTGAGGACTTTCAATAACAGCCTTAATTCCCTTGTGTTCATCAATCATCTCTTTTGCTTTTTTATATTCTTCAGCCTTTTCTTTCTCATATAGACCGGGATAGTCTTTTAAATCCTTTTGAACATAATCATTGTCTCTAGAAATAAACAAAACGTGCAACTTAATACCAGATTACTTGCTACTCGTAAACGGGGCAAAATCCATCGTCAGTTGGCTTTGTTCAGCGTCTTCTTTTAATTGATTTTGCGATGAAGATTGGCTTTTCAATTGTGCCATAACATCGGCTATTGCATATCTTGGTGGTATTGTCATTACAAAATGAACATGGTCTTTATCAAAGCCAATCTTCTCTATCTCACTTCCGGGGATACTTCTCAGTAGCTTCGGTAACAATTTCTTGATATAATCTACGACACCAGGTTTTAGGACACGACGACGATATTTACACACCCATACGACGTGGTAACTCAAACGGTAAACACTATGTTGACTTTGTACTACTTCCATAATTTTTTATAACATCGTCGTCATGAGCATTCAACCCCCATTAAAATGGGGGTAGTCTGTAAAGCATCAAGACAAAAAACCTCCTCAAATCAGAGGAGGTTTTTTAATCGTTTCCAAAAGACTTACGCAATCGTAACTTTACCACCGGCTTTTTCAACAGCGGCAACAGCAGCTTTGGAAGCGGAGTTAACCGTAATGTTGATGCTGGCCGTGATAGCGCCGCGTGCCAACAGGCGGATGCCGTCCAGTTCCTTGCTGATAATATTGGAATTCAACAAAGCTTCGACATTGATTTCATTGGCAGACAATTTGCCGGCATCAATAGCTTTCTGAATTGTATCAAGATTAACAACAGCAAACGTCTTGGCAAAAGGATTGTTGAAACCGCGTTTCGGAAGTCTGCGGTAAATAGGCATCTGACCGCCTTCAAAACCATTGACGGCAACACCGGAACGGGCTTTCTGGCCTTTCTGACCTTTTCCGGCTGTTTTACCGGAACCGCTGCCGATACCGCGGGCAACGCGCTTGCGGGACTTTCTGGCGCCTTCGTTGTCTTTAATTTCATTAAGTTTCATTTTCTTCACCTAATTTTCTTTAGTTATTAAACTCAGGTTAAATATCAAAATATTGAAAATAAACGGTGCGGCGGATGTGCTTTCGGCATTTTGCTCAAATGATTTTCACAAAAGCAGCGCCGCACCGCATAATTATTCAACTATTCTTCAACTTTAACTAAGTGGCTGACTTTCTTAATCATGCCGCGAACAGCCAGTGTGTCTTCCAACACCTTGCTTTTGCCGATTTTGGTTAAACCCAAACCGATAAGCGTAGCCTTCTGTGTTTCGGGATGACCGATAGTGCTCTTAATCTGAGTAACTTTAATTGTTTTATTAGCCATCGATTAAGCCTCCTCTTTTTCCATTTTTACATTTGAAGAGTTTTCGCGGCGGCTAACAATGTCACCAACTTTCTTACCGCGTTTTGCAGCAACCATTCTCGGTGAATTGATAGACTGCAAAGCATTGAAGGTTGCCTTAATCATGTTGTAAGGATTGTTGGAACCCAATGATTTAGCAACAACATCCTGAACGCCGAGCACTTCAAAAATTGCGCGCATCGGGCCGCCGGCAATAACACCGGTACCGGCAGGAGCAGTTCTCAAAATAACTTTGCCTGCGCCAAAGATGCCTTTAACGTCATGATGAAGTGTTCTGCCCTCACGCAGAGGAATGCGAACCATGTTCTTTTTTGCTTCGTTAGTCGCTTTTGTAATCGCGTCAGGAACTTCGGTAGCCTTGCCGGAACCAAAGCCGACACGGCCTTTCTGATCACCGACGACAACTACTGCCGCAAAAGACATATTGCGGCCGCCCTTAACGGTTTTAGCAACGCGGTTGATATGAACCAGTCTCTCGACCAATTCTTCTTTCTTTTCAGCTTTACGACGATCTACAGCTTGTGCCATTTCTTAATCTCCTAGAATTTCAAACCAGCAGCGCGTGCAGCGTCAGCCAATGCTTTAACACGACCGTGATAGATGTAGCCGCCTCTGTCGAAAACAACTTCACTAACACCATTCTTAACTGCGCGTTCGGCAATGGTTTTACCGATAAAGCCGGCAGCTTCAACCGTAGACGACTTCTTGATGCTTTCTCTGATTTCTTTATCCAAGGTAGAAGCAGAAACAACTGTCGCACCCTTAATATCGTCAATAATCTGCGCATAGATATGCTTACCGCTGCGGAAAACAGACAGTCTCGGCTTTCCGTTGGCAGCGTTTTTCAAAGCAGTTCTAACGCGAGCTTTTCTTTTTTCAAATAACTCTCTTGGCGTATTCATTTACTTATCCTTATTTCTTCTTACCTTCTTTACGACGGATATATTCGCCTTCAAATTTAATGCCTTTTCCTTTATAAGGTTCCGGCTTTCTGTATTTGCGAATATTCTGCGCAATCTGGCCAACCAGTTGTTTATCAGCCCCGGAAATGGTAAGCTGAGTCGGACTGGCGCAGGTAATTGTAATTCCCTGCGGAATGTTAAAGTTTACATCATGTGAAAAGCCCAAAGATAAAACCAATTCGTGTCCGGCAACACGGGCTTTGTAACCAACGCCGACCAGTTCAAGGTTTTTCTTAAAACCTTCGTGAACGCCTTTAACGATTGTGTTGATTTCGGCTCTGGTTGTTCCCCACAAAGATCTGGCAGTCTTAGACTGAGACAAAGGAGAAACGACAACCTTGCCGTCTTCAAGTTTAACGGCAACATGAGTTGTGTCAAACTTGACGCTCAATTCGCCCAACTTACCTTTAGCTTTAACAATATCGTTCTCAATAGCCACGGTAACATCGCTAGGGACAACAACAGGATATTTACCAATTCTAGACATCCATTTTCTCCCTTAAAATACCTGACAAAGAACTTCACCGCCGACATTGGCTTTGCGGGCTTCATTATCGCTCATAACACCTTGCGGGGTAGAGATAATGGAAATACCCAAACCGTTGTATACTCTCGGCAAATCTTTAACGGAAGAGTAAACTCTTCTGCCCGGAGTCGAAACGCGGTAAATTTCAGTTATAACAGAAGTACCTTCATGATACTTTAATTTAATGTGAAGTTCGTCAATACCGGCTTTAACATTAACTTTTTCATAACCAGCAATGTAGCCTTCTTTTTTCAAAACTTCCAATACACTTTCACGCAAGCGAGAAGCAGGTGATACGACCTCGTTCTTCTTCGCTCTTTGTGCGTTTCTAATGCGTGTGAGCATATCGCCCAAAGGATCAGACATAGACATAGTCTTATAAACCTCCCTACTACCAGCTTGATTTAACTAAACCGGGGATTTCGCCAAAGCTTGCCATTTCTCTCAATTCGTTACGGCAAAGGCCAAACTTCCGGTAAACACCACGTGAACGACCTGTAATCTTGCAGCGGTTTCTAATTCTGACACGCGCAGAGTTACGAGGTAATTCGGCCAATTTCAAAGTAGCATTAAATCTCTCTTCCGGAGATGCATTTTTGTCATCAGCAATGTTCTTTAATTTAAGACGGCGATTAGCATACTTCTCAGCCATCTTAACTCTTTTCAAGTTTCTGTAAATTGAACTTGTTTTTGCCATTTGTTAAATCTCCGCTTATTTCTTGTAAGGAAGGTTGAAAGAAGTCAGAAGAAACTTAGCTTCTTCATCAGTCTTGGCAGTTGTACAGATAACGATATCCATACCTCTGACATTTTCAACCTTTTCATAGTTGATTTCAGGGAAGATAATCTGCTCTTTAATACCAAAAGCGAAATTACCTCTGCCGTCAAAGTTCTTTCCGGAAATACCGTGAAAGTCTCTGATACGCGGCAATGCCATATTAATCAATCTTTCCAAGAACTCATACATTCTGTCAGAACGGAGAGTAACCTTGCAGCCGATCGGCATTTCTTCTCTCAGCTTAAAAGTAGCGATTGACTTGCGGGCTTTGGTGATAATCGGTTTCTGACCGGCAATCAAAGCCATTTCGTCAACGGCATTATTAAGTTTTTTCTTGTCTGTAACGGCGTCACCGACACCCATGTTCAAGACAATTTTAGTCAGCTTCGGAATCTCGTGCGGGTTCTTGTAACCGAACTTTTCCACCAG
>JAUNPO010000067.1:9108-10016 GCA_030536665.1 Pseudomonadota bacterium
TTCAAAATTTGTCATTAGATTTTCCCTTATTTATCGATTACTTCACCGGATTTGCGTGCAACGCGCACTTTCTTTCCGTCAACTTCTTTGTAGCCGATCTTAGAAGCTTTGTTGCTCTTCGGATCAACAATTGCTACGTTAGAAACGCTGATAGGTGCTTCTTTTGTAACAATGCCGCCAGGAGTAGTTTGGCTGGGCTTAGTGTGTCTTTTAACCAGATTGACACCCTGAACAACCACTTTACCCTCTTTAGGCATAGCTTTTACAACTTCCCCGGTTTTGCCTTTGTCATCACCTGACAAAACGATAACCTGGTCACCTTTTTTAATTTTAAGTTTAAGGCTCATTATAAAACCTCCGGTGCTAATGAAATTATTTTCATAAATTTCTTCGCACGCAGTTCTCTTGTAACAGGCCCAAAGATACGTGTACCGATAGGTTCACCATCTTTGTTGATAAGAACTGCAGCGTTAGAGTCAAAACGGATGACTGATCCGTCTTTACGTCTGATATCGCTGGCTGTGCGAACGATTACAGCTTTGTGGACGTCGCCTTTTTTAACACGTCCCTTAGGCATAGCGTCTTTGATTGAAACGACTATGACATCACCGACCGTTGCATGCATTCTCTTGGACCCGCCAAGAACTTTAATGCACTGCACCTGACGTGCGCCTGAATTGTCTGCAACATCCAGGTTGGTTTGCATCTGAATCATTTCTTACTTCCTTTTCTCTTAGGCGTTATCAACGATAACAGTCCAAGTTTTTGTTTTGGAATAAGGCTTGGACTCCACAATGGAAACCTTATCCCCCACTTTGAACTGGTTATTTTCATCATGAGCCGCAAATTTCTTGCTTCTCTTAACGAATTTTCTGTAAACAGGATGCATAATCTGACGTTCAACGCTG
>JAUNPO010000068.1:0-3621 GCA_030536665.1 Pseudomonadota bacterium
GCGAGAAGTGGCACTGTCCGGACAAGAAGTGTCAAATTGGCTGGATATTGAACAGTGACATGAGCTGTACAGAAAATGTCGAAAGCGGCAAAACGCCGATTGCCGTCGTTGTCTACATGGATGACAACGGAAACGGACAGGCTATGACCGCCAGTCCGATTAACTCGTCATCCCTGACATGGTCTTCTACGGCAATGGCAAAGACGGATATCCCCTCTCTGCCGAACATTATGCAAAATCAGTTTGCGACAGACATTAACAGCTGCCAAAACAGTTTCTATATTGCATCATACGGTGACAGCAGCAAGTTCCCGGCAGTGTGGGCGGCCAAAAGCTATACCCCGTCGGCGGCTCCCGATACAAAATGGAAGTGGTGCCTGCCGTCAGCCGGTATTTTGCAAAGTGTTATCGACAATAAGGAGGTTATCAATAAAGCTATTGATTTGTTAGGCGGCCGGAGAATTGAAGAAACGTCGTCAAAAAGCGAGGGGATTTTATCCTCGTCCGAAGCAGACGGCACATGGATTTGGAATGTTTCTTATGCAAGAACCCTGGCTACCATATACAAAGATTATACCAACGGAAATTTCCTTTACAGCGTTCGCCCGGTGATTGAGTTTAATATTGATACCGGCGCGGCAGAGTGTAAAAAACTTCCGGATGAAACAGGATGTACAGGGATAACAATAACCGGTGACGATGGTTGCGGCGGCACACGGAAAACCTGCTGTACCCCAACAGGCACCAGTGATGCATGGTGTCCCAGCCATACTGTTCCTGTTGACTGGGGTGATGACGGTTGCGGAAATACCATAAAGAAATGCAGAAGCAGAACAGAATGCAAAAATCGTTTTTCCTGCGGAAGTGACGGTGTTGGAACACTGAGTACCGTTTGTACATTCTATATGGATAACGGAAATTCCTATGGAAGCCGAGAATATAAAATTAAGGATTACAGTTACGGAACTTATGTTAATTGTAAAAATCAAACCAGCAGCAATCCGCCGTCCAAAGGCGTATATGAATGTACTAACGAATACGCTGATTATGTTGGCGATACGCCAACACCACTCAACGGTTGGGGTGTTATCTATAAGACATCAGATTCTACCGGTACGTTACACCGTATTCGTATTGATAGCTTCGGATGGGGGGTGGCAACACGCAGTGAATGCGAAACCAGGTTACAAACATATTGGGGAGATTTGATGTAGCATAAGGAAAAGAGGCCTGAGAAATCAGGCCTCTTTCTTCTTTGTGGCGGGAAGCAGAAAACTGAAACTTGTCCCCTGTCCCGGCTGCGTTTTGACGCGTATTCTTGTTCCGAACAAATCGGCAATTTTTTTGACAATCGCCAGTCCCAGGCCGGAACCGCTTTTTTTGTTTTCCGGGTTTTGCCCGCTTTGGTAAAATTCATCAAAAATATGCGGCAAATCCGCATCGCTTATGCCAATGCCGTCATCCATGACAATTATCTGCACAAAATTTCCGCGCCGTTTGCAGCCAAAGACAATTTTGCGCTTGGCATATTTGACGGCATTAGTCAGCAGATTGCGCAGCATACGTTCCAGCAGGATTTTATCGCCGCGGATTTCCAAAGAACAGGGAATGTAGTGGAGATGCTTGTGATGACAAATGCTAATCATGGAAAATTCTTCAGCCAGCTTATCCGTCAGTTCATGCAGGCAGAAAACATGTTCTTCATATTTTATACCGCCGTAATCCAGGCGCGACAAATCCAGATAATTGTTCAGCAAATCGCGCATGTTATCCGCGGCGGCAATAATTTTCTCAATCAGGTTTTTCTGCTGCGGCAAAAGTTTGGTATCGGCGAGAAGTGTGGCAAAAATGCGCAGGGCATGCAGCGGCTGGCGCAAATCATGCGAAGCCTGCGCCAGAAAGTAAGATTTGGAATCGCTTTCCCTTTCGCTGGCTGCCAAAAGCCGCGCCGTTTCCTGATATTTTTCGGACAACTCCAAACAGTCGTCATATTTGCCGCTCATTTTTGCAAATCCTTTCTATCCCGATATTTCAGCATTCCAGAGGCGGCTGCCGGCATAACTGCTCAGACGGAAATACCAGTAGTTTGACAATGCCTCATTGTTTTTAATATAAGCATTGACAACCGAAGTTGGTAGGCTGGTTGCGGATAATTTTTGTTTCAGCCAGTATTCCTTGTTTTTTTTGAAGAGAATCAAATCAACAATCAGGCCGTCAAAAGTCACGATGCGCAGTTCCCGGCGCTGTGTGAAGAGCTGCTCGTCAAAATTCTGCACCGAACGGACATCCGTGAAAGTGACGGACTGGAGCTGATTGAGCAAATCTTCAGGGTCGGCGCGGCGCAGCATCCGATTGCCGTCCATTATCCAGAACGGATATCCCGGCACGTCCCGGCCGATAATCAAGTCTTTTTGCGGGCGCTTGACAATAATATCCCTGACTTCCGCCGGATTGAGCGTCAGCAGCGGCTGTTGCAGCCAGGCGTGAACATATTCCGGCAGGAGCGCCGCATTGCTGACCATATAGATTTTTTCGTTATCGGGAAAACGGACATAGGCAAATTTGTTATTATACGTCCGGCGGCCGACAATAATGCTGCCAAGCGTCTTTTCGCCGGTGTCTGCCAGAACGATTTCAGTAGCGTTGTTCACAAAATTGTCGGCGAACTCGGCGTCGGTCAGTTCGACAGCCCGGTGGATACGGGAATAACGGAAAAAGTCAAGCAGCTTTTCAACCATTTGATAATTGGCAAAATACATATCCGCCTCGCTGACCCGCCAGAGGTTTTCGTCTTTGACCAGCGTTATTTCTTCCTTGGGCGTATGTATTCTGATTTCAGCAATTTGCGACAGTTCCAAATCAGGAAAAAGCGGTTCGCCTTTCAGAGAGCCGAGATTTTCATAATAGACCGGAAACAGGCTGAACAAAGCGAAACATAATGAAAAGACAAACAGCCCAAGTCCGCGGCGCAAATAAGCATTATTCATGGTTTTCCTCCAACGGGTTGCGGTATCTCCGGCGGCTGCGGCTTAACCTGACGCTAAACAGGACGCCCAGAACGACCAGCAGGCTCAAAGCTGACGCGGCAATGATAAACCACAGGACGCGCCGTGATGTTTCCTGCTCGATTTTATAATTAAACTCGCGGATTTTATCTTCTCCGGCGGCGATATTTTTCCGGGCATTGTCAAGCTGCTGCATTTCATCCAGCGTCAGTCCCGAAATCTTTTCCTCGGCTTGCAGCCGTTCAACCGTCAGGGTATTTTGTTTCAGGCGGCGAATGGTGTTGTTATAAGCGTCGGCAAGAGGCTGTCCCGCTTCATTGCGGAACAACGTTCGCAACGAGATGTCCCACAGCAGCGGCCGATGTGCATTTTGCAGATAATCATGGCTTCCGCTCATATAATCAACGGCGCGGAGAAGCAAATCGCCATTGTCTGCCCAGGGGACTATGCCCCAGACCGGATTGCCGGCGGTATATTCGGCATCCGACCAGATGTCGTCATAAATAAAATCCGTATCGCCAATGATGAGAATTTTTCCGGGGTTGAGCGATTCAGGCAGATATTCAAGCATTTGTTTGGCATAAGGCGTTCCCTCCATAACATTGCCGGTGAAGAA
>JAUNPO010000068.1:3631-9995 GCA_030536665.1 Pseudomonadota bacterium
CCAGATTGGCTGGCATACCGTTTCCTTCCCGGTAGTTGCGCAGGACGGCGGCTTTATCCGGCAAAACGGCAAATTTGGCAGGGACATAACCGGCCGCGTCAGAGGTTCCGGCAAGCGGCGTTGCCCGCACACCATCCCGCTCGGCAATATTTACGGCCAGCGGAGAACGGAAAATAAGACTGTTCAGGCCGCGGGATATCAGATGCTGTTGTTCGATATTAGCCGCCGGCAGGTTAATCCACGGATAATACAACAGCGCCTGTCCGTCAAACAGAGCCTCCTCGGCATTGTTCTTATCGCCGGCGATTTGTTGCGGATTGATATAAATCCCCCAGTTTTCCAGCAGTTTTTTGAATGTCTTGTCATCGGTTATTTTATTGGTGTGCTCATTCAGCGAATCAACCAGCAAAATCAGATTGCCGCCGCGCAGCACAAACTGGTCAAGGGCGTAAAGTCCCAAAGGCGGCAGGCCGTACGAGGGCATAACGACAATCAGGGTGTTGATGTCGGCACCGATTTGGACGGCCTGAGGCGAAATCGGCACCAGCTGATAATCATTGGTCAGCTGGTTGAGAAAATTCCACCGTTCTCCCGGTTTGATGAACGGCAGGCGCGGATTACCGATTTGTTGTTCCGGGGCGATAACGCCGATTTTGGGCGGGCGGCGGTCTTCGTTCAAATTGAGCAAAATCCGGTTCAAATCGCTTTCAAGGTAATTGCGGCGTAATTCAACAAAGCTCGGAATAACATAGCTGTCACCGCGGTCGGCCATTACCAAAGCACCAAAATACATGACATTTTTGCCGTCGGTACCGTAAAAGCTTTTCAGTCCCAGCATTTCCGCCTCGCGAGAAACTTCGTCAAAAGGCTCGGGATATTTGACATCATAGCTGACCGCGCCGTTTGAGGCATTCTGATACTGTTCGAGCAAGCGAATAATCGCGCGGGAAAACTGCCAGGTCTGCGGATAATCTTTTTCAACTCCGGCGGAAACATAAAGGCGGACGGTCAGCGGCGTTTTGATTTCGATGAGCATTTTTTCGGTTTCTGGCCGCAGGCTCAGGCGCTTGTCGGCGGTAAAATCGGCAATATGCCCGGCAAAGAGGATTGAGCTGCCAAAGTTCAAAAGGACAAAGGAAGCGCTCAACAGTAGCGCCAGAATCAACAAAACGGAAGTTTTAGTCAGTTTCATACGCAGGCTCCTAATTCTTTTTGTTGGCGATAATAACGACATTCAGCCACAAAGAGAGGATGATTATCAGGCCGAAATAGATGAGATTATTGAGCGCGAGCTGACCGGCAATCATGTCCGCATATTCCGACCGAAAATCGAGCACGACCGACACCTGCCCCTTAAAGCGGCGGGCAACCCAGGAAAACAGCACGCTCGGGTTAAGTTCCAGCAGCATCCAGGCGCAGAAAAAAGAACAGACATAAGTCAGTACCGGATTGGAACTCAGGGCGGAGATAACGCTTCCCACGGCGGCAAACGCGCCGATAACCAACCAGACGGCGACATAAGCCAGAACAATATTCTGCCAGTCCAGCCTTATGTAAAAAGAACTGACAAAGGCCAGCGGCAGCGTGCACAACAGCATAACCGCGCCAAAACTCCAGGCGGCGGCAAATTTGGCCATAACCGCCGTTGTATATTTAATCGGCTGCGACAACAGAAAATCTATCGTTCCGCGGCGGCTTTCATCCGTCCAGAGAGGCATGGACACGGCCGGAACGAGCAAGGCCAGGATTTCCGGCTGGAAGCGGAAAAACGAAAACAGCGCCTGATTGTTTATTCTGAAAAAATCTCCGGCAAAAAAACACATGCCGAGGGACAAAACCAGATAGACCAGCAGAATGAAAAAGCCGAGCCAGCCTGAAAACAGGGCATAAAATTCCTTGCGCCAAATACTAATAAAGGGATTCGACATTGCGCCCTCCTCCGGTTGTCAGACTGCGAAAAGCCGCGGAAAGATCGTTTTCCGGCAACAGGCGGCGAAGCCGCGCCGGCGTCGTGTCCTTAACCAACTGCCCGCGGTCAAGCAACAGAATACGGGTAGCGGCGGCCTCGACATCTTCCATAATATGCGTTGACAGCAGCACAATGCCGCGGCTGGCATAAGCTTTGATAAAATTAACAAGCGCGAATTTCTGGTTAGGGTCCAGCCCTTCGGCCGGTTCATCAAGAATCAGAATTTCAGGATTATGAATAATGCCGGCGGCAATAGCGACACGATGGCGAAAACCTTTGGACAGCTCAGAAATACGGCGATTGATGACGCCGGACAAATCCAGCCCGCGGATAAGTTCCTCCGTCCGCTGAGCAAAGGTTTCGGCACTGAGGCCGCGCATTTCGGCAGTAAACTGCAAAAATTCAAAAACGCTCATGTTGTCATACAGCGGGCTGTTTTCGGGGACATAGCCGATTTTGCGCAAGGCTTCGACTCTGCTGCCGGCAATGTCTTCCTCATCAATAAAAACACAGCCGCCGTCTGGGGATAACAATCCGGCCAGAATGCGGAGCAAGGTGGTTTTTCCGGCACCGTTGGCGCCGAGCAAAGCGACAATCTCGCCTTTTTTGATGTCAAAACTGACATCGTCCAACGCCGTTATTTTGCCGAAATTCTTAGATAATCCGCGCACTGTAATCATTTTGCCGCCTTTTGACTCGTTTCAAATTGTTTTCAGTCTAGCTTATTTATTTTTAAATTTTAAGATTTTTTTAAGAGTTATAAAAAGTTTGATGATAATTTGTTTTTTTAATTTATTAATTGTGAAAAATGTGTTTTTATAAGGGCAGAAATTTTGTGTTTAGGAGTTTTTTATGCCTGAAAAATATACCAGTGAAGAAACAAAAACGCTGAAAACCGGCCTGTATGCCGGTTTGGCCGTCGTTTTGCTGTGCGCTTTTTTTATATTGCGGGGAAGCGGTGCCGCCCAAACCGAGAACGGCCGCTATTATGAAGTAAACGCCCGCTTCGGCCGAACCGACGGCCTTTTGGTCGGCGACAAAGTGCGTCTGGCCGGCATGGATATTGGCCGGGTTGTCAACGCGCAGCTGGACGACCATTTTCATGCCATTCTGACGCTTGATATTTCCGAACAGGTCAAAATTCCCGACGACAGCAGCGCTTCCATCGTCAGTTCGGGGCTGATGGGCAACAAATATATTGAAATCGAACCGGGCGGATCTCCCGATTATCTGGCGCCGGGCGGCGAGTTTGCCTATACGCAGGACGCCATGGTGCTGGAAGAACTGATTGACCGCATTATCGGCATCGGCAAAGCCAACCGCAAAAACTGCAAGTAAATTGCCGCAATAAATATAACAGATGTAAGGAGTTTTTTATGAATAAGAAGCCAATGGAAACAATTATGGGTATTGTGGTTTTGTTTGTTGCCGCATTTTTCCTTTATTTTGCATATAAAGTTTCTGACCTGCAGGTGGTTAAAGGCTATGAAGTTACCGCCCGTTTTCTTAAGGTCGGCGGTTTGAATGTCGGTTCCGACGTCCGCATTAACGGCATTAAGGTCGGCACGGTCGTTTCCCAAAAACTCGACAATGAAAATTATGACGCGGAAATCGTCATGAGCCTGTCTTCTGCCGTTCCCCTGCCAAAAGACAGCACGGCGGTTATTGTCGGCGACGGCCTTATCGGCGATAAATTTATCAAAATCGAACCCGGCAAGTCTAAGGAAATGCTGCAAAACGGCGATGTTATTACCAATGTCAAAGACTTTAAGACTATTGAAGACATGGTCGGCGAAATAATTTTTATGGTGACGGACAATGGCGAAGAAAATAAATAAACTTCTGGCTCCGGCTGTTGTTCTGGCGGCGTTATCCGCTCCGGCAACCGCTAAGGAAATTGAAACAAACACAGCCAAGCTGCAGGCAATGGACAAGATTACCGGCCGGGTAAACGTTATTGAAGCGCCGGTAAATGCGGCAGTACGGTTCGGCAGCTTCTCGATTGTCGTCAGAGCCTGTAAAACCCGTCCACCCGAAGAAACGCCCGACAACTATGCGTTTGTCGATGTGGTTGATATCGGACAGGATAATCAGCAGCAAAATATTTTCAAAGGCTGGATGATTTCTTCCAGTCCGGCGCTGAATGCCGTCGAGCACCCGATTTATGACGTTTGGCTGTTACAGTGCATTAACACCGAGGTGGACAAGTCAAAACTATTGAATGCCGAGCAGCTGAAAGCGCGAGATGAAATTCCGGCGGAAGACTCCGAGCCTGAGAACCTGATTCCGGTCACAACACCGGAAGATATCGTTTCAGAGGAAAAGCAAGCGGAAGCTCCGGCAGCCGAAACAGCCCCGGCTCCCTCCGTTCCGGCAGGTGAACAGGAAATTATTGATGACGGCGCTCCGGAATCGCTGATTAATATTTCTGAGGAAACGCTGACAGAAACACCGGTGCCGGCAGATGTTACAGAAGGCGCTCAGCCGAACGATGTTCAGCCGAATGACGGTGTCACGGCCAATGAAGAGGAAGTTCCGGCCGATAGTGAAGATGTTTCAGCAGTAACCGAGGTTGAAGCGGTTGAAACCGAGGCCGAACCGGAGAATGTTGAAACTGATGTTGTTCAGCCCGCAACGGAAACTGTGCCTGCTGTTCCCGCAGAAAATGCTTCAACGGATAATACCGTTGTTTATGAAACCGGAGAGGCTGACGCGCTTATTTCTGACGGCGGAAAAGTTACCGAAACGGAAGACGCCCGTTTTATAGAATTCAGCGTTGAGGAAGAAGACACTTCAATCCCGGAATTGAAGCTCTAAATAAAAATTCAGTTTGAGGCGAAAATGAAAAAAGATATTGACGTCAGTTTTGTCATGACCGTTTATAACAAGGAATATTATCTTCCGTCGGTTTTGAAAGCCCTGCTCGGACAAACCGGGCTGGAGAATCCCGAGTATATTTTTATTGACGACCTCTCTACGGACAAATCTGTCGACATTATTCGCGAATATACTCAGGGACTGCCCAATGTGACAATTATTGCCAACAAGGAAAACCGCGGCATCAGCCCGCGTATCAATCAGGGAATTGCCCTGGCCAAAGGGGAATATACCCGAATGTTGGACTCTGATGATATTTTTCCGATTGACTCAACGCAAAAAATGCTGGCTTTGGCTAAAGAACTGAATGCAGACATGGTTTACGGCCGTTTTTCCAAAACCGGAAAGGAACCGCAGCAGCTTGAACACGAAACGATGATGCATGATTTCAGCTACAAATATGACAAAGACGCCCTGCTCGGCGTTTTGACCGGGCGTTTTACGCGTATGGGGCAGCTTATCAGAACTGAGGTTCTGCAAAAGGCCGGCGGCGCGGACGAACGGGTTTTTATTCAGGATGAATCCATTCCGCTGCGGACGGCAATTTATGCGCGGGGAATTGTTAAAATTGACGATAATGTGGTTTTGGTTCCCAAGGAAATCGGCAATTTTTCGGGCAACAAAATCCAGTTGGACAATGACCGCTTTATGGCTTATTGCTATGCTATTCTTGACAATCCCGGCCTGCCGGAAGACGCGCGCAAACTGATGTATCAACGGGCGGTTTCCGCTTATTGGAAATATGTCAAAAAAACTAAATTCTGCCCGTATCTGCGCAAAGCCTTTTTCAAATATCTGGGCTGCAAGCTACGCCCGTCCCTGCCCGATTTGGATTATCTTAAGGAAATGCAGGCTGACTTTTTAAGTCTGCCGAATATCCGCCGTGTGGTTAATCCTCTTTATGCTTTGGAAAAGAAATAAGCACAAAAAAGCCCCGGGTATGAACTCAGGGCTTTTAGTTTTAAAGAGATACCTTTGATAAATCAAGCACCGGGCGAACGGTGTAAGTGTCATCCTCATAATCGTAGTCTACGCCGCAGTAGTAAGTGTCTCTATCCGTACAGAAGTACCACGCGAAGTTATAAGAGTACTCGGACGACGCCCAATATCTTTTATAAGATTTAAGCGATTCCCCTCCCACAGATTTAAGAAGTCTATTCAACTCCTTTTGGTGCTTTCTATACTTTTTCCAAAATTCAATTTTTCCGGCTTCGCAAGATTGTCCAAAAATTTTAATCTTTTGGCAATACTCCATTGCTTCATGCCAGTTTACATAATCAGGGGAATCTTTCAGCGTTATCAGGTGATTTTCAAAAACCACGCCCAAAAGTTTACGGCCAATCATATCACATTGAGCTTTACTTATTGTTCCGTCAGAATACAACACCGGATAATCGTATTGTTTATTTTTCCTGCGAAACCAGTGATAATACAGCTTTTGAAAAAAGTTTCTTCTCAGCAGTACAATTTCCATATCATCAATCTTACATAGACATGGCGCATCTTTTTCAAATATTT
>JAUNPO010000069.1 GCA_030536665.1 Pseudomonadota bacterium
ATTTGATACCTTATTGCGTTGTGTTAGATTTTTGTGCTATGAAACAGAAGTGAAATGTATTTAAAACACCAAAATTCCGGTTTATTGAAAATAAATCGGTTCCGTATATATTTATACATTAATATGTTATTATACGCTGATATCACCATAATACACAACAACTCCTGCTCTTGTCAGGTACCAAATCCACACAATTTTATAATACAATAAAACTCAAATTATTACAAGTATTAATTAAAGTTTAAGGTGAGAAAAATGACAAATTAATTGCCGGGAAAATTAATTTTCCCGGCTGTGTTTATGTAATGTTATTTATATTTTCAGAAAAGCCTGAGAGGGTTCTCTCTTTTATTTACAGGCCTTTTCCGGTGTACAGTCATTGCAAGCCATACCTTTATAGTGGTCCGTCAAGTAGTAATTACAAGTTGATTCACTTTTATCCCAGTTATAAGATCCTGCTTTCCAGACTTCTTCCTGCCAAGAGGCTGTTGTTTTTTTCACTTTTCCGTTTGAACATTTACAGGTTACATCATATCTCGGTTTCAGGTATCTGTTGCCGTCTTTGGCTATGGCGCAAGGCTCATAGTCCGGGTAATAAAGTTTGTAATCAGGATAATACTCTGCTGTACAGGTTGTTGTCACTTTTTCACATTTATAGCAAGTATTTCCTTGTCCGTCCTTGCCGTCTTCAACAAGAAGTTCTCCCGCGGCACAGGTCGGTTTAACGGCACAGCTTGAGGAAAGGTCGTCAACGCAGAAGACATAGTTCGAATCGAACGGACATTTCAGGAATTTACCGACGCAGGTAACATTCATCCGGTAGCCCAAATCTTTACAGTTCTGCGGCAAAGAACACCATTCCGTTCCGCTGCAGGTACATTTGCCGAGGCTGCTGTTCCAGACGTAACCGTCTATACATTTACAGCTGTTATACTTTCCGCCGCAGACCGACGCTCCCGGCTGTTCGTTCTCTCCGGTACAGGTATATTTATAACTGTCGGCACAGCAGCTCTTTTCTTTATAACACGCCGAACCGTAGTCTGTTGTGGCCGAATCGTAACACTTGCCACTGCCGGGCTTGGTTTTGGTGTAGCCGGTCGGACAGTTGTCATCATAACTCTGGAAACAGGGTTTGTTACATTTGGTATAGCCGACGATTTTGTTTTTCATACCGTTTGTTTCTTCCGGCGCTTCCAAAGTTCCCGTTGTGCAGATGTTTTCAACTTCTTTATAACAAGCGTCACCACATTCTGTTTTATAGTTTGACGTCTGATTGCAGACACCTTTTTCAAGCGAATATCCTTTTGGGCACTCGTTACTACACTGAACACAGCGGTAACAGGTTTGACAGTTCGGTGTCACAACATCTTTGGTCAACATACCGGAACCGCATTTTTTGGCCTGATATCCTGACGGGCAGGTTTCGGTACATTCACAGCGCGAGAAATATTTGCTGTCATAAGGACAGAAATCCCGCGGGGTACGACCGGCCGAACAGCTTGTCAGGTTAAATCCCAAAGAGTGGCATTTGGCGACGGGATCATCTTCGTACTTTTCTTCATTGGCGCCATCCAAATCTTCACCATTGCTGAACAGGTTGCCGCGGCATTTTCCGTTATCGGTGATGAAACACACCGAAGCGACCCGTTCTCCGGCCAATGGAGAAAGGTTTATTTCCAGAGCGGCCGTTTTTGAAAGGTTTTCATCAACGTTCACACCGGTTTTTGCATAAATTGAAATTTGATTTTGCGGAAGGCTGTCCGCCTGCACAGAAACTGCTGATGCCGCTAATACGCAGACACACAGCATCAGGCAACGCCAAATGCTCTTCACCATGGTACACCTCACACATAATTCTGCCCTGACGGACAGATAACATCTACACACATTTATATTTTGGCATAAAATTGCAAACTATTCAATAGATAAACGCATGGTTTTCAATTTTTTTGTTGCATTTTGAGGTTATAAAGGCTAAAAAAGTATGTTTTTATTATCATTATGTTCAACTAAGTATTATGTTTATGACAAGCAAAGATTTGGAAAGATTATCTCAGGATGACTTATTGAAATTACAACGTGATTATTATGAAAAGTGGGAAAACTATCGCCGGCTGGCGCTTATTCCCCAGAATCAAGCCTATTATTCAAAAAAGATTTTGGAATGTAACCATTGTCTGGCTTTGATTAACGGATTTATTTCCCGGGCTTAAAAAAAATCCCTTTCGGTAAAAACTGAAAGGGATTTTCCTTTTCTTAACGCTTTACATCCTGAAGCAGCGGACGCCCGCGTTCTATGGCGCGTTTGCGAATCTTACGGCGGAGGATATTTTCCTCGTCAAAGATTTCGCCAACCATCGCAAAGAACATCGGCACGAAAATCGTTGCCACAAAGGTTGAAAGAATCATACCGCCAATCATGCCGGTACCAATCGAGTGGCGGCTGTTAGCGCCGGCACCGCTACTGACGGCCAAAGGCAAAACGCCGAAAGTAAAGGCCAGAGAGGTCATGACAATCGGACGGAAACGCAGCTTTGCCGCCTCAACCGCAGCATCGACATAAGTCAGGCCTTCCTGAACTTTCATCACCGCAAACTCGACAATCAAAATAGCATTTTTTGCCGCCAAACCAATCAGGGTAACCAAACCGACCTGGAAGTACAAATCGTTATTGATGCCGCGCATCCAGGTTGCCAACAGCGCGCCAAAGACGGCGAACGGCACGGACAGGATGACGACAAACGGCAATGACCATTTTTCATATTGCGCCGACAAAATCAAAAATATCATAATCAAACCAAAGACAAAAGCCTGTGTTGAAGCGCCGCCGGTCAGTTTTTCCTGATAAGCGGAACCAACCCATGCCAGCGCGTAGTCTGTTCCAAGAACCTCTTCGGCCACTTCTTCCATAGCGGCAATCGCCTGACCGGAGCTGTAGCCCGGCGCCGGATCGCCCAAGACCTTGGCGGCAGGAAAGATGTTGAAGCGGTTAATCAGTTCCGGTCCGGTAACGCGTTCGACATTAATCAGCGTTGATAAAGGCACCAGCTGCCCGCTGTTTGATTTGACATAAACATAACGCAAATCATCCGGCGTGCGGCGGAACTTGGCTTCAGACTGCAAGGTTACGCGGAAGTTGCGCCCCATGTAGGTAAAGTCATTTACATAAAGGCTGCCGAAAGTTGCCTGCATAACCGAATAAATGGCGTTAATCGGCACATCCAGCGTCCGCGCCTTGACACGGTCAAGATCAATGCGATACTGCGGCGTACCGACGGAGAAAGTGGTTTTAACATTGCTCAGTGCCGGATGCTCCAATGCCTTTGCTATAAATTTATTGGTCATATCCATCAATTCCGCCGAGCTTTTTCCGGCTTTGTTCTGAATATAGCCCTCAAAACCGCCGGTCGTGCTCATCCCCATAATCGGCGGCATACTGAACGCATAGCCGATGCCTTCCGGCTGGCTCATCCCCATACGGGTGAAGACCTGCGCCAAAACTTCCGCCGACTGGCTCGGTTCCTGACGCTGTTTCCAGTCTTTCAACGTGATAAAGCTGATGCCCGAATAAGTATTCTGGCTGGAAGACAGCATATTAAAACCGTTAATGGTCATTATGCTCTCAACATTCGGATCAGCCTTAACCATTGCCGACACCTTATCGGTAAAGGCTGTGGTTCTGGAGAGTGAGGATGCCGGCGGCATATCGTATGCCATAAGCAAATTACCCATATCTTCATTCGGAACCAAACCGGTCGGAATGACTTTAAAGAAGTGCATAATTCCAAACAGGATGGCAACAAAGAAAACCAGTGCGGTTTTACGATAGTTTAACATCAGCCGGACCGCAGCCAGATAGAGGTTGGTCACACCGTCAAAGAAACGGTCAAACCAAAGGAAAAAGCCGTGAGGTTCCCTGTTGCCATGCTCTTTTTTAATCAGCAAAGCACAAAGCGACGGTGTCAGGGTTAAGGCAACAAGAGCCGAAATCAACACCGAAACGGCAATAGTCACGGAAAACTGCTTATACATGACACCGGTCATACCGCCGAGAAAGGCAATCGGCAAAAATACCGAAGACAAAACCAGCGCGACGGCAACAACCGGACACTTCCTGCATGGCCTTGACTGCCGCCTGTTTGGGATTCAGCCCCTCCTCGCTCATCAGACGCTCGACGTTTTCCAAAACGATAATCGCGTCATCGACCACGATACCGATTGCCAAAATCAAACCAAACAGCGTCAGCAGGTTGATTGAAAAACCCAAGACATACATACCGGCAAAAGCACCGATAATTGACACCGGCACAGCCAAAATCGGAATTAAAGTCGCGCGGAAATTCTGCAAGAACAGGTAAACAACCAGAACTACCAGTACGACAGCCTCAAAAAAGGTATGAATAACTTCGTTAATCGATACATTAACGAACAGGGTCGTATCATACGGGATATCATAGGTAATGCCGTCAGGAAAACTCTTGGAGAGTTCTTTCATTTTATCCTGCACCAGTTTGGCCGTTTCCAGCGCATTGGCGCCCGGCTGCAGATAAATACCGAAAGCAACGGCCTTTTCCCCGTTAAACTGGGACTGGACGCTGTATTCCTGCGCGCCGAGTTCTATGCGCGCCACGTCTTTCAGGCGAAGCAGACCGCCCTGATTATCCGTTTTCAGGATAATATCGCCGAATTCTTCGGTATTGACCAGACGCCCTTTCGTATTCACCGAATAAGTATAAGACTGGGGATTGTCCATCGGTTCCTGCCCAAACTGTCCGGCGGCAAACTGGGAATTTTGTTCCTGAATGGCAGAAATGACATCCTGCGGAGTCAGGTTGTAATCCGCCAGTTTATCCGGACTGAGCCAGATACGCATGGAATAATCCTGCGAAGCAAAAAGCGATGCGCTGCCGACGCCTTTAATACGTTTGATTTCATCCAAAACATTTAACAAGGCATAGTTTGACACATAAACCGTATCATAACGCGGGCTGGTCGATTTCATGGAAATAACCTGCAAAATCGAGTTTGATTTCTGTTCCACGGTTACGCCGTTTTTAGTAACCTCAGAAGGCAGCTTCGGCGTTGCGGCCTGAACCTTGTTGTTAACGTCAATCGTTGCCTGGTCAGGATCGGTACCGATGTTGAAGACAACGCCAATGGTCAGATAGCCGCTGGAGGTAGCGTTGGAATACATATAAATCATATTCTTGACGCCGTTGATTTCCTGTTCAATCGGCGCGGCAACAGTATCGGCCAAAACCTCGGCCGTGGCACCGGGATAGGTCGCCGAAATCTGAATTTCTGTCGGCACAATATCCGGAT
This sequence comes from Pseudomonadota bacterium, assembly GCA_030536665.1. Classification (GTDB taxonomy): domain Bacteria; phylum Pseudomonadota; class Alphaproteobacteria; order RF32; family CAG-239; genus HGM16780. Next base: position 5,323 of record JAUNPO010000069.1, read on the forward strand.
ATTGTTCTACCGGCAGCACTTTCATGGAAACGAGGCCGGCCAGCACGATAATCAACGAAATGACCGTTGCAAAAATCGGCCTGTCGATAAAAAATTTTGAAAACATGTATTTTTCCCAACAAAAAAATTATTATTAAGCCTCTGCTTCGTCGTCAAGCGCGTCAGCCGGTGTCTTTTGCGTTACGATATCCGCTTTGACAGGAATACCCTGACGAAGTTTCATCAAGTCGCTTATCACGACGACATCGCCGGCATGAAGCCCCTCGTCAATAATCCAACCCTGGTCTTTTGTTGTAAAACCGGTTTTGACATTGACCGTTTCAATCGTTCCCCGGTCGCTGACCCTGTAAACAAACGCGCCGTTGGCGCCCTGCATGACAGCCTCCTCCGGAACAACAATTGCATTCTGGCGCACCAAACCTTCCATTACCAGCCGCAGGAACTGTCCCGGACGCAGACGCCCTTCAGGGTTCGGGAAAACAGCGCGGAGTTTGATTGTTCCCGTACTTTCGTCAATCGTCGGATTGATGAAGTTAATCTTTCCGGTCAGCGGATAAAACAAATCGTTGCCAAACTTAACTCTGGCGATAATATCCTTGCCGTTCAAAGGATTGGAAATCAGCCCTTTGTCGGTCATCGCCGTCAGGGACAGAATTTCGCTTTCAGATGCCGAAAAAATAACATAAATCGGGTCAACCTGCGTAATGTTTGTCAGGAGGCTGGACTCTCCGGTTGCGGAAATAAGGCTTCCTTCCGACTGGGCTTCCATGCTGGTAACGCCGCTAATCGGCGCGGTAACGGTCGTATAATCAAGATTTAACTGTGCCTGGTCGACCTGGGCCTGAGCCGCCTGAACGGATGCTTTGGCCGTATCCAACGCCGCCAGAGAATCATCCCGTGATTTTTCACTGACAACATGCTGTTTGAACAAGGTGGAAATACGATCCCAGTCGTTTTGGGCTGATTTCAGCTGTGCCCGGCTTTGCGCCAACTGGGCTTTGGCCTGAGCCAGCGCGACTTTATACGGCGCGGGATCTATTTCAAACAGGACTTCTCCGGCTTTGACAGTTGCCCCTTCCGTATAATTGCGTTTAAGCAGAATGCCGCCGACGCGGGCACGCACCTGCGTTTCCTTAGAGCCTTGGGCGCGGGCGGCATATTCAAAACTCAAAGGGACGTTATGCGGTTCGACCCGTACGGCCTTGACTGTCATAGATTGTGCCTGAGAAGCATTTTTATTATCTTCATTTTCACATGCAGAAATCAGCAAAAGACCTGTCAGCCCTGCCAAAATACTCTTCCTAAAAAACATTTTTCTTTTCCTTTTACTTAAACTGTCTGGCTATAACCTACTATAATATTTATAAAATTCCATATTTTTTTACAAATAAATTTATTTGTGGATATCAAAGTAGGTAAAAAGTTCTATCTGCCCAATTTAAACTTGAAATATGCTTTATGCCGATTAAATCAACTTGTGTACTCAATAAATCCACTAATTTTAATCAGGAGAAAAAATATGACTACCCAAGGTGTACGTTACCCGACATTCGCATTCATCACCGGCGGCGCCGGACAGGCCAACGAGGGCATTCCGCCACAGCCTTTTGAAACATTCTGCTATGATTCCGCTTTAATGCAGGCACGTATCGAAAACTTTAACATTATTCCTTATACTTCCGTTTTGCCTAAAGAACTGTTTGGCAAGATTGTGCCGATTAATGACAAAATCGTCAGCCAATTTAAACATGGTGCGGTTTTGGAAGTCATTATGGCGGCCAACGGCGCCAGCCGCGACGACCACAAGGCTATCGCCACAGGTTTGGGCGTCTGCTGGGGAAAAGACAAGAACGGCGAGCTTATCGGCGGCTGGGCGGCTGAATATGTTGAATATTTTGACACACATATTGATGATGAAATTGCCAAAGGACATTCGGAAATGTGGCTGCGCAAATCACTGCGCCATGAGCTGGAGCTGCGCGGCGTGGAACAGCATTCCGAGTTCCAGATGTGGCATAACTACGTCAACATTACCGAGCAGTTCGGCTATTGTCTGACAGCCATGGGCTTTTTGAATTTTGAACACGCCGATCCGGCTGTTTTGTAAGTTTGTTTCGTTGCCCCGGGCCAGTGAAAGGGCTCGGGGTTTTCTGCAATTTTGAAGGACACAAAAATGGCAAAATCAAGTTCAAACACCAAAGCAAAAATCAATCCCAAAGGGCTGGGTATTTTTGCCTTGGCCAGTATTGTCGTCAGCTCAATGCTCGGCGGCGGCATTTACAGCCTGCCGCAAAATATGGCCGCCGGCGCTTCCGCCGGAGCAGTTCTGCTTGCCTGGGTCATTACCGGCATCGGCATTTATCTTATTGTCAACACGTTTTCCATCCTGTCTATGGCTAAGCCGGAACTGAAAACAGGCATTTATTCATACAGCCGCGCCGGTTTTGGTTCTTACGCCGGGTTTACCATCGGCTGGTCGTACTGGTTATGCCAGGTTTTCGGCAATGTCAGTTATGCCGTCATTACCATGGACGCGCTCAACTATTTTTTCCCGCCTTATTTTGCCGGCGGAAACAATCTGGCTTCGATTATCGGCGGCTCCGTTATTATCTGGGGTTTTAACTTTATGATTCTCAGAGGCGTGCAGCAAGCCAGTATCATCAACCTTATCGGTACAATTTTGAAAATCGCGCCGCTTATTCTTTTTATCATCATCATGCTGGTGGTTTTCAATTCCTCCAAATTTGATTTTGACTTCTGGGGCGAATCCGCTGATACGGTTAATCGCCTGGGCGGGCTCGGAACACAGATTAAAAGCACAATGATGGTGACGCTGTGGTCCTTTATCGGGATTGAAGGCGCCGTTGTCATGTCAGACAAAGCCAAAGATTCCAAAGACATCGGCCCGGCGACTTTTCTCGGCTTCATTTCCTGCCTGATTATCTACGCCCTGCTCTCCCTGCTGCCCTATGGCTATATGAATCAGGCTGAACTGGCAGCGGTAAGCAATCCGTCAACGGCGGGCATTATGGAAGCAATTATCGGCAAGGAAGGCGCCTGGATTATGAATATCGGCCTGTTAATCGCCGTTTTGACCAGTTGGCTGGCCTGGACAATCGTCACTGCGCAAATCCCCTTTGCCGCGGCACAAAACGGAACGTTTCCCAAAGGTTTCACCCGGGAAAATGCCGCCGGTTCCCCTTCCGTATCCTTATGGGTAACCAGTTTGGCCATGCAGCTGTGTATGTTTTTGGTTTATTTTGCCAGCGACGCCTGGTCGACCATGCTTAACATTACCAGCGTCATGGTTCTGCCGGCTTATTTCATGTCCTGCGCTTATCTGTGGAAGCTGTGCACGGACGGCGAATATCCGCAGGGACTGGACGTCAAGCGTTCGTCAGCTTTATTCACGGCCATAGCCGGTTCTGTTTACGCCTTGTGGCTGATTTACGCCGCCGGCCTGAAATATTTCATGCTGGCCGTCGTTATTCTGGCTCTCGGTATTCCGGTTTTTTGGCTGGCCAGAAAACAAAACGCACCGCAGGAAGCCGCTTTTACCAAACGGGAAAAAGGACTGGCTGCCCTGTTCATTATTATTGCGCTGTGGTCCGTTTATGCTTTCAGCCACGGTTTGGTTACTTTGAATTAAGTTTCCCAAAAAAAAAGAGGTTGGAATTTCCAACCTCTTTTTTACGTTACAGAGCTTCACGCACCCTAACCTGCCACTTTGCAACATGCTCACGCAAATCGGCATTGACTTCTTCCCTGCCATATTTTACGGCCAGGAACATTTTCAAATACTGAAGCGGCGCAGACAAAGGCAAGCGACTGATACGCACCGGATAGTGCTTTTCAAGATAAGCCGCCGCTTTCAGCGTTTCTTCGGAAGGCGTGAAATCCAACGGCGCATTAAACTTATTCTGATTAAGCTTAATACGGTTATAGATTGCAGCAACTTCAGACAAAAGCGGCAAACCGTCTGCCAGCCCTTTTCCATTATACAGCTGAGCCATATCCATAATATGCTCATCCGGACAATAGAAATACGCATTCAAAGGAACCGTTCCGGGGAACTGAACCGTGCTGAAACGCACCGTTCTTTCCAAGCGCAGGCTCAAACGAAGCGTCGGACAGAAGATTATCGGTTCCCGGCGGCCTCCCAGATAATCAATGATTTCCTTAAGATTGGCGCCGGTATTGGTTCCGTGGTCCAACACTTTTATCCGCCTTGCCCCCAAAAGCGTGCAAACATTTGCCAGTTTCTGTCCTTCCGAACATCCTTTTTCATTCAGATATTTTGAGAGCATTCCCGTTCCGCCGACGCACAGAATTTCCGGTTCATAGCCAAACTGTTTTTTGCAGGCAAAAAATACTTTGCAGGCATAAAACGCAGATACCGGATCATCATCAATGCACACGACATAAAACGGCTTAACCGTCAATTGTCCGTCAACAACACAATCTGTTTTATAACGCAGTTCATGCAAAACTTTGGCAGCGCAGTTCCACTGCTTTTCATAAAATTTAATATCCATAAAAATTTATATTTAAAGTTAATAATATTATATCATTTTAATACTAGCTCATTTTAGACAAAAACACAAGATATTTTTTACAAGATAAATTAAAAGGAGGTTTTACCC
>JAUNPO010000070.1 GCA_030536665.1 Pseudomonadota bacterium
ATTACATTAGCAAATGCAGACAGGCGTTCTGTCTGCGGTGTCTCAAAAACACCTCTATATGAAATATCCACGCATGGAGTGGAGTGCTGGTAATATATTGAATAACAGCGACTGAATATAGACAGTTTTTGAGCTCCACTCTCCTTTGTTTGTTGACAATGGAGAGTTTGTTTTAACCAAACAAAGGAGCTTTAGAAAATGAAAAAGAAAAAGAACAAAACAGATTTCTTCAAAAAACTGGGACTAAAACTGCGCGACTGCCGACGCAAACGTAACTTTATCTTTGAGGATATGCCAAACATTACCGGCATGACACCTTTGCACGTCATGCTTCTCGAAAGCAGCAAAAAAGAACTTTACACTTGGTCTCTCTCTGAACTCTGGTCTTATCTTGATAAAATGGGATACGACCTCATCATCGACGCCATTCCCCAAAAACAGGAAAGAACGCCCCTGCCCGAAAAACAGGTTATAACGCCTCCAAAAGTTTGCGCAGAACTTTAAACGATTCTTCTCCGGCTGTTTCCCAAAAATTCTCATATTGAGCGGCATGATTCGCCACACCCGGCGTATCGCTGATAACCCGCAAACTCAAAAACGGCACCCGATACATATAACAAACCTGCGCCAGCGCCGCGCTTTCCATATCCACAGCCACGGCATCGGGACAGACTTTTTTAATTTCGGCAACTTCCGCGCCTGAGGTCACAAATTTATCCCCCGAAGCAATCACCCCGCCGGTAATGCCCAAAGCCAGCGCTTTTTGATAAAGGGAAGCATCCGCGTCAAAATATTTTGGGAAATCCTGAACCTGCCCCCATTCACCGCCGCAAAAAACATCATAATAAGCCGTTGTTGAAGCTGCCACGACATCCATCACCGCCAAACCGGACGAAATTCCGCCGGCCGCCCCGGTATTAATCACCGCATCGGGATGAAAACGGTTGATAGCCTCAACCGCCGCCGCTGCAGCGCAAACCTTGCCGATTCCGCTTTTGATTAAAAGAATCTCTTTCTCGCCGACCGTCCCGTAAAAAAATTCCGCCGCCGCGGTCTTCTCGCTGCGAACCGCACCAAGCATGGATTTTATCAAAGCAATTTCCTTGCTCATCGCCGCAATAATAACAATCTTCTTCATTTCCGTCCTTTCTTGTAATCAGGATTACTATTTCAGCTTCACACCCCACCTAACCTCCCCTACCTTAGGGGAGGGACTGGATTGTGCTTGTTTGAGGATAATTCAAAAATAAAAAACCCTTATCTTCCTCCCCTGAGGTAGGGGAGGTTAGGTGGGGTGTGAATTATTCCTGCAGCTGGCACGATACGCACGCAGTGCCTCCTTATGCACAATCAACCAGCAGCTAACTTGCGCCCGCGGGGGCTCCCCGCCTAAGCATCGCGCTTCATTATGCACCATCAACCAGCGGCGAACCGATGGGGTGAAGCTGCCCCAGCTTCAAGCATGATCCCTTTTAACTGTCAAAATTTGAGCGCTAAACCAGTATGCTGCGTCGTAATTTTTGAGTGACGTGTACAACTAGCTACACGAACGAAAAAATTGCAAGCATGATGCTGGTTTAGCGCTCAAATTACTAGTAGAAGGGATAAAAACCAACCCTAACACCCACTAAAATCTCCTGCGCATGCTTCATGCCGTCAAGCTCGGTAAAGATGTAGCGATACATGGCGCGCAAAGAAATGTAACGGTCAAGATTAATCTGAAAACCGGCACCGACACGAACGCCCAAACCGTCGTCTTCAACAGTCTGCTTGGTGATGCGCTTCAGATAGTGGTATTTGTACTTGGTTTCGTATTCATACTGAGCAACGCCGGCGGTCAACAGCCAGTCAACCTTGTCGGTCGAACCGATATAGCCGATCATGTCCACACCATAAGCCTGAAAACTGGTTTCGGCCTGCAGCGTATCAAGAGAATTCCAAATGCCGTAATACTTGTCTTTTTCCTTGCCGGAAGTCATATAAAAGGCTTCAATACCAAAGTTTTCGCTGAAATTGTAACCGACATTGATACTCGGCAGGGAATAATCGTCGGCATAATCGGTGTGATAATTGATTTCGGGATTATAATTGCGGAACATCGGACCGTTGCCTTTGTCAACACTGTTCATGCTGTAAACATAATCGGCACCGATATAAAACTGGTTTTGCGCCGCCTGAGCCGGTGCCGCCAATCCCAAAGCCGCCAAAGAGCAAGCTAAAAATTTTTTCATCTCAACCATCCTTTTGCAAAAAGTCGTACAATTTTCTTAAATTTACGGCAGTTTGACTCACAAATCAACCGCAGCCTTCATTTTATCCCTCATTAAAATGCTTTAAAATTTCCGCAAAAGGCCTATAATCAGCCCACAAAGAGTCGCAAAGGAAAAAGCCATGAACAAAACATATTCGGAAATCGTTATCTTAACCGGCGCCGGCATCTCCGCCGAGTCCGGACTGGCCACATTCCGCAGTGCCGACGGCCTGTGGAACAACCACCGCGTTGAAGACGTGGCAACGATTGAGGCGTTTCAGCGCAACCCCGAATATGTGCACGATTTTTACAACCAGATGAAACCCGAACTGCTGCAAGCCAAGCCCAACCCGGCACACCTGGCAATTACGCGCCTGCAAAAGGAATACCCGGGCAAGGTCAGCATCGTCACCCAAAATGTCGATACCCTGCACGAAAAAGCCGGCAGTCAAAACATTTACCACATCCACGGACAAATCAACCAGGCCGTCTGCCTGAACTGCGGCCGGGTTTTGGAAAGCTGGGGCGACATAACGACGGAAACCGCCTGCCCGCATTGCGAAACAACCGGCATGATGAAGCCCAACATTGTCTTTTTCGGAGAAATACCGCTGTATATGAATCAGGTCGAACGGCTGCTGCAAAACTGCGGCTTGTTTGTTTCCGTCGGCACCTCCGGCGTTGTCTACCCGGCGGCGGGATTTGTGCAGACAGCCAAACTGCATGGCGCCGACACCTGGGAATTTAATATGGAACAAACGTCAAACAACTTTTATTTCGACCACCATATTTTCGGCCCGGCCGGCACAACCCTGCCCCACTTTGTCGACGCCCTCATCAAAGAAGCCGGGGAGAATCAGCCCTCCCGCTGAACCCGTGCCATTCCGAGCCGCCCGATAAGCGGCAGTTTGAGCGCCGGACGTAAAAAGTCAATCCCGAAATTCAAACCGAGGAGATTAATTTCCAGCCCCTCGACCAAACCGACCGTCACACCGGCAATACCCCACAGAGAAACCTGCCAGCCGGTTTTGCTCTCGGATTCGGCAAAAAATGTATTATGCCCGAGATAATCCTTGCCGATGGCAATGTTCGGCAAAGCGATTTTGAGCTGCGGCACCTGCCGGATGATGTGGGAAATAAAGGTGTTGCTGTTCGGTCCCGGATAAGCGTAATACATATGGGCATAAGGATAAGACCTCGCCGCCTTGTCAATCAGCGGAATGGCCTCAGCCGCCGCCTGCCCGCGCAAATCTGCCAGAAGCTCGGGGTCGCGTCCGTACCAGCGGCGGTCGGGAATTCCCTCCTGAATGTCAACCGCCGAACGCCCGCGCCACAGATAAAAACCGATAACCTGATAAGTGGTATATTTTTCGGCGTTTTCAGGCTTGACCGCAATCCATGAATGCACGGCAAAATATCCCCGCCAGTTGTAGGTGCGCGCCGCATAAACCTGAACCACCGCCTCCGCAGTCTTATCGGGAGCAGGCGCAATCCCGGCGCTGCTGCGGTCGGCCGTCCGCCAGTCCACAAAATTAAAATACATATCAAAACATACCCCAAACAACACCAGAACAAACACCCAACGGAGAAAGTTCTTTTTATCAAAACGTAGCCTGCGCATTCACCTCTGCCCCATAAAAAAATTCACTTCAGTATAAACGCTGCGCCGTAAAAGTCCAGAGGCGGAAACAAAAAAGGAGGGAAAAAACGCCCTCCTTTTTCCTCAGCATAAAAATTATTTTTGAATCAGATTAATTTTATCAACGTCAATATTCGTCGGCTTTGACCAGTGGGTATCAACCTCGCCTTTTATCTCAACCAAATCAGAAGGCTGAACTGTCAGGCCGTTCCAGTCGTCATCGTCAATTTCAACGGCAATGGAACCGGTGCTGTCCTTAAACATATAATCTTCGCCGCCGAGATGGCTCTCAATATAACCGCGCAAAATGACATGCGTATCGTCTTTCATATTTTTGGCCTGTTCAACCGTTACCACATTAACATTGGACGGACCGGCAAAACCGCCGCCGTGTTTTTTAGCCATAACGGCAGTCCCCGCCGTCATAATCGCCACCGCGACCAAAGCCGCCAAACTTGCTTTTCTCATATACTTTCACTCCAAATAAAGAATTGTGTAAACACTAATTAAAACATAGTTATATCTAATCAGCAAACCGGAAATTTAAAGGGAGAAAAGAAAATATTTTTCATTCTGATATAATTTTTCTTTCCGTCTCATCCCCTCCCTGAGTAAGAAGGGGATGAAACAAAATAAATTCTCAATTTAAAAAGCAATCACCGGCCGGACGACGCCATCAATAGTTTTGTAGTGGCCGTATATGCCATCTGCGCCAAGGCCATGGCTGCGGTCAGTGAGGAAAAGCCACGTTTGTTTGCTTGAGGCTTCGGATGACGACCAGATATATTCATTATTGGTAGTAAGTTGTGTGCCACCTAGTTTGGATATGGTGTTATTAATAGCATTTAAGTTAGTGTACAGGCTGTTCAAAATACCCGCTGTCGGCAAAGCCCACTTACCTTTAGAAGTTAGTATAGCGCTTGGGGCATAATTTAATGCTGTGTAAGCTGCAGGATATTTACTGCTGTTACCATTGGCTGTCTGGATAATCTTTGTCATATTGCCTCTAACGTCGAAATCCGTAATTGCTGTTTCCCAGTTGGATGATTGGAAAGCACCTGTACTAACATTTTCTGTTGACCATTTGATATTTGTCGCAATCGGACTTGCAGTCATGGCGTAACCACACTTATCACTGCCGCCGCTGATATAAACAACAACACCTATCGGCGTCTTGCCAGAAACTTTATCATTTGAACATGTCCCGTCACTGTTGAGAATATCGGCGATTTTACAGTTTTGGGCATAGCCGGTACATTCACCTAAAACAGCTTTTTCTTCAACTTTGGGACAAGCCCAATATTCGCCGAAAGGACATTTTAAACCGCCTGTACATGATTTTAACGAAGTATAGCCCAGTTGTTGGCAATCGGTAACCGCGCATTGCGCAACAGCGGCTTGTGGAACAAAACAAAAAGCCGCTCCGCAAAGTAAAAATTTAAAATTAATATTCATGTTGAACATCCTTGTTTAAAGTTAAAACAAAACCCGCTTTTCAAAAGAAAAGGCGGGAGGATGTTGACAACCGTAACTCATTACAACGGCTCAGCGCTTTCGTGCAAAGCCTTATAACGCTGACATCCATCCCTAGCACGAAGACAGATATCAGCATATCCTTATTTTAAGTCGCAACTATGCTTAACGACTAATGAGTTTTAAAGGGTTGTCACGCCCTCAGCGGCAAACTCTGCCGCTTAAGATAAAGGGTAACATAAGGGGAAAGTTTTAGCAAGTTGTTTTTGTGGTCTGGAAGATGTGAAAACAATTTGATACTTTACACTATTTCACCCCGCCTTAGCCGCTGTAAAAGGTCAGGGAACATATAAAAAAACATCCGCCGCATTTATAATATAAAAAAACATCCATGGCTTTGATAAATGCCTGTGCTGCGCCCTTAGCCGCTGTAAAAGCGCGATATATGAGTCGAGTAGTAGGCGTCAAGTGCAAAAGTACCGCAGCGTACATAGTAGTACGTGAGGACACTTTTGACACGCAGACAACGCACTAATCGACCATAGAGCGCGCTTTTACTAGAAGCGGAAGTAGATAAACGGATTATACGTACTAGCCGCTAATGAAATCGTCGATAAAAAGAAAAGCATAAAGAGCCAGATGTTGATGACGGTGCGCAGAACTTTCCGCTCATAACGGACTTCCAGAATACCCCGCATAATCGGCATGGCCAAAAACAGCCCGGTAAGCGCGGCAAGCAGAAATTTATAGTTCAGACCATAGTCGTATTTCGGCAAGTTGTGATTATCGATGAGGCCAAACATCACCTGAATAAATTCGGAAGCATAGTCAACCGACGGCGCGCGGAAAATAATCATGCCCAAACCGACGGCAAACAAGGCGTATATATGGCGGAGAGCCTTGCCGTACCATGTTTGAAGCGTGTCTTTGCCCCAACCGAGCGCTTTCTCAATCACGATAAACACGGCGTTCCAAACACCCCAGGCAAAATAAGTCCAGGCCGCGCCGTGCCAGATACCCGTCGCCAGAAAGACGATAACCAGATTGATATAGGTACGAAACTTCCCTTTGCGATTGCCGCCGAGCGGAAAATAAAGATACTGCTTAAACCACGTCGACAGAGAAATATGCCACCTGGTCCAAAACTCACTGATTGATTTTGAAATATACGGATAATTAAAGTTCTCCATAAATTTAAAACCAAACATCAGCCCCAGCCCGATAGCCATGTCGGAATAACCGCTGAAATCATAATAAAGCTGTAACATATAAGCCACCGCGCCAATCCAGGCTATCCCCTGGCTGAGCAGTTCCGTATCCTGCGCAAATACCTTGTCGGCCACAACTGCCAGCGTGTTGGCAAGCAAAACCTTTTTCGCCAGCCCCATGATAAAGCGCTTGAAACCGATAATCACATTTTTAAATTCGACCTTGCGGCTGTCAATCTGGTCGCACACATCGTGATATTTGACAATCGGCCCGGCCACCAGCTGCGGAAACAGCACGATATACAGCGCCAGCTTGTAAATGTCTTTCTGCGCTTTCACCTCGCGGCGATATACGTCAATAAGATAAGACATCGCCTGAAAGGTATAAAAGGAAATGCCGATCGGCATAATCACATCGATATAATCAAACTCCAGCTCCAGCCAGTTGTTGAGGTTTTCGACCATAAAGTTGAAATACTTGAAATAAATCAAAAAGCCAAGGTCGGTCAGAATTGTCGCCGCCAAAATCAGCTTGCGTTTTTTGCGGTTGGCAAAACGCGCCATTTCAATCGCGCCGACATAATTGACCAGAATGGTGATAATCATAATCGCCAGATAACGCGGCTCGCCCCAGGCATAAAAGACAATGCTCGCCACCAGCAGCACATAATTGCGGATTTCCTTTTTGGACAGGCCGTAAACGGTAATGACCAAAGGCATAAACACAAACAAAAACGTCATAGAACTGAATAACATGTCTTAAATCTCCGGTGCATTCAAAACCTTGAGGCGGTCAAGCAGCCTTTCGGTCGTCTGAACAATAAAGATATCGGGCTTCTGCGCCAAAATATCGTCCGCCATATACGAAACGTCAAAATTCCGGCCGTAACCGGTGTAAATATGCTGGAAAGTCGCAAAACTCTCGGCCATATACCAGTTCATGCGCAGGGTAAAGCTGTCGCCGTAAATCACCGCTTTCAGCTTTTTGGACTTGTCGGCGTTGACAAAGTCAAAGGTTTCAATCCGCCGGTCGTTGTCCAAGAAAGTGTGCTTGCTGGTCGTCCGCGGCTTTTTAACGTTAAACACGTCATAAGTCAGGTCTTCCTTCGGGAAAGTGTCATAAGCGTTGATGCCGAGGGCGGAAGCGATGTCCACGTCGGCCTCGAGCTTCGGCTCAATGTTAAAGTCTTTTTCCTTCATCACATAGAGCTGCGGAAAGTCCTTTTTAATGCGCGTCATCAGCTTGGTATAAGCGACAAACGCCCCGCGGTGGTTCCAGTGCGTTCCGGTTTTGTAATAAAGGATATGGTCTTTTTTGGCTTTCATCAGCTCGTCATAAGCATAAACCACCGGCACATCGACATTTTGGCGAATGTAGTCATAAGCCTGCTGAATACGGGACAAATCGCGCACCTTGTCATAGCCGTCGGGATAATATTCCGGATAAATCCGCTCTTTGTCGGGGTTAAGCAAAACATAAAACTTAATGCCGTTTTTCCGCGCCCATTTGTTGACGTCTTCCAGATTCTTTTTGATTTCCTTCAACTCCGCGTCGCTGTACAGCGTCTTGTTCTGGAACGTGTCAACCGAATTCCAGCGTTTGGTAAACAGCCAGTTTTCCTTGCCGGCCATGGCCGTGGCGTTTTTAAGATTGCGGTCAATCAGCCGCGAAATCTTGCTGTGAATATTGATGAAAAAAGCGCGGCTGTTAAAATGGTCGTTAAACCAGCTTTCAAAATCCCGCCCGTAGTTAAAGTTGATTTTGCCGTTTTCAACCAGCGGCTTATACTTGGCGAGATTGCGGTTTTCCTGAACCGAAACCGTGTCATGATTGAGATGCGACGCCGGAAAATACATAAAAGCCACCACACAAACCACAAACACAATGTCTATGCGCGAATTTTTTTCAACAATTTTGAACTGCGCCAGATACTGCACAACCTTATACATGGCAAAAAAGCCCAGCGTCAGGAAAATAACAAACATCTTCCAGTCAAAACTGCGCCAGCCTTCCGGGCAATAAAAGCTATATGCCCAAAACATGATAACCGCCGTCAAAACAATGCTTACAATCAAACGCTTCATTATCTTATCGCTTTTCCGAAAAATTTATTCTCCGTCAGTTTTAAAGAATATCGCCGCCCTTGTCAATCAATGTTTCGCATTTATTCTTTAAGCTTTGTTAACCAGATTGGCCTTATAGTAGGCTGTGTTAAATTTCATAAAGGGACAAAACAATGAAAAAAGGTTTGCTTTTAACCGTTGCCGCCTGCAGCTTGTTTTCCGTAAGCGCCAATGCCAAAATCTGGCGCCCGTATATCGGTGTTGATTATTCCTATATTGACGCCAAATACGAGTCGCCCTATAACAAGCAGCTTGCGCAGGAATTCAATTCCGTCACCGGCAGCGTCGGTATCAAACTGACCGAAAATCTGGCCGTTGAAGGCTTTTACCAGCAGTCGCTGGGCAGCGAAAACAACACCGCCTACAACACGCAGCTGATTAATGACGGCACCGATTCTTCCGTCAAAATCAAAGCCTACGGTGTTGACCTGGTCAGCGATTTTATCAATCTTGACGTCGTCGAGATTCTGACTTCCGTCGGTATCGGACAGTATAAGGCGGACGTCAACCGCAATTACTATTACGGCGGCAAAATGATGAACGTCACCAACTCCTTTGACGGCACCGGCGTCCGTTTTGGTGTCGGCGCGCAGATTAACATCACCGACAGCTTAGGCGTCCGCGCTATGGGTCGTTATGTGCTGACCGATGTCGAAGCAATTAAAAGTATCAAGGAATTCACCGTCGGTCTGCGTTATACTTTCTAAACCGCCCTGAATTTTCCTAAAACAAAGGCTCGGTTCTCCGAGCCTTTTCTTCTGTCTTATCTCTTCCAACCATCCATCCGCTTGTTCCCTGAAAACTGCGCCCCTCCCCCCATCCATCCAAATGTCATTCCGAACCCGTTTGTCCCAGGCAAGCTCGTTCGCACCAAAAGGCTCTGTCTGTGCATCCCCCAACCACTCATCCGCTTGTCACCCTGAGTTCATCTCAGGGTCTAAAACTCCCAACAAAGACGCCCCCCAACCAAGCAAAAGAACGTCATCCTCAACCATCATTCAATGTCACCCTGAGTTCATCTCAGGGTCTAAATCAAGCAACCCAAACGTAACCCAATCACCCCAAAGAACGTCATCCTCGGAAGAGCGCAGCGATATCCGGGGATCCAGGTGAAACCATGGAATCTTTATTTAACCTGGATGTCCGAATGTCGTTGCGTCACTCTGAGAGTGCCTCCGAACATGACAATTAGGATTCTTATTTTGATTCACACCCCACCTAACCTCCCCTACCTTAGGGGAGGGACTAGATTGTACTTG